>CAJWEH010000095.1 GCA_913031135.1 uncultured Puniceicoccaceae bacterium | reverse complement strand
CGCCTGACTACGGATCAGGAGGTTAGGGGTTCGACTCCTCTCGGGTGTGCCATTTATTTTAATTGAAAACGATTTAATTTCAATCGCACCATCATCAACGAATGAATTCAGTTTCATTAAAAAGGATAGAATCTTCATTACTGTATGTTGAAAATCCATAGAAAATGAACTAGTCTCGTTCTTTAAAAAATTAACATTATGGAATACTTTAATTGCCCTAAAATCAACTACGAAGGTAGTGACTCGAAAAATCCCTTTGCCTTTAAACATTACAATGCTGATGCAGTTATTGATGGCAAAACAATGAAAGAGCATTTGCGTTTTGCAGCGCCTTACTGGCATGTGATGAGAAATGCGCTAGCGGATCCTTTCGGAGAAGGAACTGCATTGATGCCTTGGGACGATGGTTCTAATTCAACCGAGAATGCGCTGAATCGCGTGGATGTTTTTTTTGAATTTCTAGATAAAATGGGAATTGATTATTATTGCTGGCACGACCGCGATATCGCCCCAGAACTCAATGACCTTTCTCAATCAAATAAAGCACTTGATGCCGTAGTAGCTAAGCTAAAGGAGAAACAAAAAGAAACGGGTGTAAAGTTACTTTGGGGGACCGCATGTCTCTTCTCTCACCCGAGATATTCTCAAGGTGGTGCAACTACTCCTGATGCAAATGTTTATGCTTATGCTGCAGCACAAGTCAAAAAGGCACTTGAATGCACGAATGAGCTCGATGGTCTTGGATACACTTTTTGGGGCGGGCGTGAGGGATATGCTACCCTTTTAAATACAAATATGAAAAGAGAGCTAGACCACCTAGCAAATTTCTTACACATGGCGGTAGATCACGCTAAAAAAATTGGATTTGATGGCCCTTTCTACATTGAACCAAAGCCAAGAGAGCCCTCAACTCACCAGTATGATTCAGATTCAGCAGCTTGCTTGAATTTCTTAAGAGAATACAATCTGCTCGATCACTTTTATTTAAATATTGAAACCAATCACGCTACACTTGCTGGACACACTATGGAGCATGAACTGACAGTGGCACTCAATGCCGAGCGTCTTGGTAGCATCGATGCTAATCAAGGAGATGAACTTATTGGTTGGGATACAGATCAATTTCCTACAGATATTTATCTCACAACTCAAGTCATGCTAAAAGTGCTTGAAATGGGTGGCTTCAAAACAGGAGGTTTAAATTTTGATGCAAAAAGACGCAGAGAGTCCCATGACCCAATTGACTTAATTCATGCTCATGTGGGTGGAATGGATGCGTTTGCTCGTGGATTAAAGATCGCACATGCGATTCGCCAAGATGGTCGTTTAGCAAATTTTGTGAAAGAGCGCTATTCATCATTTGATTCAGGAATTGGTGCTGATATTGAAGCAGGGAAAGTTAATTTTGAAAGTTTAGAAAAATATGCCCTCAATCAAAGCGAACCAAAGATTGCAAGTGGTCAGCAAGAGATGCTCGAAAATTTAATTAACGAATTTATCTAAATTCCTATGGCTTATTCATTAGGCATTGATGGATCGACTCAAAGTATGTCGGCAATCGTTATTGATTTGGATAACAATGACGTTGTGTGCGAATGTACAATTAATTTTGGTGAACGGCTTCCTGTATATGATTCACCAAATGGATTTTTCAAAGGTAAAACCTCTAGTGAGGTCTATTCTAACCCTTTAATGTGGCTAGATGCTATTGATTTACTATTTAATGAGTTGAAAGATTCATGCGATTTGAGAAAAGTGAAAGCTATTTCAGGCGCGGGTCAGCAGCATGGATCAGTTTATCTAAATAACAGGTGGCTTGAAACCATTGGTCAATTAGATCCGACAGTATCCTTATCAAAGCAAATAAAGCCCTGTTTAAGCCGTCCACACTCGCCAATATGGATGGATACCTCTACAACGCTTGAATGCCAAGAAATTGCACAGGCTTTGGGTGGCAACGAGATCATTTGTCAAAGATCAGGATCCATCGCTATTGAAAGATTTACCGGTCCACAAATACGCCGATTTTATAAAACTTCACTCGATGCCTACTCTAATACCGCTAGAATTCATTTAGTTAGTTCCTTCATTTGTTCGATTCTTTCGGGTCAAGATTGCCCAATTGATACAGGTGATGGTGCCGGCATGAATTTAATGGATCTAAAAACCAATACATGGGACTCGGAATTAGTTCACGCAACCGCACCCAATTTAATGGATAAACTCCCATATATCGTTCAAGGAGATACCGTGGTTGGGAAAATTTCAGAATATTTTAGTGAAAAATATGGTTTCTCAAAAGAGGTTTCTATTGTTGTATTCACTGGTGACAATCCAAGTAGCCTAGTCGGAACTGCAGCTAGTGCTCCCGGTAAAACAGTTATATCATTAGGCACTTCAGATACTTTTTTTGCGGCTATGCCAAGTACCGTGTCAGACCCAAATGGCTACGGTCATGTCTTTGGTAATCCCAGTGGAGGCTCCATGTCACTTCAATGCTTTTTAAATGGCTCACTCGCTCGTGAATTTG
>CAJWEH010000094.1 GCA_913031135.1 uncultured Puniceicoccaceae bacterium | reverse complement strand
TGAAAGCACGCATTAAAAATGAGCCCAGCCAAGGCGTTCTTAGAAAGGCAATGCGTTTAGGAATGTGCTTCGACAAAAACGCACCTGAATTTAAAATTGCAATTCGATCGATTTTTTCCGGATAGCGTCCAGCATAGCCCATGCCAATCGCTCCTCCCCAGTCATGGACAATTAAATGCATTTTTTCAATCACCAGATGGTTCATTAATCGTTCAATATCTTGGATTCTACGCTCCAATGTGTAGGGATAGTTTTGAGGTTTATCGGATAGTCCACAGCCAATGTGATCGGGCACTATACAGCGAAACCCCTTCGAACTTAGCTGCTTGACACAATTGCGAAAATAAAAGGACCAAGTGGGATTTCCGTGAAGCATGAGAATTGGCTTGCCCTCTCCCTCGTCTAAATAATGCTGCCGCACAGTCTCCCCTTTTGAAGATGGCTGTTCAAAGAAATGATTTTTAAAGGGGTACTCCGCTCTGATATGCGAAGGTAGTTGGTTGGTCGACGCTTCCATCTTCACTCTTCCCATTCAACAGACAGCATTAAGCTACTGAGTCCACTTCCGATCCCTAGCAAAGCGGCACACTCACTAGGCTTAAAAACACCTGCTTGCATTGCGTGCGCTAGCGTAATCGGACAAGAGACCGATCCGACATTTCCTAAAAACTCAAAAGTTGAATAATCTTTTTTAAGATCTAAGCCCAAAGCTTCGAATAAGGCTCGAGTATGTGCCTTGCCTACCTGATGGGTGAATACATGATTTGGCGTTTCTGCATTCCATCCACTTTCTTTCGTAAAGGAAGCCCATGCCTGTTTTGCAACTGAAATACCAGCCTCCAACAAAGCCTCCGAATCCGTCTGCATCTCAAGCTCTGATCCAGAACTATCACCCTCGCAAAGATGATTATGCGTCGTGTCTGTTGCAACAGAAACTGAGCCTAAGCACAGCGCCCCCTCCGAGACTAAATCCTTTCGACACAAGACGGCAGCAACTGATCCTGCCCCTATCGTCAAATTGGCAAAATAAGGTTTAATCGTCTTTCGTGTTAAGGATGGGTCTTGCAAAACCTTTATCGTATGCTCAACAAGTGGGGCTCCATTTTCTCCTGAACAGATTAAAGCTCGTTCAATTTGTCCGCTCTCAATCATACTAGCAGCTACCGTCATCGCATTTAAAAAACCAAGACAGGCATTCGATAAGTCAAAGATTTGTGTTCGGTGCTTCATAGCTAAAGCACGGTGCACATAAGACGCAGTAGCTGGCTCTAATCGATCTCGACAGACTGCTGAATGAATTAACAAATCTATGTCACTTCGATCAAAGCGACTCTTTTGCAAGACTGCTTCACCAGCCAAAGCCGAAGCTTCAGACGCCTTAAAGTCACTAGCCCATAGACGCCGCTCACGGATACCAGTCATCAACTCTAAGCGACCAAACGGCAATCCCAATCGTTCATAAACAGACGCCAACTCCGTTTCTAATGCTTCAGAACTAAGCACTGAATCGGGCAAGACATAATCTATTGTTTCAATAGCGACACGCTGGAACTGCATACGCTCAAAAGATAGAGGCATAATGTTTAGGAAGACGAGGCTTTTCTCATAAATATTAAAATTTGAAATAAATTTTAGACCTAACTCTCTAATAAAAACCTCCCTTTATATAGAAACCTATGTCATACTATCTCAATTATTTAGAACATTACAAAAATCTAAATCTCCATCTCTCTCAAATTTGCGATTGGATTAAGCGAAACCAAGCGGATTCGATTTACCATAATCTCAACAATGCAGAAAAAGAAATACTGAATATTAAGCCCTTATTGACGGACATTCAATCCATCGACAACGCATCCTTTGAAGCAACCTTAAAAAATATCGTACGACAAAAAGCAAAAATATTAGACGCTTATGAAGTGTGGTTTTCGGAAGCAGAATTTATAGGCGATAAGCAAGCATTTGAGGCGCCTGATGTTATCGTACTCTTAGGAGCGAGTCATAGAGCCATGGATATACGGCTTGTAGAAAGCTTGCCCTTACTGAAGAGGCATACTGACTCGGTGGTAGTTTTTTCGGGGGGTGGCTTTCTTACTGTAGAAAGTGAAGCCGATTATATGCACAAAGAAGCGATCAAGGCAGGTCTCAAAAATACAATGCTCACAGAAAAGGCCTCGATGGACACGATCGGAAATGCCTTATTCACAAAATTTGAGCTCAAAAAAATCGGGCTTCTAGAAGGAGCGAATCGGATCCTAATCATAACCTCTCGCTTTCATACCTTACGCGCCTATTATTATTTTAAAAACATTTTAAATAATCAGAACGATCGAGCAGTTGCGGTGCATGGAGTCCAAACAACCTGCACAAAATTACAGTCGATCATCGCCCATGAATTACAAAGCGAATACGAAGCACAAAAAAAGCTAGATCTATTTAATTCACAACGAATCAATCCGGTGGATGATCAAGCAATACTGTTAAAGCTATTTTTTAAGCACAAACTTTACGAAAATCGTTACGATATATTGAACCATTATTTGGCTCTTTCGTAAATACACTCATTTCTCAGGACGCATCGCTAAACGAACTACCTCACTATCGAAATAATTCCGATCCATCCCGGCATTCACAACGATTCCCTGTCCATTGATTCCGCTGGAGGCGGAGCTCAATAGAAACACGGCTGTATTCGCAACTTCCTGAGTCGCTACATTCGCCTTCCTAAAGGTCAACTTTTCAGCATACAAATAGCTTTCAAGATAACCAGGAATC
>CAJWEH010000093.1 GCA_913031135.1 uncultured Puniceicoccaceae bacterium | reverse complement strand
TCCACAGGATGCTTTTATTAAAATCCTAAAAACCTCTGAATCAGCTTAATCGAATTAAGATGAAAAAAACGATCAAAAATTTATTGGTACACGCAAAGCGTGTCTATCGTTACAAAAAAGATGTGTTATCCGTTAAAGAAACGAAGTCATTGAATTTAATTATAGATCGTTTGAATGAGCTCTTGGCTACTTATAAAAAAGAATCGGAAGAAAATTTGAATCTAGAAATTAATCGAATCGATCAAGACTTATTGAAATTAGGTGGTAAAATTTACCCGAAAACGTTTTGGATCGATAATGTTGAAATGCTCGTTGTTGCCGCAATCATTGTTATTGGTATTCGTGTATTTTTCTTCCAACCGTTTATCATTCCTACGAATTCTATGTATCCGACCTACAGTGGAATGAAAGAGGTCATTTATCCATTAGACATAGAGGAGCCTAATGCTTTGAGCAAATTAATGAACACACTACGGCTTGGTTCCGGTAGTTATTTCTTAAAATCGGATCGAGCAGGGCGAGTTGGTATCGAATTATTCTCTCAATCTTCTTATTCAAAAGATAAGCAGTTGAGAAAACTTGGATTTGTTAGCTTCAAATTCGTCCAAGGCAGAAAGTGGTTTGGCTTAATGCCCGCTCAATTTCGGGAATATTCGATTTATGTGGCAAATCAACCAGTACGCATCCGTGTGCCTGTCGATTTTTCTTTGGATTCCGTTATTTTAAAGACGTACTTTAGTGAATACGATTCCTTTCAGGATTTAATGCAAGATTATCATAATAGTGGTAAGAGTGATTTTTCAAGGGATCGGCGCTATAGGATTTCAACCGATTATATCGTTGAAGCAGATCGACCAATACTAGCTTTTGATATCAATCTTGGGGATGCGCTCTTTGTCGACCGTTTAACCTATCATTTTTTTAAGCCAAAGGCAGGCGATCCATTTGTCTTTAAGGCAGTACAAAGCAAAGCGTATAATGATCTTTTTCAAGCTCTGGGAGATAAGTATTACATTAAACGACTTGCGGGAGTGGGTGGAGATGAATTATCCGTTCAATCGGGCAAGCTGTATGCTAATGGTAACCTCAGGAATGAAGTGCCTACTTTTCTTTTAAATGGCGATCAGTTAGGGGAATATCGTGGCTATAATGCAGAGGGTTATTTATCTGATGGCAAATCCTTTAATGTGCCCGAAGGGAGCTATTTTGCAATGGGTGATAATTCTTATAATAGTTTTGATAGCCGTTATTTTGGACCTGTTCCCGAAAGCTTCGTTATCGGTAAACCTGTTTTCATTTATTATCCTTTTACGAGCCGCTGGGGTCTAGCGAACTAGAGTTTACTTACTTGCGGTGAAGCTTAAATATGCCGGTGCCGTCATCGGAAATATGCAGTAAATTTGTTGAAAAGCGATCTTTATGCGTGCCTTGATTAATCTTACCTAGTAGGTGTTGAGTTTTTTTTGAACAAGAACGCAATGCAAATTTACTGTTGGAAATTTGTAACCACATCCACCGCTGATTCATGTCGTTTGTTCTAGATGCAAATTCTACGGGTCTGCCATATTTATTAGCTGATAAAAATTGACCGTATTCATCTTCAATTGCAACCCAGTCATCTTTTAGCGTGTGAATTTTAAAGAATTTTCCACGCTGACTGCTGTACGAATCGTTGGATTCTAAAGTTAAATAGTCTTTGTTTGACTGTAAAAAGGAACGGTCGGCATAACTATATATTTGATAGGACTCATTGCGAGTCGGTAACTGAATGCTTCCGTAGCAAGGCCATTTAGCATTTGGGTTATCTGGTTTCCATAGGGTTTTAGATTGATTAATCTTTTCACGAAAGCTTTCTAAGTGTTCATCATTGCTAAACCATTCGAATTGAAGCCAACCAATCGAATACGATTCTAACATGCTATTGAAATGCTTTCTAGTATCTCCAGGGAAAAATTCTGTACAGAGAAGGGCGGGATGATCCTTATCGCTGCAAAATTCTATTATGGTTTCTTCAACTTGTTCGAGGTCCCAATAGCCATGGAAAGCAAATCCTGCATTCTCCCAAGAAACGCCTTTCTTTTCTAAGTAATCCGAGCCCCAAGTTGGAGTGCCTCCAGGGTCAAAAAAGGACATAAAAGAGCCAAGTAGAATTAAAGAATCGGGAGCTAATTTACGTATGTGTTTGTATAAATGATATTGTATATCCCAATCATCTCTTTTGAAATTATTCAGCGTGTACGGCACGGGCTCGTTGTGGGCCTCAAAAATAACATGAGTTTCGTCTTTATAGCGATCGGCATAGAGTTCCCAGAAATCAAAGACTTTGTCTAGCGAGTGGATAGTGCCGTTTTCTCCATTGCAGCCCATAGTAATGATTAAATAAAGTTCGTATGTTTTTGTCAGTTCTACCAATTCATCAGCTAGTGCTAAATTAATTCCCACAGGTTCTGGATTTGTACTAGAATTACCTTCTAGATAAATATGAACCGCATTAAGACCGTATTCTTCACCTAATTTTTTAAAGGATCTCTTATTAGGCAATTCATGCTTCTCTTCAACATAGGGATCACCACCATCGAAAGCCAAGCTGACACCCCTTAACAAGCTTCCTTTGTCTGTTAGGATTCTTTTATAGCCGTACGAGTCATCGATAATAGGTCGATCTCTACCAAATGTATCGATATAGAGTATCAACGTGAGACTAATTATTGCTAAATGGATCAGGCGCATAATTCTAGTATCATATACTTTTTAACAATGGTTCAATTTCTTTCCAGCTAAATACACAATTAACGCACAATATATATTATGTCTAATTAAAGAATTGGAATGAAACTCAGTATACAACCATTTAGCCCATTCTGTTTGACTTGCTAAATTGTGGAGCATAGCGGGGTCGAACCGCTGACCTCTTGCATGCCATGCAAGCGCTCTACCAACTGAGCTAATGCCCCATAACA
>CAJWEH010000092.1 GCA_913031135.1 uncultured Puniceicoccaceae bacterium | reverse complement strand
CGCATTGCCTTTCTAAGAACGCCTTGGCTGGGCTCATTTTTAATGCGTGCTTTCAATTCTTTTGCGGAACCCGCTACTTTCATGGCGGTGCATAAGCCATTGACCGAGACTGCCAAAGGAGGGCTTTTATATCCTTATCGAACTTGGCAAGATCGCATCGCAGTCGCTCGTTTTGTTCAAGATATTCCTATGCATCCGACTCATCCTAGTTATAAATGCTTGCAAACGGTTGAGGCAAATTTAGAGCACTTAAGAGTTAAGTCTATTGGGCTTTTTTGGGGTGAAAAAGACTTTTGTTTCAATCAGCATTTCTTAAAGCGTTGGACTGAAATTTTTCCTAGGGCTCAAGTCAATCGATACCCAGAAGCGGGACATTATGTTTTAGAAGATGCTAGAGAAGCCATTTTAAATGATCTCGCTAATTTCTTTTAGCATTGAGTTTTGTAGAAAAGTTTCTTCGTTATAGTAGTGATTGCCATTAATTATATTTTGGCTTTTGCTTTTTCTTTTAATTCATACTATTGCATTCATTATGAATTCATTATTACAACTATTACTCTCGGGAGAGCGTCTAGATTCTGCTCAAATGGCGCAGGTGTTAAATCAATCTGAGGCTCAGGTGGAAGCTGAATTAGAACGCCTAGAATCTGAGGGGGCGCTCTTAGGATGGAGAGCTATCTTGAATCCTGAAAAGGTTCAGGATGTTTTAGTGCGTGCGGTTATTGAAGTTCGTTTGAGTCCAGAGCATGATGGAGGGTTTGATCGAATTGCAGAGCGAATCAGCCAATTTGATGCGGTTGAGTCCTGCTACTTAATGTCTGGATCGTATGATTTATTGATCTTCGCAAAGGGTGAAGATTTGAGAACGGTGGCTAGTTTTGTCTCTGAGCGATTAGCTAGTGTGGAGGGCGTTCTTTCCACGGCAACGCATTTTAGGTTGAGATCCTACAAGGAACAAGGACATCTACTTTCTGATTCTTTATCGAATGGAGATAAGCCTCCAGTTAGTGCATAGTCATGAGTGATGAAGGACAACAGTTTGTAGCAGACCATGTGGTCGGCTTGCCTCGCTCGGGCATTCGAGATTTTTTTGCGATTGTTGCGGCAATGCCACAAGCAATTTCTTTGGGAATCGGTGAGCCGGATTTTGTGACACCATGGCATATTCGAGAAGCAGCTATATTAGCACTTGAAAAAGGTAAGACCAGCTATACGGACAACCTTGGTTTAATTCGCCTGCGTCAAGAAATCAATAAGTATGTAGAGCGTTATTTTGGTCTTAGCTATCATCCAGAGAAGGAAATTTTGGTAACGGTTGGCGTTTCTGAAGCGTTGGATATTGCTTTGCGTGCAGTCCTGAATCCAGGAGATAAGGTGCTTTATCATGAACCGTGTTATGTTTCATACAGCCCAAGTATAGTGTTAGCACATGCGCAACCCATCGCTGTGAAAACAGAGGCGAAGGATGCCTTTGGAATCGACCCTGAAAAAGTGGCTGAGGCTTGGGAGCCAGGCTGTAAAGTGTTGTTGTTAAATTTTCCAACGAATCCAACTGGGGGCGTAACTGAGCGAAAGAAGCTTGAGCAGTTAGCGCGTTTTGCTGTCGAGAAAGATTTATTAGTCATCAGCGATGAAATTTATTCAGAGCTAACCTTTGAAGGAGAGCATACGAGTATTGCTTCGTTGCCTGGAATGCGAGATCGAACTTTGTTTTTGCATGGGCTTTCTAAAGGCTTTGCTATGACAGGTTTTCGGATCGGCTATGCCTGTGGACCAGAAGTATTAATAGAAGCGATGATGAAAGTGCATCAGTACAGTATGCTCTGTGCTCCGATTCTATCACAAGAGGCAGCGATCGAAGCATTGAAGAACGGCATGAGTTCTGTTTTAAAAATGAAAGAAGCTTATCAAGAAAGACGAGATTTGATTGTACGTCGATTGAATGAAGTCGGATTGACGTGTCACTTGCCAAAAGGTTCCTTTTACGCATTTCCTTCAATTGAATCAACGGGCTTGGAGTCTATGGAATTTTGTAAGCAATTGCTGGATTCTGAAGAAGTGGCGGTGGTTCCTGGGACGGCCTTTGGGTCAAGCGGTGCGGGCTTTGTACGTGCTAGCTTTTCTACAAGTTATGAACGTATTATAGAAGCGACGAATCGGATCGATCGTTTTATCAATCTCATTCAGCAGTAATATTTTAAATAACTAAATACGTTTGTGAGTTTAGATGCATCCAGAACTGTAGCACTTGTTGGTCGCCCTAATGTTGGTAAGAGTCGTCTTTTTAATCGTTTATGTGGAAGGCGATTGTCAATTGTGCATGATATGCCAGGCGTTACTCGTGATTTGATTTCGGCTGAAGTCGATAATGATTACATGCTTCTTGATACAGGCGGTATCGGAATGGAGTTGGAGATGACGCCAAAGCAAATCGCGCATGCAGCTGAAGATCAGGTCGATTTTGCGATACAGGCTGCGGATGTTATTCTGTTGCTTGTGGATGTCCGGTCTGGGATTACCGCTCTCGATGAAATGGTGGCTGAAAAATTAAGGCGATACGGGAAAGCTATTTTATTAGTCGCGAATAAAGTCGATAGCGAAACGGAGGAGCACTTATCTCACGATTTTTCGCGTCTTGGCCTTGGTTCGGCAATCAATATTTCTGCAGAACATGGACGTGGTATTGTTTTTTTAAAAAATAAATTAGAAGAGGCGCTTGGAACGAAACCTGAGCAAGCCAATCCATCAGTTTCTAATAAGCGTATACGGATTTCATTAGTGGGGCGTCCAAATGTGGGCAAGTCTTCAATCGGTAATGCCTTAATAGAATCCAATCGATTAATTGTTTCAGATGTACCAGGGACAACCCGAGATTCAGTTGAGCTCGATTTAAATTATGAACATAAGGATGGAGAGACCTTAAAATTTCGATTAACAGATACGGCTGGATTGAGGATGAAGCGTAAGGTGGATAGTTCGGTAGAATATTTTTCGGGGGTTCGAACTCAGCACTCCATCGAGCGCTCCGATGTGGTTTTTTTGGTCATCGATGCGATGGATGGGGCTACTAAACAAGA
>CAJWEH010000091.1 GCA_913031135.1 uncultured Puniceicoccaceae bacterium | reverse complement strand
TTTCGCACAGTCGAGAGTTGGTCGTTACTATTTATGGGGATTGAATTTTTGAAATAGATTAGCTATTTTTTCTAGAGCAAAAGGGTGTCTAAGAAAGGCTCTGACCTCTCTAAATCACTTATAATTACTGAGCGAGTTTAAGGATACTTTGAATCTCTGGAGCGTCTTTAATGATTTGATTTGGCTCCGGTCCGACTCCTATGTAGCGAAGGTTTGGGTACAGGCTTTTATGGGTATCTCCATAGTTTGCGACGTCGGTAAGGGATTTTAGCATCCAGGCGACGTAGCGTTTTGCATTTTCTGGGAGATCATCAAAGTGGCGAATGTGAGCAATATCTTCAGCCCATCCTGGAATGGTTTTATAGACAGGCTTAAGTGTTTTTCGGAAGGCGTCGTCTCTCGGGACGTGGTAGTGTAAGTTCCCATCAACGTCTTGATAAGCAGTACAAATTTTTAAATCGCCGTTCCAATCATCGGAATAGGAGAGTGCGTCGAGCTTATTGAGGGCAAGATCTTGATAACCTCCGTATCGTAGGGCATCACCTTTTTCAACGGCATCGTACCAACCAACCATGCGTTGACGTCCTGTGGTTGCTCCAAATTCTAATTGCTTGAGTTTATTACTAAGTGGGTGTTGTTCTTCTATTTGAGTGATGAATACATGCGTGCCGACCTTGGTATCGTAGGCTTTACAACAACCGACATTGTGAATGGCTTGAACGGGAATACCTGCAGATTGAAAAAACTCCGGGGTGAAGGTGTGGGAAGCGGTGACATTTGGAGAAAAGCCATGGCGTTTATCGAGCCAGTAGGCTTGTCCAAATTCCCCAATAATGTATTGTCCTTGATCCTTGGCTTTTAAAATGAGTTCTCGAACGTCTACGATATTTTTTCGCAATGCCTGACCTGCTTGCCAATAGGTCTCGGATAGGTGCTCAAGATTTAACTGAAACGGTTCTTGTGTATCTGATATGAAACTTGTGAAGTCAAAGTCACTGGCAGGAAGCGTGCTTGCATCGATTAATGCTTTGTGTGCTTTTGTTTCGGCATTCGTCAAAGTTTCAAAGAATGCAAACCAGTTGCTTTCGCTGACTTGGCAGACGTGTTGAATGGTTCGTAGGGCTCTGTCCGTACGGTTAGTAATTTTTTCAATGAAGCGATCTTTGGACGTAAGAAAGTCGGAGTAGAAAATTTGGAATTGGCCAACTTCATCTAAATAGGCAGGTGTGATTCCGCGTCCAGTTGAACCACGTGGGTCTTGATGCATTTGGTATATGCGGTAATCTTCCCAGCCAAGATCAATTAAGCGGTGAGTTAGATCTGAGACAAGGGTCCGATAATCAATTTTCAGACGATTTGCAACATCGTGACCATGCGCTTCTGCATAGGCACTTTCCCATAAAAATTTTCGGGGGTCTGCGACAACACCCGAGCCGATTATTAAGTGTGGGACGATTGCATCCGCAACGCCTCCAGGGAGTAGGTTTAATTTTAATCCAGCGACCGTGTGACCTGAGTTTGAGCCACCATTGACTTTCATTACAGCAGAGACGATCGTTTCGTCTTTATGAAAATCTCTTAGCTCATTGATGATTTCTAAGATGACACGGCCCTTGCCTTCGTCACCCGTTGAAATCCCTGTGTCAGCGATGAATTGGGAAGAAAACGGAGTCAGCATAAATTTTTATTTTTGAGAATCGGGATTTGAAGTTTTAACCGTAATGACATCGTGTGGAGATGCTTCCTTTTGTCCTGCTTGTGTGACTCGTATGTAGCGAGCATTCTTTCTTAATGTTTTTAAATCGGAAGCACCTAAGTATCCCATTCCAGATTGTATTCCTCCAACGAGTTCGTTCAGTACATTTGAGAGTGAACCTGCGGATTCTTTCAAAGCTTCGATCCCTTCAGCTGCCGCTTTTTGTTGAGCTTCTTTTTTACTATGGCCATAGCGAGCAGCGGAGCCTTCTTTCATGGCTTCTCGACTGCCCATGCCTCGGTATTGCTTATAGAGCTTGCCGTTGATCTCGATGATTCTACCGGGAGCTTCATTACAACCCGCTAGTAAACTTCCGCAGATAACGGCATCGGAAAGCGTTAGTGCTTTTACAATATCACCTGATTTACTAATCCCTCCATCAGCTAAAATAGTAACATTTGATTTTTTCGCTACTTGCGAGGCAGTGTATAGCGCCGTCATTTGAGGTATGCCAACACCGGCCACGACTCGAGTTGTGCAGATTGAGCCAGGTCCTTGACCGACTTTGATGGCATTAGCTCCGGCTTGAGCTAAAAATTCGACACCTTCTGCTGAGGTTACATTTCCAGCAATTAAGTTCAGTTCAGGAAATTGTTCTCTTAAAAATTGTATAATTTCACCGACTGATTTCGTAAATCCGTGAGCGGTTGATATAGCGATGGCATCAATGCTTTCATCTACTAATTGCCCTACATGGTTCAAAATAGCTTCTTTATTTAAACTGCCATCGGATTTTCTGTTTGGTGCAATTGCAGCTGCACAGACTAACCTAAAGTGATCATCCCTTGAGGGTTTTACTTCTTGGTTTGATTCACTGTCGATTCGTTCGATGTCGGATAGTGTGAAAAGCCCTCTCAATCGATCGTCATCGTCAACTACTAATAATTTATGAATGCCAATGTGATTCGTAAAAAATTTGTCGGCGGTTTTTATAGGGTCATTTTTAATTTCTTTTTCTTTTAAAGTGTATACTGCATCTCTCTTAAACATCGCTTCGGATACAAGAATATTAGAATAGCGTTCTTTGACTGCTCGACCTGGAAGCAGTCCGATTAATTGATCGTTCTCGTCGACTACGGGGAATGTGCTAAAGCCGTACCCATGGGCTTGAATTAAATCTATAACAGAGCCAATTGATTGATCAGCTCGTACGGTAATCGGATCTTGGATAAATCCATTAATATGGTTTTTAACCCGAGCCACTTCTTTGATCTGTTTTTCTTCACTCATGTTATAGTGGAGAATTCCAAGCCCACCATTCAAAGCCATTTGAATCGCCATCTTTGACTCGGTTACGGTATCCATATCCGAAGATATAATGGGGATACGTAATTCTAAGGATTCGGATATCTGAGTGCTTAGGTTGGTTTCTTTGGGAAGAATTTCAGAGTAGAGAGTAGCGAGCGAGAGGTCGTAGATCGGAAGAGCGTCGTGT
>CAJWEH010000090.1 GCA_913031135.1 uncultured Puniceicoccaceae bacterium | reverse complement strand
ACTTTATTTATATTTATGTTGCTCTCTTCAACAATAGTAGTATTATTTTTTATTTTAATCAAGATTTCTATTTCTAATGATCGTATAAGTATCTATTTAATAACAAGACTAATGAAAAAAATTACACGAGCCCAATTCAGCGCAAATTTATCTGAAATTAACCAACGGATTTTATCAGCTTGTAAAATTTGTTCACGAGAGCCTTCCGAAGTCACGTTACTTCCGGTAACAAAGACACACGGAGAGTGGGCGATCGAGTATGCGATTCAGCATGGATTAAATAGGGTCGGAGAGAATCGCATCCAAGAGGTCAAAGAAAAGAAGCCTAAAATAGTAGATGGCTGCACTTGGGAATTAATTGGGCACTTACAGTCAAACAAGGTCAAATATGCGGTTGTTCTTTTTGATCGGATTCAATCGGTCGATTCTTTGAAATTAATTCATCGTCTAGATCGACAGGCAGAATTAGTAAGTAAAAAGATGCCAATACTATTGCAATGTAATGCAGGAGACGATCCCAATAAATATGGATTTAAGGAAAGCCAAATGCATGAAGCACTTGAGTGTGCACTTAAGATGCCCCATTTAAGGGTCGATGGTGTGATGACGATTGCACCTTTAAATGAAGATACGGAATCAGCGAAACGGTGCTTTGAACGGATGGGAGCAATTCATAATCGCTTAGAAGCTGAATTTAAAATTAAATTACCTGAACTATCCATGGGGATGACTCAAGATTTAGAGTCGGCAATCGCAGCAGGTTCTACGATGGTTCGAGTTGGTACTGCCTTATTTGGAGCTCGTTCTTAAGGGTTGATTAAATGACTAATTTTTCTCTTTAATCTATAGCGTACTTAAATGGATACAGATAAGACATACTCCTATTCAGATTTAGAAAAGTGGGATTTTTTGGGGACAGCTTTGGCGGTTATTGGTCAGCCAATTCAGCACTCCTTGAGTCCTACTATGCAGAATGCGTTAATTCGCTCGCTTTCTGAGAGAGAACCGTCCTTCTCCAAGTGGGCCTATTTTAAATTTGAGATTGATCCTAATATGCTATCTGAGGCCTTGCAGCTTTTTCATTCGAAAAAATTCTTAGGGTTAAACTTAACTCTGCCGCATAAAGTGCTCGCACTAGATTCCGTGAAAGCGGTTTCTGAAAGCGCTAAAAATATCGGTGCAATTAATACCTTAAAATGGACACCTTCAGGGTATGTGGGCTATAATACAGATGGTTATGGATTAGAAATGGGGATAAAAAGTGCACTTGGAGTCGGTTTAAACAATGCAAATGTTCTTATACTTGGAGCAGGAGGAGCGGCTAGAGCGGCGGTTGTTCAAGCGTTAAAACAAGGAGCTCGCTCGATTTATATTCGAAATCGATCTAAAAATCGTTTGAATGAACTGATGAATGGCTTAAGCGGTTTAGCTGGTTTTCATAAAATTCAGCCCATTGAAACAATTGAAGCCCTTGCCGAATTGCCGGAGCAGGGAATTTGTATCAATGCTACCTCTCTTGGTCTAAAGGCAGAGGATCCATTGCCTTTAGATTTGACCTTAATGCCTGCTGAGTGGTCGGTTTATGATATGGTTTATAATCCTAAAGAAACCCAATTGACTAAGCAAGCAACCGAGCAAAATCGTATGCAATCAACTGGTCTTGGCATGCTTGTACATCAAGGTGCAAAAGCTTTTGAATTGTGGTCGGAGAAAAAAGTTGATGCTCTCATTATGGAGCAAGCAGCGGAAAAAGCCTTGGAAATAAAATAATAGTATGATCGAATGGACTGAGACAGTGAACCAAGAGATGCCGTATTTTTTCCCGATCTGCGTTTTTATCTTTGGTTCGCTTTGTGGCAGTTTTTTCAATGTCTGTATTTATCGAATCCCTGAAGGGCGTTCTATTGTTTGGCCACCATCGGCGTGTGCTTGCGGTAAAAAGATTTTACCCTTTCACAATATCCCCATTTTTAGTTGGCTATTCTTAAAAGGGCGAGCGGCTTGTTGTGATCAAACATTTACTATTCGTTACCTGGTCGTTGAAGCCTTAACTGGAATTCTCTTTTTGTTAACTTGGCTCAAGTATGAACCGGTTATGGCTGCTATCGGAATGGTTTTTATTTCTATTCTACTCATCTCTACTTTTATCGATTTCGATCACATGATTATCCCAGATCGTTTTTCAATTGGAGGGTCTGCCTTAGGTCTTGCTCTGTCGGCTTTTATCCCAGAATTGCACGGCTATAGCTCAGGCATTTTAGCGGGGCATTATGAAAGCTTTCTTGCGTCCATTATCGGGCTTACAGTGGGCACTGCTGTGGTCTACTGGATTTCAGTCATCGGAGAATTGATTTTAAAAAAGCCAGCAATGGGAGAGGGCGATATTAAATTTCTTGCCTGCATTGGTGCGTTTACGGGCTGGCAAGGTGCCCTGTTTGCCTTGTTTGGTGGGGCTTTTGTTGGAACTATTTTATTGCTACCTTTATTGATTAAGGAACGATTAAAGCCGAATAGCGAAGGGTTTACTCAAGAAGTTCCCTTTGGTCCAATGCTCGCACTGGGGGCGATTTTATACTTTTTGTTTTTAGAAAACCTTGTCTTAAATTATTTTCATCAAATTGAATTACTGTTTCAATAAATCCTAAGCTGTGTAAATTTATTTAAAAAAAGGTTGGCAAACAGATTTAGACTGCTACATCTAAAAGTTTCTTACGTATGGTGGGATATGCAAGTGGCTAAAGCACGCAGACTGTAAATCTGTTCTCGTATGAGTTCGCTGGTTCGAATCCGGCTCCCACCACCATTTCTCTAGGCATTGTAGTTGTTTTTTTTAAGTTCGTTTTGTTCCACTTCTAAAAGCCTCTTTTTCTCAGTAATACCTCCCGGGGCACTGTATCCACCTAAGGAACCATTGGAACAAATCGCTCGGTGGCACGGAATTTTAATGGGGCTTGGGTTTTTGCCGCAAGCATTTGCTACGGCTCGAGCGGACTTCGGGTGACCTATACGGATGGCAATGGATTTGTAACTCTTCGTTTTGCCGAAGGGAATTTTTTTTAATTCTGACCAAACTTTTTTTTGAAATTCTGTGCCCTTCATATCAAACCTCATATATATTTAGCCATATCTTTATGGCAATTTAATTGAGAGCTAATGAGTTTCTGAAACCCTATATTGAGGTATCTCAGCCAACTACTATTTCTATTTTAAAAGTCTGTGATAGAATAACTTTAGCAAAAAGCACAAAGAGGGCTATATTCATGCTAGAGCTAACTTAAGGAGAAGATTTCGTCGAATAAAGATTCCACT
>CAJWEH010000089.1 GCA_913031135.1 uncultured Puniceicoccaceae bacterium | reverse complement strand
GTCCATGGGGTTGGTGAGGCATGAAGTTCTTGATATAGTGAAAACGACGACTTCTTGCCGTTCTGACTACGTCGAATCGTTCATCCATTCGATCACGAAATCCAAACGCATGTTCAGTCTCGCGATTTTTACCTGAGATAAGAAAAGGAGTCCCTTGAAGGTGACTAGGAATTTGTTGATTTGTCAGGGCTAATACTGTAGGAGCAAAGTCGATAAACGAGACAATATCATCAGTTTTTGTGCCCGCCATAAGGTTCGTGAGATGCTTAAACTTTTGAGGTACGTGAATAATTAATGGTACATGCAGTCCAGAGTTGTAAGGGGATCTTTTTGATCGAGGTACACCTGTACCATGATCTGAAAAGAAGAATATTATTGTGTCTTCGGCAAGACCGTCTGAGACTAATGTCTCCAAGATTCCAGATAAGGCTGAATCTATGTCTCCTACATTGTCATAATATTGCGCCATGACTTGCCGAATTGGCAGCGCATCCGGGTAATAAGGTGGTATTGTTATGGCGTCTGAATTATGCTTAGTGCTTGATAAATCTCGAGTACGATTTTCCATGTCACGCCTGATACGACTTTCATGTGAATTGAACAAATTTATAATTGAAAAGAAGGGCTCACACCATTAGTTTCCCGGAAATATGTCGTTCTATCCCAATTTTGCACTCGGTTGTTGTTGTTTGTTTCGTCCCAAGCTCCCTCGGGAGCGATCATGTTAAAATCATGTTTTCCAATATTCGCAGTGTAATAACCAGCTTTCCGTAGATATTTTGTAAAAAATGTAATTTTTGGGGAAATTTTACCAAAACTCCTCATATTGTGTGTCCCTATGGAAGTCGGATACATACCCGTTATGAGTGTTGACCTTGCGGGAGCGCATACCGGAGCCACGGAAAACGCATTAGTATAGATGATGCTCTTACTGGCAAATGCGTCAATAACCGGAGTAGTAGCGTGAGAGTCTCCAAATGCACCGATCATAGGGCCGTGGTCCTCACTTATAATCCAAAGAATATTTGGCCGATTACCCTCGATCTTTTTGATGGGGTTACTTTGCTCATTACAACCGGCCAACGAAATAAGTAATAAGCTGCAAATATATGCTTTTGTAAAATTTTTGTAATTTGATACGACTCGTGCGTTTTTCAGGAAATTTTTAAAAAAAGTATCCATTGGTGTTTTTCCGCAAACTTTACCTGTTCTAAATGTCTTTCGTAGAAATTTTTTTTTGATCTACATAATCACTAGGCAAATAGAATTTCCAGCCCTCTCTTTTCAAAAACTCGATGATTTGAACATATTCCTCAAAGGCGCTTTCGGTAAAAGCATTTGGATGAAACTGGAGCGCCGTAAATCGAATGTCGGCGCTTTGCTTGTAAGCAGAGACGAACTTTTTAAAATTTGGTTTACCAGTACCATCCTGCTCTCCTCGGATCATCATCAGCGCGTTTAGCTTAGAAGTATGTTTGTTTGTATAAGAAAAAATCAGATGAAGGTTATTGTTTTCGTGGAGTACTCTTAATGTGTCCTCGTCCATCGCATTGTATGGCGCACCGAAGGCAATTGGCTCCTGTCCCAGCATATCCTTGAGCAACCGCTGACATGTTTCAAAGTGCTTTTTTTGATGGTCATACCCTGTTCTGTTGAACTCGTGAAATTTCAGTCCATTTTCTCCTTTCCAGCGCTTGTGGTCGTATCCATGGTTCCAGAATTCAACCCATCCTGACTCATGACTCGCCCTTATCCAGTCACCGTATTGGCTATCATTTTTTTCGATAGAATCACACACGACCCCGGCAGAGACAGGTACACCTCTCGTTCTTGAAAGCTCAAAAAATTTGTCCCAGTTCTCCGTCCTTTTCCTTACGTCGTCGGCTTTAACTATGACGATCCTTGAATCTTCTGCACTGCCTGAAATATTAGGGAAAAAGACAAGCATGATGCCTGAAATCACAAACATCGGGAAAGCCTGGAGCCTCTTTGGAATCATGA
Organism: uncultured Puniceicoccaceae bacterium; assembly: GCA_913031135.1. Classification (GTDB taxonomy): domain Bacteria; phylum Verrucomicrobiota; class Verrucomicrobiia; order Opitutales; family Coraliomargaritaceae. Next base: position 1,590 of record CAJWEH010000089.1, on the reverse strand, counting down.
TTGGCTCTCTCTTGGGCACGGAGTGATGGACTTGCATAAAATTTATTGATTTACTCTGCACTCTGAAAACCCGCTACCTAAGAAGCGTTTTTGGATAAAGCAGCCTTGATAACGAATCGTTATTCGCCTGCTTATAGTGGCGAGCTTTCTTCTCATATTCTCCATCGCCAAAAGCATCCTCAGCACGAAGTAGGTTTGAATAAAATGATTTAGTATTAAACGAACCGATCTCCTTGAACTTCCAAGTCCCTAATTTACCTGCAAAATCGGCCTGATAATCAATCGCTAATTTGATTCCTACGCCCCTTTTTGTCTTGAAATTCCATAGATCCTCGCCAACACATTCGCCCAAGTCTGCGGCATCTAAAAATCCACGGAGCGTATATGAGGTGTAGTGAAATGATCGAGTTCGTTTCAATTCATGGGGCATCTGACCTTTTCGATTGATGTGACCTGGTATTCGATATCGCTTTATGCTTTCTATCATTGCCCGCAGTGCTCTAAAGTCATCTGCGAATGCAGAAAAAATAGCGACTTGAACATCATAATACAGACCGTGATTGTTAGACCGACGGCGTTCCTCTTTTCCAATGTCACTAGTGATGAGCCAAAGCGTATATTCTGTGAACCATTGCTTTAAAACCTCATTCTCTATTGAAGACAATTGGCCAAGGTACACAAGAATATTAATCGAATCGACTATCTGAACAAGATCGTAGGTGTCAATGATTCCTACACTTCTTCCGGTGGTTTTGCCGGGAATTGCCTGTGCAAAGTTCAAGTTTGGATTCATTCGAGTCTTTTTATCTAAAAACCATACTCGTATAAGTTCAGACGCTTTTTTTGCATACCGATTATCATCACTGAAATATGCCGCCAGTGCTAAAGTGGACACATTGCTGCTGAGGTGATTGAGCGGAACCCTATCGCTCGCCGAGGATTTACTCTCCGGGTTTCGCTCTCCATCCCTCCGAACATAGGGGAGACCGCTCTTATTATTGGGATCTGGCCACCAGTAGGGCGCAATGCTGTAGTAGTCATGCTTACTGCCGCTTGGTGGTACTGACGTTTTAAAAACGACGCTGTAGGGACCCTCGGTAAGTGCTCGATCTGCTCGCTTGAGAAGTGCTTTATGGGATTTCTCGAGTTTAGCAGATGACGAGGTTTGAAGGGTATTTTTTGCAATCCTAAGATTTTCATGGTTCCAAATAAATAAGTCGGGCTCCCCTGTTTCATGCCCGAGGCATCTATTTATACCAAAAGCCGCTTTACTTTCTTGTTCTGCAGTTAACTCTTGAGAAAAAGTAATGCTTGCGTGTGTCAAAAGAGTGGGCAGTAGGATTGTTAAGATAGTTTTCATGAGCACAAATAACGCCGATTTGAAATTACGTGTCTAATTACGTTATTTTGTGGCCTAGAGCTGCCAAGATGGATCACGGGTCTCGATCCATCTTGGCCAATTCGCTTAAAAACGGCCCTTTACTCCGAAGAATAGGCGGGTACCACTGTAATTTGCCTCGGCGACTTGATTCTTCAGAGGACGATTCATGATATTTGGTTCATCCATCAAATTTAGTGCTTGGAATCGAA
>CAJWEH010000088.1 GCA_913031135.1 uncultured Puniceicoccaceae bacterium | reverse complement strand
CGACCTTCAGGTTATGAGCCTGACGAGCTACCGGGCTGCTCCACCCTGCAATAAAAGGACAAAAGAATCACTACAGCACTTAAGTGTAAAGCGTTAAATGGTAAAAAAGAAAAATCTTATCGAACAACTGTCTTCAGAGTCTCAAATAAAGCGGTCATTGCAGACGCATCCTTAATTCCAGGACTCGACTCAACACCACTATTCACATCAATGAAATTTGTCTTCGAAACAGAAATTGCCTCTAATACATTTACAGGATTCAAGCCACCAGCTAAAATCCACGTTTTATCGCTATAACGCGCTTTAAGAGAACTAAAACCAGACCAATCACCGACAAACCCCGTTCCACCGATCTGACTCTTTGAATACGTGTCGATTAAAAAACTGTGTGCAAACGGCAACAACGCTTCATCAAATGCACTCAACTGCTCCATTTGAGGGGCAAGCCAAAGCTGATCACTACTTACATTGCGTTGGTACATCTCATAAAGGGTGTTCGAAGCCCTTTCTTTAATATGAACTTGAAATCGCTCACAACCGATAGATTGATACGACAACAACTGCTCCTCACTTGGCATAACATCGACAAAAATACAACGCTCAATAGGGAGATCCCCAATCATTCCCTTTAACTTATCTAATGAAATATAGCGGGGAGATTGATCGTATAAAATAAAGCCAAAGTAATCAGCCCCAAGTTTCTCAGCCAAAATAAAATCTTTATATTGGGTGATTCCACATATTTTAGTTTTAAGGGGTTTGTTCATAAATCTATAAGTTTTTTAAAAATCATAATTAATATTAAACTTTAAAAATCACAATTATGCTGTATATCTATATTATCTAGAAAATTTATGGACACAAATATTTCTCTAAAAGGAATAAGCAGGATTGATTCAGGAAGCACACATGGATGGTTTGTTCGTGCATATAGAAATAATAAGACATATTCTAAGCTCATAAGCGACTCAAAATTTGAGAGTAAAGAGCATGCTTTAAAAGAAGCTATAAAAGTAAGAGATCAATTTAATAAGCAAATTGCTAAAATCACAAAACGACCTAGCAAACGAAGAATTGTTAAAAGTGATTCCAGGAATTTAACAGGCGAACTTGGTGTGAGTCGCACCTCTAAAAAGGCAGTCAATGGAAACTATTATGAAAGTTACACCGTCAGCTGGCGACCAAAACCAGGCGTTCAAAAGTCAACTTCCTTTTCAATAAGAAAATTTGGAGATGAAAAAGCGCTTAAAATGGCGATTGAACATCGGCGAAAGATGATGAAAAAAATCCACGGAGACGACTTTTACAAGCAGAGCCATTAACGCAATCTTGGCTTCTTATATTTAGGTTTTCTTTGGGGATCAAAAGGTTCAAGGAAGGCTGATTCAAAATCATACCCATCTTTAAAATCATCGGGTGAATCATTTTCGGTTTTCCCCAAAACTTGAGATTCTACTAAGTTGAAAACAATACTCCCAAAATCCCGACAAGCATGAACCCCCCAATTCTTTAATAAATAAAAACTCATAGGTCCAAACTGTTCTAAAGCATATAATCGAATCCCCTCTAACAATTCCTGCCCCGAAATATGATTAGATGTACTGGGTCGCTCCTCTTTTTCTAAATGCTTTAATGAGAAATCTAGTGCTTGTCTTAAAAAATAATAGGCGCCAGCACTGTAACGAGAATCTTCTTTTCGAATAGCTCTAATAATGGCATCAAAATCTCTTTGTCCTATGTCCATAACTATAAAAGATTAATGCTTTGGCTTAATTCTGATACGCTTAAATTTTGATTCATTACAAGCAATCGTATGACTATCTAGTGTCCCTTTAAAATCAACTGAAGGATAAACACAGCTATTGGGTAATAAAAGAGAACCAGGGTTTAAAACCGTATTGCAACCAACCTCAACGTAATCCCCGACAATAGCCCCTAATTTTCTCAAATGAGTCTCAATGCGTTCTCCACCTAAAGAGTGAATCTTTACGGATTCTTGATCTAGTCTCAAATTTGAACAAATAACGCCAGCCCCTAAATGAGCTTTGTTTCCGATAAGACTATCGCCCACATAACTGAAATGTGGAATTTGAGCACCCTCCAATATCAGAGAATTTTTAAATTCACAGGAATTACCTAAAACACAGGAATCTCCCACAATCACATTCCCCCTAATATAAACCCCCGGTCTAATCTGAGTGTTTTTTCCAATGTAACAAGGCCCTTCTATACTTCCAAACGCTGGCAGTTGGACCGAAGGATCAATGAAGACGGGTCCTTTAATTAGAAAACCCTTTGGAACCTCCCCTTCATAGGGCGAAAAATTAAATTCAGACAATGCTTCACTTATTTTAGGGAGCCAAAGCCAAGGAGCCTCTTCTAATGAAAATATATTTCGAAAAGAAAAAGAATCAGACAAAACGAAAAAATCTTCCGCCTTAAACATACTTTATAACCTTAAATGTTATTTTGCTCTTTACCACTCTGAAATGAAGTTTTTGTGTGACCACCGTGAGCATTAGTATCAATACTCTCACCTTGGCTTTCAATTATATCTGAGGATTCATCAATAATAGGAGCTAGGGGTTCAGGAGACAAATTCAGCAACAACTCTTCAGCAGTCCAAGGGGCAGTACGATTCGCATATTGAGCAATATAGTTCTTCATTGTTTCTTCCGTCACATCCGAAGAATCATTGCCCCACTCTTGTCGTATATAAGTCAAGACTCCTGCAATTTGCTTCGGCTTTAAATTTAATCCAGATGGGCCAAATGCAGGCATATTACCATTGTATGTTTTACCTAAAACTTCCACCTTGCCATTCATTCCATTAATTAAAATACGGGCTAGGACTTCTTGATGACCCAAAACCCAATTAGACGCAACTAATGGAGGATAAACGCCCGTCACACCTTGACCATTAGCCTGATGACATTGAGCACACTGACTAACAAACAATTTTTGACCGATTTCAAAAAGAGACTTCTCGGGTATAGCTAAAGGCTTATCATGAACAACAAAATCAGGATCGTAGGCATCCCATCGAAAAGCACCACCGTGATTCACGATATAAATACCACCCCAAAAACAAATGCCTGCAAAAGCAAAGATCAAAAAAATAGGCAGAAATGAAAAACCTTCTTTTGGCAATTCCTTCTCGTTGAGCAATTCATCATGAATCTTCTGGATTGAATCATCATTTAACTCAGTATCACTATCTATATCCTTATTTTGCTTGTTCATTGTTACTTATTATAGCTTCAGGAAGGTTATATTCAAATTTCAAACTCAATAAATATTCAACTAAGCCACTCGACCGTCTAGTAGGAATGATAACGTAACCTTCATCAGGTGCATAAGGGCTCCCTTCTGGAAATATTAAAGCATTAGGGTATTCCGAAAGTTCGCCTTCGATCTCTTCAAATAAATAAGAAAACGGAGCCATCACTGAACCAGGAGATGTGATTTGAGGATTATATAAATGTAAGTAATGCCAATTTTTATCAAAATCTCTCAAACCGACATTGGACAAATCGGGTCCTATTCGTTGAGAACCTAAAAGAACATTTTTTTGATAAATATAATCCCGAGGCACAGAAAAGCGAACCCCTAATCCACGTTCTAAATCACGGCTAATAGAAGCTCTTCGAATTTGTTGAGAATGACAATTTACGCAACCAAGTTTAATATATTCTAATTG
>CAJWEH010000087.1 GCA_913031135.1 uncultured Puniceicoccaceae bacterium | reverse complement strand
GCTCCAAAAATTTGGGCGTCTTAATGCCGAGCTATTTGACACCTCTTAGCATTGTTGGCAGTGATCCAGACGCTCCTGTCTATTTCAGAAACAATAACTAACCAATTTGTAACAAATTTAGATGAGCAAAGAAAACATTCGTTTAATCATAAATTGTGGGTCTACTCATATATCTGCTACAATCTTCTCTTATAATGACAATCAGTTGAAGATTGAAAAGTCACACTCTGTTTCCCTAGATTATGACTATCAAGATGATGAGGCATGGTTAGATGCAGTTGATGTTGGCATCAAAGAAATTATCAAAGTGGGAAAATACTCAGGGAAAGCCAATTTTATTATTCCGGGAAACCAAGTTTTAGCCAAAACTTTATTACTCCCAAGTGTTGCAAAAAATAAGCAAGCCCAAGTGCTTGCATTTGAGGCACAGCACAATTTGCCCTATGATCTAGACGAGGTTGTTTGGGATGGTGAAGCAATCAGTAATGATGGGATTGAATCAGAGGTTCTTCTCGGTGCCTGTAAATCAGATATGATTAATGAATTTTGTGAAATCATGAGGCAGTCAGGATTTCTCATCGAATCTATCAACGCTTCTGCGATACTTTCTTATTCCGCATTGAAAGTCGCTAAACCAGACTTAGGCGAGGATATCTTGTTGATAAATGTAGGTGCCCGTTCATCCACTTTATTCTTTAAAAACGATGAAGGGTTCTTTGTACGAACAATCAATTTTGGAGGGAATACTTTAACTCAATTTATTTCAGATACTCTAGGTAAAGGGTTCTCAGAGTCGGATGAAATTAAGCATCGTTTTTTTGATAAAGAAGAAGGTATAGATGAAGAAAGCTCTGCTTATAAATTAATGCAAACATGTATTGCCAATTTCTCTCGTCGATTTGCACAAGAAGTTAATCGTTCTATCGTAATGTATCGTAGACAAAAAAGTGCGGATGCGATTAAGCGTATCTTCATTGCGGGGAAAGGGGCTCAATCAGAAATTATTCGTAATAAAATTTCTGAAGATTTAGAGCAAGATATTGAATTATTTAATCCTTTAGACGGAATAGAATTGCCTGCAAATCTAGTTAACGATGCCGATAACTTAAATATTGAATTGAGTGAAGTTGTGGGTGAAGCGATTAATGAATTTAACTTAATAGAAAATCGCGGGAAGCTCAATCTTGTGCCATTAAATGTAAAGCAAGAGCTTAAATTTATACGCCAAAAACCAATCCTAGCCATTGCCGCTGTCTTAGTGGCCCTCTTTCCATGGTTTATTTATTCTGGGATTTCAAAAGCTTCTGACTTAAAGGGTGTTGCTCTAAGAGAGCTCAAACAAGTTGCTCAACCGTATAAAAGTAGTGAGTTGATCATCAACAAAAATGAAGCTAAAGCTAGAATCTTGAGTCAGTCCATAAGCCAAGTCGAAGGCTTGGTAGAGACTAAAACTAACTGGATTCAGTTTTTTGCTGATATTCAAGAAAGTATTTTCAATGCTAAAGACGTATGGATCGATGATTTAACAGTGGTTAGACAAAATGACCAAGAAGATCCATTTGAAGATGATTTCGGATATTCAGATTCCGGTGATTCCGCTGATAAGCCTAATTATGAAGTGGTTGTTAAAGGTAAGATGCTAGTTCGTCAGTCAGCTGCTGAAATTAATCAAGATATTTTAGCCAATAGAATTAAACAAATACAAGCCAGTTTTGAAGAATCCAATTTTGTTGTCTCTTCCACTCCGCCAAAGATTTCATGGAAATACCTTAGTGATGGTTTAAGAGTTTTACCTTTTGAAATTAGTCTAATCATCAATACAGAGAGCCCACTCTAATTCATTTACTTTGCGATTATGGAATTATTTAAAAAACACATTTTATTTTTTTCAGGCATCTCTGTTTGCACGATCGCCTTGATAGCGGGTTTAGTATTTTCTGTAATTTCCGCTCTAGACCTTGCAAAGAAATCTAAAAGCTTTGATAAGACTGAACGAAACTTAAAGCGTATGCTGGTTGCAAACCCATCACCAGTTAATGAAAATGTAATCGCTTCTGATTTAAATGTTTTAAAATTATCAGAAAAACTTGAATCGATAAGGAAAGAGCTCGAGAGAGGTGTAGAAGCGGAAGCCTCTATTGATGGAGTCCGAGTTGCTGCAGGTATTCAGCAATATATTTCAAAATACATCGCTTTAGCAAAAAGTCATGAAAGTGAATATGGACCTTCGCCTATTGAGGTTCCAAAAGATTTTGCCTTTGGTTTTGATCGTTTTAAATTGGAATCCAAAGTTCCCAATGATGCTAATGAGATCGCAATGCTTGATAAGCAACGTGACGTTCTTGATTTTCTTATTGGCGAATTATTTGCCACACATCCGAAAGGCATTATATCGGTTAAACGTCAATCTGCCAAACAAACAGAGGATAATAAATTCGATGATTACTATGGAGATCCTTCAATTTTTAAAATTGGTTCATCAGTCACATCAAAAGTAGAAGGTGCAATTGATACAATCCCCTTTGAAATTTCTTTTTCTGGAAAAACCAACACGCTACGAAATTTCCTCAATCGATTGGCAGAATTCAAACGCCCAATTGTAGTTCGAAGTATTAATGTTTCTCGACCTGATGAAACTATAAGGAGAAAGCTTAGTGACGATGAGGATTTAGATATAGACTCTTTAACTAGTGAAGAATTAGAACAACTTAAAGAAGAAGAAAAAAGAGATCCAGTAGTCACTGAAAATTTATCAGAATTCACCTTAACCTTAGAATATATTGAAATAGTGTTGCCCGAAGATCTATCTCAAGAGGAGGACGCAATTTGAATTAGAGGTATTCGATAAAAGAATGCATACAAAATGAAAGAACTGAACGAAAAATTAATTATATCAATTGCTGGTGCTTTATTAATCATTGGATTAGTGTTCAATTTCCTTTTCCCGTCTCAAAAAAGCATAGAGGCAAAGGCACCTTCTGCGATTAAGGAGTATAGTCCGATTGATATTCCTGAAGCTATGGCCGTAAATGTAGAATGGCCTAAAGCTAAAGAGCAGGCCAAGGGTGAGATGTTTGATTTATTCACTCCCCCAGAAATTTACCTTAATGAGAATGGAGAGTTTGTTTTTCGCCCTCCCTATGCAATAATGCCGCAAGGTTCACTTGGTATTTATTTACTTGCGATAAAACCAGACCCTTACCGTTTTCAGCTTGAAGGGTATGTCGAAGAAGATCGCAATGATCAAAGTAAAACCACTATTTTAATTCACAGTGTTGTGGATGGTAAAATGCTTCGTCTCAGCCCAAATGCTCAAGACTCTAACTATGGATTCAAAATTTTAGATTGGCGAATCGATAGAAATTTCAGTGGTGATCAAAATACTGAAGTGATTGCGCGGTTAAAGTTAGAGGACAATTTAACCGATCGAATTATCAACCTTAGGCACGATAAAGTTCGTAATGAAGACAGTACAGAGGTTGTTTTCAAAGTTATTAAAACAAACGAAATTTATGTGCTTTCTAAAGTAGATACTAGTTTTTTTGTTGGAGATTTTGAATATCGATTAGATTCCTTCGATTCAGAAAATAATACGGCTTTAGTGACAAAATTAAGTCCAGACTCAGATCCTATAACTCATTTACTTTCTATATTTAAAGCTTCTGAACAATCTGCTGATGCGAGTAATAAAGATAATGAATTAGACAAGCCAGCTAGTATAGAAGAAGCCTTTAA
>CAJWEH010000086.1 GCA_913031135.1 uncultured Puniceicoccaceae bacterium | reverse complement strand
AATAGATACAACAAAGCCGATTAAGAATGAAATTAAAGGAGCCCGTGGATTCTGTGTTGAGTTTTTAATTATCCCATTCTATATTCCGTTAGCATTCTGTAAATATTTTATGGATTCTTTGCTAAAAGTTTGACTCATTATGCGTTAACATAAATTTTTCCTACATGGATACATCGACGAAATATGATTTAGTTGTAATTGGAGGCGGCCCTGCTGGTTATGCTGCTGCGATTCGAGCGGGACAATTAGGAAAAAAGGTCGCTTGCGTTGAAATGGAACGTCCAGGAGGAACCTGTTTGAATTGGGGTTGTATTCCGTCTAAAGCGCTTCTGAAAAGTGCTGAATTATATTCAAAATTGTCACACTGTGATGAGTTTGGGATTTCCGTTAGTGGATTAGAGTATGACTTTCCCAAAATAATAGCACGCTCAAGGAATGTCGCTGATACCATGGCGAAAGGAATTGGCTTTTTGTTCAAAAAGAATAAAGTGGATCACTATGTTGGCACGGGTCACATTATTGTTCCGGGTATGGTTGAAGTTCGTGATGGTTCAGATAAAGGGACTATCTTATCTACGGAAAAGATTTTAATCGCAACGGGTTGTAAGCCAAGAACACTGCCTGACATTGAGGTTGATGGAGATAAGGTTATGACTTCGAGGGAAGCGCTCGTTATGAAGAAGCAACCTAAGTCTATTGTGATCGTTGGAGCGGGTGCCATCGGTGCCGAATTTGCTTATTTTCTAAATGCTTTTGGAACAAAAGTAACGTTGGTGGAAATGATGGATCAAGTATTGCCAGTTGAAGACCATGAAGTTGCAAAAGTCGTGCAAAGATCATTCAGTCAATCTGGCATTGATTGTCGTGTCTCAACTAAGGTGGAGAATATAAAAGTAACTAAAACGGGTGTCAGTTTAGATTTATTAAAAGGGAACGAGAAAGAATCGTTAAAAGTAGAGTCTCTCTTATTAGCAATTGGTGTGGTCGCCAATACAAATGGGCTTCTTTCACCTAAAGTTAAATTGGAGATGGATCGTGGCTATATTACCGTCAATGAATCCTATGAAACTTCAATAGAGGGAATTTATGCGGCCGGCGATATTATCGGTCCTCCTTGGTTAGCACATGTTGCTACCTATGAAGCGGTGCAAGCAGTTCAAGGAATGTTCGGGCATGGCAAGGCTCAACGTGTAACTGATTTCCCAGGATGTACTTACTGTCTGCCACAAGTCGCAAGTATTGGTAAAACAGAGAAGGCACTCAAGGAAGCAGGCACGCCTTATAAAGTCGGTAAATTTCCATTCCAAGCTTCTGGTAAAGCAGTTGCATCTAATACATCAGAAGGTTTCGTGAAATTATTAGTTGGTGAAAAGTATGGTGAAGTTTTAGGAGCTCACATAGTCGGAGCTGACGCCACAGAAATGATTGCTGAGTACGGTCTGGCAATGAAACTAGAAGCTACGGCTGAAGAAATTCACGGTACCATCCACGCACACCCAACAATGAGTGAAGCTATGATGGAGGCTGCTGCTGCTGTCTTTGGAGAAGCAATACACATTTAAAAATAACTCCGTGTCCCTATTAAAGTTTATTCTGTTTTTGATGGGTCTCAATCTTTTGGGATCTCTTTATTTATTCGGAGAATTTGTTGGATCACGAGAAAATCCCACCGCACTTCCCAATTTTTCATTAAAAGATCCGATCGCTATTGAGGCGGAAATAGAGTGCATTCTTAATCGCCTCACCCTTGAAGAAAAAATTGATCTATGTCACGCACAGTCAAAGTTTAGCAGTATGGGAGTTCCTAGACTGGGTATTCCAGAGTTATGGATGTCGGATGGACCTCATGGTGTCAGGGCTGAATTTGAGTGGGATTCCTGGAACAAAGCCAATTGGACAAATGATGAGATTACCGCGTTTCCTGCTTTAACTTGTTTAGCTTCAACTTTCAATCCAGAGCTTTCTTGGGCGTATGGTTTTGCTCTTGGAGAAGAAGCTCGCTACAGGGATAAAGATGTTCTTTTAGGTCCTGGGGTCAATATTTACAGAACGCCTTTGAATGGGAGAAACTTTGAATATATGGGAGAGGATCCTTATTTAGCATCGAGAATGGTCGTTCCGTATATTCAAGGGGTACAGAAAAATGGAGTCGCTGCCTGCGTCAAACATTTTGCTCTAAATAACCAAGAGTATTGGAGAAATAAAGTGAATGTTGAGCTAAGCGACCGTGCATTGCATGAAATTTATTTACCTGCATTTAAAGCAGCAGTTCAGGAAGGTGGCGTGTGGACTCTAATGGGGGCATATAATAAAGTTCGAGGACAATATGCCTGTCATAATGAATTTTTATTAATGGACATTCTGAAGGAAAAATGGGGTTTTGATGGGGTTGTCATTAGTGACTGGAATGCGACACACGACACTAAAGAAGCGGCTCTTTATGGTTTAGATATTGAAATGGGAACTGGGACAAATGGGATGGATGTATCTAAACTAGATCATTATGATTATTATTTTCTCGCTAAGCCATTTTTAGAAGCGATTGAAAATGGGGCTATAGATGAAGCATTCTTAGATGATAAAGTGAGACGGATTTTACGACTGAATTTTCGCACGGCAATGAATCCTTACAAGCCACTAGGTCGCAAAAATAATCCAGAACACCATGCGGTTGCATTACAAGTTGCAGAAGAAGGGATTGTTCTGCTGAAAAATGAATCCAATTTTTTCCCGATTAAAGACCAAGCAGGAGTGACGATTGCGATTATTGGAGAAAATGCAACGAGACCTATGACAATTGGGGGAGGTTCTTCAGGGTTAAAGGCTGAATTTGAAATTTCTCCTTTAGAGGGCATTAGAGAGTATTATCAGTCGGCTAAGATTGTTCATGCGCTAGGGTATGAGAGCGGACCCTCTGATTATAATCAAGTGATGGCACCGAGTAGCAATCGGTCTAAACTATTAGAAGAAGCGATTGAAGTCGCTCGTGATGCCGATTATGTGCTCTTTGTGGGTGGTTTGAATAAGAGTCGAAATCAAGATTGCGAAGGGGGTGATCGTTTATCGTATGGGTTGCCTTTCAATCAGGAAGCAATCATCAATGAACTTTATGAGGTTAATCCTAATATTGGAGTGCTTTTGGTTTCGGGTAATGCGGTAGCGTTGCCGTGGTTAGATAAAGTAAAGGGTCTAATTCAGACTTGGTATTTAGGAAGTATGACCGGTCAAGCTATTGCAAATATTGTGGGTGGCTCAGCAAATCCCTCAGGAAAACTGCCCTTTACATTCCCTAAAAAATTGACCGATAATGGGGCTCATTACTTTGGAGAACATTCTTATCCGGGGGTTGATTTTGAGCAAAATTATGAGGAAGGAATTTTAGTTGGGTATCGCTGGCATGACACAATGGGCATTGATGCAGAGTTTGCCTTTGGTCATGGTTTATCGTATACCGATTTTAGTATTGAGGGTATAGTGGTTAATTCCGTCCAGTATCATTTAGATGACGATATTCGTATTGCTCTTTCTATTTCGAATACTGGGAAGATGGCGGGTTCGGAAGTCGTACAAGTTTATGTGGGAAAACCAAATTCCAAAGTTCATCGTGCCAAAAAGGAATTAAAAGGGTTTAAAAAAGTCGATTTGAGGCCAAGTGAAACGAAGCAGATTACTATAGACATTCCTGTAAGTGATTTGAACTATTATGATCCAAATAGAGCCAATTGGCACTTAGAAAGAGGTATGTATCATCTATTTGTTGGGACTGCATCGGATCAGATTTTAAAGAAGATTAAAATTATGATAAAATAAATT
>CAJWEH010000085.1 GCA_913031135.1 uncultured Puniceicoccaceae bacterium | reverse complement strand
AAAAATTATATAAATAAACTTGCAGTCGATGAATAGCTTTCTACTTTCCTAATCTTCTAAGGTTTCCTCCCGTTCGTCTAGCCCGGCCTAGGACACCAGGTTTTCATCCTGGCGACAGGGGTTCGAATCCCCTACGGGAGGCCATTTATTTCCTTCTTGGGTGGTGATGAGCGTGCTCTTCCTGAATTCGAGCTTCCTGTACACTCGTATAGATCTGAGTGGTTGTTATATCAGCGTGCCCTAACAATTCTTGGATCGACCTCAAATCAGCTCCACCATCAAGCAGATGAGTAGCAAAAGAATGTCTCAAACTGTGCGGCTTGATCGCTTTTTTTATCAAAGCTTTCTCCGCATATTTCTTGATAAGATACCATATTGTTTTTCTAGATAAGGGTGCGCCAAGCCGTCCTATAAACACCGAATCATCTGTCCTAGCGGTTAAAAAAGCGGGACGCGATCGAACGATATAATCCTCTAACGCATGCTTAACTCTATCTCCCAGAGGAATCATACGCTCTTTTGATCGCTTCCCAAATATTCGGGCAATACTAGACTCTAAGTTAATATGTTGAATTTTTAAATGACATAGTTCCGATACACGAAGCCCTCCACTATACATAAGTTCCATGATACAATAATCCCTCAATCCATAAGCTGAATCAATGCGTGCAGCATTTAAAAGACGACCCACCTCATCCTGACTTAAGGTTAAGGGTAGCTTATTGTCTAATTTAGGCCTATAACTTAATTCTGAAAAATCATTATTTATAATTTTTTCATTCAAGAGGTATTTACTAAATGTTTTAACAGAGGTGTATTTCCTAGACTGACTTTGACGAGACAAACCTTTCAAAGCAAGCTGCTTCAACCAAGCGTCTAAATCAATTGATTGAACGACTCCCCAGGAATTTTTAGATTCCTTCCTTAGGTATATGGAGAACTGCATCAAATCAGATCGATACGCTTCAACCGTGTGCTTAGAAAGGCCCTTATCTAGATCCAGCCAAGCAGCATATTGTTCAATATTATCTATTAAGGATTCCGATTGCACAAATTTAAGGTCTTAAAGTAACTAAACGCTTGTTAATTGATGAGCTATAATTAATTTATAAACTTATATTAAATGGATTCACAATATGCGAGCAATAATGAACTCAAACCGTCTGATCTTCACGGAATACTTCGTTATGTAAAGTCATTCAGAGGAGAAACCTTTATTATAGGAATCGAAAAATCCTTAACGAATCATGAACATCTCAAGAATTTACATCGGGAAATCGATGTACTTCGCTCTATAAACATAAAAATAATCTTGTTTTATTACCACTTAGATAAGGGTATTTTTTCAATCCAAGCTGCAAACAGTTTTTTTGAAAACTTTGATCATTTAGAAGAATTTCATGTCTTTGATTTACACACTGAATCGGAAAATGATTTAACAAAAATAATAACAGAAATTAAAACAATCTCAGAACACACGAATCTCTGTCTTTTAAATAGACCCTCAGATAGCTCAGTTCTATCTTCAGCTGATGTCTTTAAATTCTTATTCGAATCGATAGAGGCTCAAAAGCTAATTTTTTTAGTAGATAAAGCCTGCCCAATCTTAGACGGAGAACCGTTAACTAATATATCTGCATTAGAATTAAATTCGACACTCTCATCAAATAAGTCATCTGAATTTCCAGAGTGGTTCAAACATCACAGTAAAATTGCCATCCAAGCTATCGATTCTAAAATTGAGCGTGTTCATTTATTGAATGGCAATAGACACAATGCCCTTTTAAACGAACTTTTTGATAAAGTTGGCATAGGAACCATGATCCACTCCAACAAATATGAAACAATCAGAGAAGCCACTATAAGCGACGTACAAGCTTTGTATCATTTGACTCAAAATTCTGTTAAACGAGAAACATTGCTAAAGCGCTCCATTGAAGACATACAATCCAACATAGCCCATTACTTAGTCTATGAAATTGATGGTAGTATCGTTGCCTGTACTTGCATTGATTTTTTTGAATCCGAAGAATCCGTTGAAATTGGTAGCGTCTTTGTACAGCCTTACTATAATGGAAGAGGTATTGGAAGCAAACTGGTTCAAAAAGCTTGCGAAAAAAGTCAATTAAATGGATTCAAATATGCCTTCATCATAACCTCAAGTGCCAAAAGTTATTTCATAAATAAATGCGGGTTTTTCGAATCTAAACTGGAGGAACTACCAATCCAAAGGAAGATTAAATTTGAAAATAATAAGCGCGACTCTTCGATACTAAAAAAAATATTTTAAACAGATGGATTGTACCAGTATCACCGACTGCTTTGGAATCATGCACATAAATCCAAAGCCAACTCAAATTAAGTCCCTTATTTTAAGCTTACAAGACCCACAAACAGATGTGTGCCCACACCCAGATGTTTCAATCTCCCATTACAATACGGGTCACCTACTCACCTACCATAAAAACAAAATCTTAACGCTTGAAAACTTAGAGCCCAATAATAAAACGATGAAAATCCTTAAAAATATTTCTCAAAAGGATGCCATCCAGTTATTTTCTGCTTTAAACAACGATCAATTTGATCCAATTATTAATCGTCCTTGGATTGAAAGCGATCTTTAATCACTAAAACTATGAAACCATCAATCAAACCGAATTCTCCTTATTTCTCATCAGGTCCCTGCTCAAAGCGACCGAATTGGTCATTGAGTGCACTTTCCAATGCCTTAGTCGGCCGCTCACATAGAGCTAAAAATGCAAAAGAACGAATTCAAACCGTCATAGAACAATCAAAATCTATTTTAAACCTTCCAAAAGATTATGTTTGTGGAATTGTTCCTGCTTCCGATACAGGAGCCATAGAAATGGCTATGTGGTCACTGCTTGGTGCAAAAGGTGTCGATGTGCTCGCTTGGGAATCCTTTGGATCTACTTGGGTTGGTGATATTTTCAATGAATTAAAACTAGAGAACACCCGAAAATTTATCGCTGATTATGGGAAATTGCCTGATCTTAATGCCGTTGACTTTAAAAATGATGTCGTCTTCACCTTTAATGGTACGACTTCTGGAGTTCGCTTGAAGAACCTCGAATGGATTCCTGATGATCGAAAGGGGCTAAGTATTTGCGATGCGACTTCTGCCGTATTTGCCATGTCAATGGATTATTCCAAGCTCGATGTCATTACTTGGTCTTGGCAGAAAGTAATGGGTGGAGAAGCAGCACACGGAATGATAGCCTTGAGCCCAAGAGCAATTGAACGACTTGAATCCTATACTCCCCCATGGCCAATGCCAAAAATATTTAAGCTAGCTAAAAATAAGAAGCTTATTTCTGGGATATTTTCTGGCGCATCCATCAATACCGTATCCATGCTATGCGTTGAGGACGCTTTAGACGGCTTAAAATGGGCAGAGTCTATCGGTGGACTAGAAGCACTCATCCAAAGATCGAATTCCAATTTAGAAGCCATCGCTAATTGGGCCGATCAAACCGATTGGATTGATTTTCTAGCTGAAGATCCGGACACTCGCTCAAACACCTCCATCTGTTTGAAAATCGTAGCTCCATGGTATCTAAACTTAGATTCAGATCAACAAGCAGCCAAGGCTAAGAAACTCGTTCAGCTTCTCGATCAAGAAGGCGTTGCTTATGATATCGGAAGTTATCGTGATGCACCTCCTGGCATACGAATTTGGGGCGGTGCTACTGTTGAAACAGACTCCATTCAGGCTCTGATACCTTGGATTGAATGGGCTTTCTCTGAAATTCAGAAATAACAAATCCATCCTATATATGGCGAAGGCCGCTTTATCTTTAAAAGCGACCTTCATTGGGTGCAGGGGCCAGATTTGAACTGGCGACCTTCAGGTTATGAGCCTGACGAGCTACCGGGCTGCTCCACCCTGCAATAAA
>CAJWEH010000084.1 GCA_913031135.1 uncultured Puniceicoccaceae bacterium | reverse complement strand
AATTGAAACGCTACCAATGTTTTTCATCCGTTTTTTCCCCTCTTTTTGTTTTTCCAAAAGTTTTCGCTTTCTTGAAATATCACCGCCGTAACATTTAGCAGTCACGTCTTTCCTGAAAGCACTGATCGTTTCACGAGAAACAATATTAGAGCCGACACTGGCTTGAATTGCAATTTTAAATAACTGCCTTGGGAGAATCTCCTTTAAGCGTTTACATAATGCCCGTCCCCTGCCCTCTGCTTTATCGATATGTACAATAGAAGAAAAGGCGTCGACTGGCTCACTATTCACTCGGATATCTAAGCGACATAACTTTGCTTGCTGATAGCCACTCATTTCATAGTCCATTGAACCATAGCCATGCGTGATACTCTTTAGCCTGTCATTAAAATCAACTAATATCTCATTAAGCGGCAAAATGCAAACTAGCATAACCCTTTGCTCATCAATGGTTTCTGTTTGCTCACATAAGCCTCGTTTTTCAGAAACAAGTGCTAATGTATCCCCAATAGATCCGCTAGGAATGTGAATGGAAGCCCGAATCATAGGTTCCTCAATAAATTCAATCTCGGCACTCTCTGGCAGATGAACTGGGTTATGGACTTCAATTTCATTACCATCGGTTTTCTTAACATGGTAAACCACACTTGGATAAGTGGAAATGACATCTAAATTATACTCCCTACGAATACGCTCTTGAATGATTTCCATATGTAAAAGACCAAGAAAACCACATCGAAACCCAAAACCAAGAGCAACAGAATTTTCTGATTGATAAACAAAAGCGGCATCATTCAATCGAAGCTTCCCCATACTTGCTTTAAGCTTATTATAGTCACTCGTATCAATGGGATAAATGCCACTAAAGACCATTGGACTCACTTCTTTAAACCCAGGTAGCATTTCTTTTGAAGGGTTGGCGTGATGCGTTATGGTATCACCTAACTTAATCTCTGCAACATCACGAATATTGGTCACGATATATCCGACATCTCCAGCATTTAAGGACTGTTGAGCAGACATCTTAGGAGAAAACTTGCCGACCTCCTTAGTTTGGGCCCGCATCCCATTGCTCATCGTAATGATCGCTTCATTTGCTTTAACCGTACCAGAGAACACTCGCACATAACAGATAACCCCTTTATAGGTGTCATAAATACAATCAAATATCAGCATTCTTAAGGACCCCGCATCAACCCATCGAGGACTCGGAACCTTTGCTACGATTGCCTTCATGAGTTCAGGGATACCAATTCCGCTTTTGCCACTCGTTAAAATTGCCTCGTCAGCAGGAATTGCCAATACATCTTCAAGTTGAGCCTGGATCGCAGGAACATCAGCGCTTGGCAAATCAATCTTATTGATGACCGGAATGATCTCCAGCCCCTGCTCAAGTGCGAGATGCGCATTCGCAACCGTTTGGGCTTCGATTCCTTGGGCGGCATCAATCAATAACAAAGCCCCTTCACACGCTGCCAAGCTTCTAGAAACCTCATAGGAAAAATCTACGTGTCCAGGAGTATCAATTAAATTAAAGGCATAGGTAACGCCACCTTCTTCTTGATAGACCATACTGACAGGATGGCTTTTAATCGTGATACCACGCTCACGCTCTAGGTCCATTGAATCTAAGAGCTGATCCTGCATATTCCGATCTTCAACGGTTTGAGTTAGTTCCAAAATACGATCTGACAAAGTTGTTTTACCATGATCCACATGAGCTATAATACAAAAATTCCTTATATTCTTTGTGTTCGACATCGTATAATTAAAGAGCTGTTTCACTAGCGTACATAATAAAAAGAGGATTTAGAAAAATGACTAAACTCAAGCATTTTCAAATAAACAAAAGACGAAGACATAGTTCTCTACGAGCTTAAATGTAACTTTCCAATCATTATAAACAGATTTAGGGACATTTAATTTCGAGGAAGTCCATTGTACCTGCGCTTCGCATCGATTAAAGTCTATAGAAAAAGCGACATCTTTAAAATTTAATTTCTTTTTATAAATCGGGAACTGCGCTTTATAAAAGCTCTCTTTTAGGGCAAATAATACGGTACCCCTACTCACATCGTCTTTGATACTTTTCTGTTCTGACTCATGGGCAATACGGGCAATTGAAGCGGGCTTAAGTCGATTCATTTGCTCTAAATCAATTCCCAAAGATTGGTAGTCTTTTGATGATGCTGCGACAGCTACCGCAAAACCTTTTGAATGGGTAATGCTACCAATCGTACCATTCGGCCAAAGAGGACTGCCATCCTGATTTTGACCGACAACACCGTCATCTCGACCCATCAATTCTAATGCCTTTGATGCACAATACCTACCCAACAGGAACTCTCGATCACGAATTGAACAAGTTGACTCCTTATGAGTTGGCGCATCAAATCTTTGAATTGAGTCACCAAATAAAGCCACTTTTTTCGGAATCATTTCACTAAATTGCTTGCAAATATTACTCATGAATACTCTTAATTAATAGGTATCGTTATGCAGATTAAAGAAATCGAACAATACTTAGTTTCTAAAGCAATAAATAAAAATCTGAGCAAAACAAGCGCAGATCCATTGGGAGACTTCCCAAATCGAGAAGAGGCACTAATAGAACTAAAGAAACTACAAAATAAACTCATCCACCTACAAGAGAAGTTTTATGTCGATCGACGTAAAAAACTCCTAATCGTCTTACAAGGAATGGATACGAGCGGTAAAAATAGTACTATTCGAAATGTTTTTTATGGAGTAAACCCACAGTATGCACACGTAGCAAGTTTTGATAAACCAACAAGAAAAGAACTTAGTTATGATTTTTTGTGGCGTGTTCACAGAGAAGTCCCAGCAAATGGAGAAATTGTTATTTTTGACAGAAGCCATTATGAAGATGTGCTTGCAGTTCGAGTGAACGAATTATGTCCTGAGGAAATTTGGAAAAAGCGCTTCGATCACATTAATAATTTCGAACAATTACTTCATGATGAAGGCACTATTATTATAAAACTTTACTTACACATAGACAAAGAAACACAAAAAAGTCGGCTTCAAAAACGCCTTGATGTTCCATCAAAAAACTGGAAGTTCGATCCCTCAGATCTAATCGCCAGAAGTCAGTGGGAGCAATATGAAGAAGCTTATGAAGCCGTCTTTAAAAATACTAGCCATCCACATGCTCCTTGGTATATCGTACCTTCCAATAAAAAATGGGTAAGGAATCTGATTGTCGCTCAAATCATAACAGCTACACTAGATGAATTGCACTTAACCTACCCTAAGGTAGACTTTGATCCAAATGAAATCGATATCTCATGATTCCATCCTATTAGCTCCCTCATTGTTAGCAGGCAAGCATGATGCCTTCAATGAGAGCTTAAAGATTGCAGAATCTGCAAACGTGCAATGGGTTCACCTCGATATTATGGATGGTCACTTCGTTCCTAATATTAGTTTTGGAGCTAGCACAGTTCAGTCTTTAAGAAAGCACTCCGATCTCTTTTTTGATGTTCACTTAATGCTCTCAAATCCAAACCAACATATTGACAGTTTTATTGATTCAGGCGCCGACTTAATAACAATTCATGTAGAACCTGAATACCCAATCACCGAAACGATAAAGAGAATTAAAAATGCGAAATGCAAAGCAGGCATTGCATTGAATCCCAGCACAGATGTTTCAAAATTAACGCCCTATCTAGATCTATGTGATCTCGTATTAATAATGAGTGTTGAGCCTGGATTTGGTGGACAAAGCTTCATTGTAGATAGCTTAAAAAAGATTCATCAAATATCTGAAATAAAAGCGAAAGAAGGTTACTCCTTTAGAATAGAAGTGGACGGAGGCATTACTCTAGAAAACGCTCCTGCGTGTATTAAACATGGTGCTGACACCCTCGTTTGTGGGACCTCTTTTTTCACATCTAACGATACCGTTCAATTTACCAAAGACATAGAAAGTATCAAAAAAGAATGATTAATGGTCAAATTTGAACATTAATTGGAAAATTTTTAAAGAATAGACTTGATTCATTTTTTACTGCACATCAAATTCTAGACTCTTATTTTAAGGACGGGTAGCTCAGTTGGTTAGAGCAACTGGTTTACACCCAGTAGGTCGTGGGTTCGAGTCCCTCTCCGTCCACCATTT
>CAJWEH010000083.1 GCA_913031135.1 uncultured Puniceicoccaceae bacterium | reverse complement strand
TAATAATTTTATATTATTACTGATGTAATACAACGGTCAAAAATGTATCAACCAATTGGACATAAAGTAGAAAAAATGTTTTCAGGCATCGCCTTAAAATACGATTTCCTTAACCACCTGCTAAGCTTTGGACTCGACTTCCTCTGGAGGAAAGCGCTTGTGAATAAAGTTAAAAAAATAAAGCCAAGAACAGTCCTTGATTTAGCTACAGGCAGTGGCGATGTTGCTTTTTCGCTTAGAAAATCATTAGACTCTAGCATTCCCATTTTAGCCCAAGATTTTTGCGAACCCATGCTCGAGCAAGCTCGTATCAAACAGAGATCCTTCCCACAACAAGGACCACTAAAGTTTGAATTCGGCGACTGTATGGATCTAACGCTCGAAGATACTAGTTTCGATGCCATAACCATCTCATTTGGAGTGCGAAATTTTGAAAATCGAGTGCAAGGATTTCGTGAAATGCATCGAGTCCTAGATAACGATGGCTCTTTATTTATTTTAGAATTTTCGCAGCCTTATCAATGGTTTAAGCCTATTTATTTCATTTATTTAAAATATATACTCCCAACAATAGCAGGGCTCATTACAAAAGACAAAGAGGCCTATAAGTATTTAGCAGGCACGATAGAATCGTTTCCCACAAAAGAATCATTAAGCGAACAACTGAGAGAAGCTGGATTTCAAAAGATTTCGACGAAAAGTTTAACCTTCTCAACGGTTGTTATCCATCAAGCCTCTAAGCACTAATTAACGATAGGTCTGCCAAGTGGGTGACCAACAAGCGGTTCTGCCACCGATCTTTTCTCGAACAAGCTCTTTGTTTGTTTTTGGACAAATTCCCTTATCTTTCCATCGATGATTAAAAAGCCACTCATTTGGAGGTCGCTTCCAACCATCCGCTATAACAGCTAATGCATCAAAACATACTTCTTTAATTTTCTGAAAAAGTTCTTTTCTTTTCTGTGTACCAATATCCCCGACTCTCACGAAAGGGGCAATCCGGCTTCTCCAAAGAATTTCATCAGCCATCCAATTGCCAATACCAGGAAAACCGCCTTGATCCAATAAAAGAGATTTAATAACGCTCTTAGGCCTTCTAGATAAATAAGCATCCATCTGCTCATAAGTAAATGAATCACTCGTTAATTCGCCAGGCAAACAACTCCACCATTTTGGAGCCTTCCTTGAATTATGATATAAAACTTTTCCAAAAAGACGAGGATCTTGAAATACTAAACGACGATGTCCCTCAAGAAATAGAGTTAGATAATCATACTTAAAATCCTCAGATCGATCATCGCTCAGTTTCAATCTACCAGTCATTCCCATATGAAGCCCCAACCAATGTGTTGAACTAAATAGAAAGCAGAGCTGCTTACCACTTCGAAGCGATTGTTCAAAATGCGTACCAATTAAACAATTTGGAAATTCATCATTGTCGATATCACGAAAAATCCTTTTATCTAGATTAGCGCTAGCTCCAATGACTTTAGAGCCCTCAGCGGGCTCCCAAACTCTTTTAAAATACTCTACTTCAGCTAATTCAGGCATACAACCATTGTAAACAAAAAGACCTTAACTAAAAAATCAAGCTTAGGACTATGATCGATGCCCACACACACTGTTTCCCCAATGATCCATTCAGTAACAGTAAGGTTTGGGCGCAGACAAATAAAGAAGACTACTGGCTCAGGCTTGTAGCACCCAATAAAAAACCCTCTCTTCAAAGATGGAACACTAAGGAACAAACCTTAAAGGTAATGCATGATGCCAACATCGAAAAAATCATTTTACTTGGTTGGTATTGGGAGCATGAATCCACCTGCCTATGGCACAACCAACTCATGCAATCTTGGTTTAAGGAAGCACCCGATAAATTCATTGGATTTGCTTCTATCCTCCCAAATCATTCCATTTTAAAACAATTAGAACTCGCCAAATCAATGGGCTTTAGAGGAGTCGGAGAACTACATCCAAGTGTACAAAATTTTTCAGGCAATAAAAGGCATTGGTATCAAATGGCGGAATGGTGCATTCAAGAAAATTGGCCGATCAATATACATGTCACCGAATCTTTAAATCTACCACATTCAGGCTATACCCAAACTCCCTTTCAATTCTACCTAGACCTTGCTATAGCATTCCCGGAACTAAAAATAATATTAGCACATTGGGGAGGCGGCATCCCTTTCTTTGAACAAAACCCCAAATTAAAACCCCTGCTGAAAAATGTCTACTACGATACAGCAGCAAGCCCACTGCTTTATGATATGACTATTTTTAAAAATGTCATTAGTATGGTCGGTATCGAAAAAATCATTTTTGGATCCGATTACCCACTGAATTTATACCCAAACTATCAAGCAGAAGCCGACATAAAAACATTCATTCAAGCCGTACATACAGACGCCGACCTATCCTCAGAAGCAATGAACTCTCTCTTTAAAGAGACGATTACAAACATACTAGGTAGCCATTAAAATCCTACTTTAATGCTTTTTTCAGGGTTTCCCAAGGAAGTAATGCACACGCTTTACGAGCGGGAAATTTTGACAGCCCTAAAAATGCCTCAAACTCTTCACTTAAATTGACCACCTCTTCTGAAAATTCCTCGTTTATTAGCAAAGTTTCAAATGATGAATAGTACTGAAGCACCTGATTTAAGGCTTTTAAGTTTATTTCTTGAAGCATCATAGAGGCCGAAGCGTTGCAAATAGAGCAAGATGCACTTTCAAAAGAAACCGCTTTAATTTGCCTGCCTTCTAAATTCAAATAAACAGTAATTGCATCCCCACAAATAGGATTAAAGCCCTCTGCGTGATGCGTGAAAACAGGCAATTTCCCATAGTACAAGGGTGCCTTTGAATGCTTCAAGAGAAATTCTTGATACAATTCTTTTAGTTTATCTTCAATCATCCAAAGAATACTTTCATCTTATGGAGCGCCTCAATGAGCGCATTGACATCTGACTCATTATTATAAAAAGAAAATGAAGCACGAGCCGTTGCGGGAACTTTAAAACGCTTTAAGAGTGGCATAGTACAATGGTGCCCAGTTCGAACTGAGATACCTCCTGCATCTAAAAAAGTGCCCACATCATGCGCGTGGATCTCATCAAAAACAAAAGAGACAACCGAAGCTTTATTTCTCGTCGTTCCTATGATTCTTAGTCCATCGATTTCATTTAATGCAGCAGTGGCTTTACCTAAAAGTGATTGTTCGTGCGTAGATGCTCCGAAACGATCTAAGTCATTCAGATAGTGAATTGCTGATCTGAGACCAATCACGCCTGAAATATTAGGTGTTCCTGCTTCAAATTTACCCGGCAAGCCTTTGTAAGTTGTTCCGCCAAAATCAACTTTTTCGATCATATCACCTCCACTTTGGTACGGAGGCAGTCGTTCAAGCCAGGATTCTTTACCATACAACATACCCACTCCTGTTGGTGCGAATAACTTGTGTCCAGATGCAACGAAGAAATCGCAATCTAAATCTTGAACATCGATCTCCATATGTGGTGCTGATTGAGCACCATCGACTAAAACAGGAATGTCTTGAGCATGAGCTAATGCAATCATCTCTTTAACTGGATTAATTGTCCCCAAAGCGTTGGAGACATGGACAATAGCTACTAATTTTGTTTTTTCGGATAAAAGGCTTTTATAAGCATCCATATCAAGAGAACCCTCTTCTAATACAGGAATAATCTTTAAGATAGCTCCCGTTTGCCCACAAGCTATCTGCCAAGGAACAATATTAGCATGGTGCTCCATTTCGGATATCAAAACTTCATCACCCTCTTTCAAAATTGACCTAGAAAACCCATTCGCCACCAAATTGATCCCCTCGGTTACCCCTTTACAAAAAATAATTTCTGAACTTTTTTCTGCCGACAAAAAATCAGCCACAAGATCTCGCGTAGACTCATAAGCCGTGGTTGCTTGTTCACTTAAATAAAAAACGCCCCTATGAATATTAGAATTTTCTTTTCGATAATACTGATTGACTGCTTGAATTACACAATCTGGCTTCTGTGCCGTTGCAGCATTATCTAAATAAATTAACGATTTCCCATTTACCTCTGATGATAAAATAGGAAAATCACTTCGAACTGACTCAACGCTAAACATAGTTTTTACACATAAAACAAAAAATATACTTAATATTTGTAAAATTAAATGAACAATATAGATTAATAAAGTTATAAAATCAAACGTTAGCACTCAGATTAACATTAGCATGAGCAAAAAAATACCAACAGACGAATCCTATGAAGAAGCTATAACAAAGCTAGAATCAATCATAGAAGATATGGAAGACGGAAGTAT
>CAJWEH010000082.1 GCA_913031135.1 uncultured Puniceicoccaceae bacterium | reverse complement strand
AAGTGGCAGGGGCGACAGGGCTCGAACCTGTGACCTACGGTTTAGAAAACCGTTGCTCTATCCAACTGAGCTACGCCCCCAACTGGGTCATGAATACAAAATAAATCTGATCTTTTGTAAAGTGATTTAAAATTTTATTTGTATTGGTAGGCGAGACCTTTAAAAGCTTTATATATGAAATGCTTATACTTACCTCTTCTTGTGCTTTTTGCCTGTTTTTTGAATGCTAATCCTAATCAACAGGTTTTAGACAATAGTGAAAATTATACCTTTAAAGAAACGTCTAGTATTGATCTTAAGATCTATGTTTTTAAGCCAGATGATTGGAAGGCGTCAGACAAAAATCCTGCTATTGTTTTTTATTTTGGAGGTGGCTGGAATGCTCGTCATATTACTCAATTTGTGGCTTATGCTCAGTACTACGCTTCAAAGGGATATGTCTGCTTTATTCCTAATTATAGAGTGAGGTCCACGGAAAACTCTCAAGCGATTGATTCAGTACGAGATGCTCAAGATGCTTTTGCCTATGTTCGGAAAAATGCCAATCAATTTGGAATTGATCGCAATCGGATTGCGGCTTCAGGGGGTTCAGCAGGGGGGCATCTAGCCGCTTCGCTTGGGACTTTGAAAGATGAAAAACATAAAAAATTATCGAAGCCTAATGCTTTAATCTTATTCAATCCGGTATGTGTTGTTGACCCTTTGAAGAACCCTAAACGATTCAATTTTGCGAGATTAGGGGTCAAAGGTCATGAAATCTCCCCTTATCACAATGTAGACGAAAGCGTCCCTCCAACGATTATCTACCATGGTACCGAAGATCGCTTAGTTCCTTACAAAACAGCAGAAATGTTTCATGAGAAAATGTTAGAAGTAGGGAATGATTCCACCTTGATTCCATTTGAGGGGAGAGACCATGGCTTTTTTAATCACGGTAAGCATTTGGCGGAAAGTGACTATCATAAAACGCTCAAATACACGGATGCGTTTCTTTCGAGAATGGGTTGGTCGGAAATCGAGTAGCTATTGTTTAACTGATGAATTACTTTTTAGGGATTGATGTGGGCACTGGCAGTGCACGCGTTGGAATTTTCGACGAGCGGGGTGTTTTAGTTGGGCACACAGTTGAAGCGATTAAGACATGGAAGCCGAAAGCGAATTTTGTTGAACAGTCTTCTGAAAATATATGGCAGTCGATTTGCTCTTGTTGCCATCGGGTGTTAGCCGAGACGGAAATAGATATCGCAACTATTAAGGGCATTGGTTTCGATGCAACCTGCTCTCTCGTTTTAATTGATGAATGTGGGAATTCCGTTTCAGTCGACCCTGATGAAGATGATGCTAAAAATATAATTGTATGGATGGATCATCGAGCAATTGAAGAAACGAATTTAATCAATGGTTTTAAAGAGGGTTATTCGGCTTTTGATTTTGTTGGTGGTCGTATTTCACCAGAGATGCAATTGCCGAAATTACTTTGGTTAAAAAAACAGTTACCTAAGTCATGGAAGCGAGTGGCTCATTTTTTTGATTTGCCTGATTATTTAACTTTTCGTGCTACAGGCTCTACTGTGCGTTCTTTGTGCTCGCTTTCTTGTAAGTGGACTTTTGATAAAAATTCTGAAAGTGATTCGGGCTGGGATGTGAATTTATTTAAAGCAATTGGTTTGGATGACTTATCTGAAGATGCGTTTGAGTCAATAGGTCGAAGTGATTTAGTGCGTTTGATGGGACGCCCAATAGGTCAAGGCTTGTCCGAGAGTTCAGCGAAAGAAATGGGTTTGCTTAAGGGTACCCCTGTGGGTGTCTCGATTATAGACGCTCATGCTGGCGGTTTAGGGATGCTTGGACTTAAAGAGTTTACTAAAAATGGTGAGGCTGAGCCGATAAATTTTAATAAACGCTTGGCATTGATTGGTGGGACTTCTTCCTGCCATATGGCGGTCGCTGAGGAAGCACGTTATATAGAAGGGGTCTGGGGACCCTATGATTCGGCAATGATTCCTGGATTTTGGTTAAATGAGGGCGGGCAGTCTGCCACGGGTTCATTGGTTGATCATGTTATTAAAACGCATGCAGCCTATTCGGAAGCAATGAAAGAGGCAACGGCTAGGGGGCTTTCGATTTATGATTATTTAAATACATTTTTGAGTGATTTATTAACTGAAGAATATGATTTGGTCGATGGGTTGAGTGAAAGTTTGCATGTTTGCCCTTATTTTCATGGTAATCGATCACCTCGGGCAAATCCTGAGTTGGTTGGAATGGTGAGCGGTTTGAAATTATCGGCCACGGTGAAAGATTTGAGCCTATTGTATTTGGCTACGGTACAATCGATTGCTTATGGAACACGTCACATTATTGAAGCGATGAATGCGAAGGGTTACGATATTGATACTTTAATTTGCTGCGGTGGTGGTACGAAAAATACGTTGTTTCTTCAGCAACACGCAAATATTACGGGCTGTCGATTATTATTACCGAAAGAAATGGAGTCAGTATTACTTGGCTCGGCTATGTTGGGAGCGGTAGCTTCAGGGGAATATCAGAACTTGATAGAGGCTATGGGTGCTATGTCGCATTTGGGGCATGCTATTCAACCAGAAGAGGCCACTGCTGAATATCATGCTAGAAAATATGAAGTATTTCATCAATTATATGAGGATCAAATGCGATATGATTCAATCATCAAGAAAGGGATATAATTCAAAGCATATATTTTATAAAGGATAAGTAGTTATGAAGAATAAAACACTATTACTGATTGCCAGTGGCGACTTACGATTGAGTGCGAATCAAAATTGCTGGGCCGAGCAAGAAGCGATGGAAGCTGAGCTATGCAAATTGGCTGAGTCTATGGGTTACAAAATTGAACGTGCACATGCCTATGATCCTGTCGCTAAGCATGGCTTTATTTCGAGTCAGCGGCAAGGGATGGATATTTTCTCAAAGATTGATCGCGCTATGCCAATTATTGTAGCAGAAGCAGTTTGGCAGTATTCGCATCATATTTTGGCGGGTCTTATTTCTCATGAGGGTCCTATACTTACTTTGGCTAATTGGAGTGGTAAATGGCCGGGATTGGTGGGAATGTTAAATCTAAATGGATCATTAACCAAAGCGAATGTGGCTTATTCCAGTTTATGGAGTGAGGATTTTTCAGGGGATGCTCATTTTAAATCTCAATTAAACAGATGGTTTGAATATGGTACTATTGAACAAGACACCAGTCATGTTTCCCCGTATACGGATAATGAATCTTTATCAGATTCTGTCTTAGCATCTATTGACTCCATAGTTGAAACAATGGATAGAGAAAAATGCATCATGGGAGTTTTCGATGAATTCTGTATGGGGATGTATAATGCAGCGATTCCAGACGAGCTGTTATTTAATATTGGCGTGTATAAAGAACGGCTGAGTCAAAGTGCATTATTTGCAGAAATGCAAACCGTGTCAGAGACAGAAGCAGGTGAGATTTTTAATTGGTTACTTGAGCGTGGTTTTAATTTTCATTTTGGGTCTGACTCAGAAGCCGAATTAACAGAGTCGCAGGTGTTAGAACAATGTAAAATGTATATTGCGGCTTGTCGAATTGGAGATCGTTTCGGTTGTGATGCCATTGGAATACAATACCAGCAAGGGCTTAAGGATGTATGTCCTGCCTCTGATTTGGTCGAAGGGATGTTAAATAGTTCAGATCGTCCGCCAGTTAAGAATGCTGAAGGTAAAATAATTTTTGAAGGTGAACCTTTTACACATTTTAACGAAGTCGATGAATGTGCGGGATTAGATGCAATGATTACCAAGCGTTTGCACAAGGCCTTAGGCCAACCTTTAGAAATTACTTTGCATGATTTGCGCTGGGGCGATTTTGATGCAAGCGGTAGTACAGATGAATATGTTTGGGTATTGCTGATAAGTGGTGCAGCTCCTATTGAACATCATATTGATGGATGGAAGGGGAGTCATGGTTATCGGCAACCTGCAATGTATTTTCCTAAAGGTGGTAGTACGTTACATGGTGTGGCTAAACCAGGTGTCATTATCTGGAGTCGTATTTATATTGAGGATGCACGCTTAAAAATGGATATTGGGCAAGCAGAAGTGATTGAATTACCTGAAGCGGAAACACGACGTCGTTTGAATGAAACAACCCCAGAATGGCCGATTATGCATGCTGTTATGAAGGGTATTTCAAGAGATCAGATGATGGCACGCCATAAAGCAAATCATTTAAATGTGGTATATGCGAATGATTCTGAATCTGTACGAGAATGTTTATGGGCAAAGGCTGAGTTAGCTAAAAGACTTAATATCGAAGTTTTTATCTGCGGCAATTAAAGTTTTTTATCTAATTCATAATTAATGTTTTTAGTTATGAGATGCGCATGTGGCGGGAGCCCTACGGGTAAATTCGTAGGCTAGCAAAGTCTCTCAGAAGAGGGGTACCAAAAATGCTAGAAGAATTTTAAGCTAATTTAAA
>CAJWEH010000081.1 GCA_913031135.1 uncultured Puniceicoccaceae bacterium | reverse complement strand
TTTGTACTTTGCAAAATCGACTCAAGTCCTTCAAGCGAAAGAGGAGTCTGATTAAAATATATGGTTTCATCTCGGTCGATACTAATGACCATTTGCTCATCCACTTTATTCAAACCAGCTGTTTTAAATTCAGGTAGTACTATATTCAATGTTTTGAACTCCTTAAACTGCATAGTCACAAGAAAGAAAAAAAGCAAAACCGTTAATACATCGACTAACGGCACAATATTAATAGCAGGTTTATGCCTTCTGATTTTTTTGATACTCATGATTGGAACGCCTCCTATTAAATAAACCTTCAATACATAGCTCCAACATACTTTCAATAACATCAATTCTTCTAGATAAAAAAGAATACATAGCTGAACTTGGAATCGCTATCATTAAACCTAAAATAGTTGTATTTAAAGCCAAAGCAATCCCTCTGACAAAGGTCTCTTGGTCAGAAAAGCCAGAATCAGACAAAAATGCACCAAAGACATCCGTTAAACCGATAACCGTGCCAAGCAATCCAATAAAAGGTGCAATTCCAGCAATAATATCTAAAATAAAAAGACCTTTTTGCAAACGATTTAGCTCAAGTTGAACAAATGCTTGAACCAATCGTTCATCATCTTGACTTGGATTGTTATCGAAAAAACGGATCAAGCGATACATCAACGATTCCTTTCTAACTGTATTTTTGTCGATGGTATTCGCTAGTACATTTGATACAAAAGCATCCGATAGAGTGACACATTCTCTAAGTGCTAAAAATCGTTCTAATGAAAAATAAACCGCTAATACAGAGCAAACCGTTAATGGATATATAAATATGCCAGTATAAGCAAAAAATTCCATCCTAACTTATGTACTCCAAGTTAGCGACCACTTCTTCAACATCTGAATCACCCTCAAGTAATTCATTTAAGGTGTCATAACGACCACTAAGCAAACTTTCTCGTGCCCCTTTTTTTATAGTAAAAGGCACTTGAATAGAACCCACTTTTACTAGGCAATTTTCGACATCGATAGTCATCAATAAAGACGGATCTGATTCGATTTCCTCAACAATCTTTTTTCTTCCTGCATCATCAACCGAAGCGCACACAATTCCAAGATTGGTTGAATTTCCAAAAAATATTTCAGCAAAACTACCAGCTATCACTGCATTATAGCCTGCTTTTTGTATTGATTGAGGAGCATGTTCTCTAGAACTGCCACATCCAAAATTATTGTCGCTAATCAATATTGAAGCATCTGCATAACGATGATCATTTAAAGGATGCTCTTTATTATTACGATTTGAATCATAACGAACATCGTAAAATAAGTAGTCTCCTAACCCATCAAAAGTCACACATTTCATGAAGCGAGCCGGTATAATTCTATCTGTATCAATATCATTGCCTTCAACATAAATTGCTGACCCCTTAATTTCTTTTATAGCACTTTCTTTCATAAATTTCGTTAATTAGATTAAAAATTGAAGACCTCCCGGGCATCAGAAATTTCTCCAGTAATTGCTGCCGCAGCCACCATAAGAGGACTCATCAACATAGTTCTACCGGTCGGACTTCCCTGACGACCCTTAAAATTTCGATTTGAAGAACTTGCACATAATTGATCTCCAATTAACTTGTCGGGATTCATCGCCAAACACATGGAACAGCCCGCACCTCGCCATTCAAAACCAGCCTCTGTATAAATTTCATCTAAGCCTTGTGCTTTCGCAATAGAAGCAACGACCTGTGATCCCGGTACAACGATTGCCTTCACTCCCTCAGCAACTTTTTTCCCTTTAAGAAATTGTGCAACTTCCTGAAGATCTGACAAACGACCATTGGTACAAGAACCAAGGAATGCGACATCGATCTTTTTCCCTTTAACCGGTGACCCTCCTTCAAAAGACATATGCTCAAGGGCTTCCTCGATTGAAGCGCGTTCTGACTGTGTGCCTCCAGATTCAACTGTCGGTATATTCTCATTCACACCAACGCCCTGACTCGGATTGATACCCCAAGTAACCGTTGGCTGTATCTCATTCGCATCAATCTCAACAAGATCATCATAGTGACAGTCGGAATCTGAGGCAAAAGCTCTCCAACGAGTTATTGCCGATTCAAATTCATCACCATTAGGGCAATATTTACGATCCCTCAAATAGTCAAAGGTCGTATCATCAGGGTTTACATAACCAACTCGTGCGCCTCCTTCAATCGACATATTACAAACCGTCATGCGTTCTTCCATTGAAAAACGATCAAACAC
The DNA here is from genome assembly GCA_913031135.1 of uncultured Puniceicoccaceae bacterium. Taxonomy (GTDB): domain Bacteria; phylum Verrucomicrobiota; class Verrucomicrobiia; order Opitutales; family Coraliomargaritaceae. The sequence goes on along the minus strand of CAJWEH010000081.1, from coordinate 2,270 downwards.
CTCGCCTCCGTATTCGTAGGCAAAACCAGTTCCTCCATTCGTTCCCAAAACTCTTATGATATGCAAAATAACATCTTTAGCATATACGCCTGGAGCCAACTGACCATTCACATTAATTCGCCTTACTTTTAATTGATTTAGAGCGATTGTTTGCGTTGCTAACACATCTCGAACTTGACTCGTTCCTATACCAAAGGCAATGGCACCAAAGGCTCCATGCGTTGAAGTATGGGAATCACCACAAGCGATGGTCGTTCCTGGTTGAGTAATACCTTGCTCTGGTCCTACAATATGAACGATCCCTTGTTTTCCTGTATTGGTATCAAAAAAAGTAATGTTATTTTCTGCACAGTTTTTCCGTAATTCTTCAATCATTGCTTGAGCCAAACCATCACTGTAAGGCTCTGCCGATTCATTTGTTGGAACGATATGGTCAACCGTAGCAAAGGTTCTATTAGGGTAGCGAACAGCTAATCCCTTTTCTCGAAGCATACCAAATGCTTGAGGACTAGTAACCTCATGGATCAAATGTGTACCTATTAGCAACTGTGTCTGTCCGTTAGACAGTTCTCTTACAGAATGCGCCTCCCAAACTTTTTCAAAAAGTGTTTTTCCCATAATACGTTTAAAATTTAGCAAAGAATGTTTTTAAAACAATGAATTTTAAAATCGCAAATACTAAAAACAAAAAAAGCCCACTGATAAACAGTGGGCGTTGCGTTAAAGCATAAACTTAGAGTGAAGCTTTTAGACCTGCACCTGCTTTAAATTTAACTGACTTAGAAGCTTTGATTTTGATCTTTTCACCAGTCTGAGGGTTTACGCCTTGGCGAGCAGCACGTTTTGTAACTGAGAAAGTACCGAATCCAATTAATTGAACACTTTTGTCTTTCTTAATGCCTTTTTTGACGCCTTCCAAAACTGCTTCAAGCGCACGCTCTGCTGCTGCTTTAGATGTATCTGAACCGAGTGATTTTTGTATTTCTGCGACTAATTGTGCTTTATTCATAGTGAGTAGATTAATGTTAATTGTTATGTTAAAAGGCTTATATCTCAGCATAGATGCACTGTCCGTCAATTAAATAAACCATTTAGAGTCTAAAAAATCTTAAAAAATACAATTTATGTCCTTAAATCTAAAAATCTGCCTACGATTGAGCATTAAATATCCGACTGAGCAATTCTTTCAACGCTTCCTCATCAGTGATGGATTTCTCTTGTGCAATTTGTTCCGCCCTCTTTATCAACTGTTTAGCGGCAATCTCAGCTTGCGCTTCCTCTGCTCCTAATTTCATAAAAACCTGCTTTAATTCCTCTAAGATCATTCGTCACACATTTTAAGTTTTTTAACTAATTGAATTTTGCTTCCATTCAATTCGACACCTTTTTCAAAACTACCAATAAAGCGTTCTTTTAAAAGGGCGACTCCCATCCATGATGATGCTTTTCCCTCTACATAATAGAGCGTTCTCAATTCCCCAATCTTTCGTCCCTCAAAGAAAAGGATTTCAGGTAATTGGATATCCAGCGTTTTAACATCACTCAATAGACTAACCACATAGAGCCCTCTTTGAGGTGTCCCTAAGTGATACAAACGTGAGACCACTTCTTGACCAAGATAACATCCCTTTGTTAGCGAAGCTGCACTTGGTACTAAATCACCTTCACCTGCCAAATCGTCTTTCCCGATCTCATTCGGGATTAGAGGAATTCCCATATCAATCCTTCGAAGGTTCATCTCATCCGAACCCATCTCCGTCATTGGATAACTGGAAATAAAGGAATGAAACGATTCTAAGGCCTTAGCTTCTCTAAAATAAATCTCAAATCCTGTACCCATAAGACGCTTACTTTTGAATGCGACTCCAAATGCTTCTGATTCAATAAACTGTTCTGAATCGAGATCATATACTAAACCTAAATATTGAAGAAAATCCCTGAAACCTTCATCGCTAGTTGAGGCGCACCCTAAAACGGGAACTACCTCAATCATAACATCATCCGCTACAATATGTTGCTCTAAAGTTGTTCTTATAAATTGGGGATTTGTATGCTCTGAAAAGATATAATAGGTCTCTGAATCGATTGCTAAAATATGACTGTCCGCCAATACATGTCCCTTTTTATCTAACCATAAACCATACGTAACTGATTTTTCGATACTTGTTATCAGATTATTACTAAATTGGCTTTGCAGAAAGCTAGCGGTATCGTCTCCAGTAACTTTCAAATATGAAGGAACATTGTATAAATAGGTTTCTGAACGCTTA
>CAJWEH010000080.1 GCA_913031135.1 uncultured Puniceicoccaceae bacterium | reverse complement strand
GTCTTGTAGTGGCATCGTTTGTACGGGGTTACTCTGTTTTATATTCATAATGAAAAATAATAAAGCAAATGAAAGAATAACAAAACTAGTGATAAGCAAACGCACTAGATAAAATAATAGCAAAAAAATGGGAAAAAACGAGTCTAAGTCGTACTAAAAGACTTGATCCTCCTCATTTATGGGCCGAATTCGGTCTAATGACCCATTAAAAAGCTCGTCTAAGGCTTGCAAAACTGTTGGGTCGAATGAGTCACTCGCTTCTTTAATCGTCAATGAATCAATCGTTTCAAAATCTGTGATTTCAGGAACTTCTAAGGGCGTAATTCCATTCACATCTTCATCTAAATAATCAGCTGACACATCCGCTTCATCAACCATTAGTACTTTAGACGATTCATCGGTTTTATAAAAAGAGTTACTAGGAAGCGACGCTTCTTCTCTAGGTGAACTGGTGACGGTAGCACTTGATTTTTTCGGGTAGCTAGGAGCTATCCATGCTTTTTTTTTTGATCTATTGACTCAGAAGCAATGACCTTCTCAATCAAGCCATCTATTTCTAAAGATCGTGATTCTTCCGAAGCCTTTAGCAAAATGATTTCAAAATTTGAACGCTCAGATAAGCCCTTTTTAAGACTCGTTTCACCTTTCTGTAAAATATGACTCATACGCATAATGGAAGCCGTAGTCATCTCTGTGCCAAGCAATGAACTCGTCCCCTTTGCACGAATCGCATCTAACAAAACAGATCGAATATATTCTACGAGATCATGGTGAACTCGAATTAAATCCCTTCCTGCATCAACAAAACCATCAATGAGATCGATCACTTGAGAAAAATCTAATGCTGCCATAGCTCCAGCAAGTAATTTAATTTCATCGATTCCAACTAAGCCGTAAACATTCAGTACATCTGCCTCTTTAATCGTTGTTCCGCAAAAGGAAATCATTTGATCTAAAATAGACTGTGCATCTCGCATACCACCATTTGCCAATCGAGCAATAGCCTGAACCGCTTTCTCTTCTACGTTAATACCTTCAGCCTTAGCGATCAAACTCAGTTTTTCAGAAATCACAGCATCGGCAATCGGGCGAAACTCAAAGCGCTGGCATCTTGAAACAATAGTCGGCAAGACTTTATGCGCTTCTGTCGTCGCAAAGAAAAATTTCACATGGGATGGCGGTTCTTCAAGTGTCTTTAATAAGGCATTGAAAGCAGCAGTTGATAACATATGAACTTCGTCAATGATATAGATTTTAAAAGTGGCTTGAGTCGGTGCATATTGGCATTCCTCCCTAAGACTCCGAATTTGGTCGACACTATTATTCGAAGCACCATCAATCTCGATGACATCCATACAAGAGCCACTCATAATACTTTGGCTGATCTCAGAGGAATCATCTGGCGTAGTTGAAGGCCCCCCTTCCGCATTTAATGCCTTCGCAAATAAACGCGCAGTACTCGTTTTACCAGTACCCCTAGGTCCCACAAATAAATACGCATGGGCAATACGGTTTGTTTCAATGGCATTTTTTAGGGTTTGAACAATATGATCTTGACCAACCAACTCGTCAAATTGCTTGGGCCTCCACCGGCGAGCGATCACTTGATATCCTTGGCTTGTCATCTATGTTAATGGTATAAATATGCGAAATTTAGTGGCTAGGCACCCTACGGCACATGTGAAATATACTACCGCTGCTCCCTTCCAGGCCTGACGGGGTTCGTAGATCCAGCATTGCATAGGACCCAGCCAGTTTAAGAATTTAAAAAATCACGCTTTCATTCAACCCTAATTTAAATTATTTTAAAAATAAGTTAAATTATGACCAAGCAAATCCGACAGAAAAGAAAAGAATTTTTTTCAATCAATGATTCATTCCGAGAATACCTGAATGCTCACGGTCGCTTTCTAAAACTCCCTTTGTTATACGAAGACCTTCTTCATTATGAAGATGCGTTTCCTTTATTCAATGAATTTGGTGAAGATACCCTGTGGCAGACCCTTTTGTTTGATCAATACAGAGGACAAGAATTATACGAATCGCTAAAAAAAATCTATGTTCAATTACGATCCGAAGGCGATGAATCCGTTTTAAAGAACCTTTTTATTGATCGAGTTGATCTCTGTACCTTTGGAAATACGAAACCAATGCGAGTCCGAGTGGTGAATCAATTTAACGACAACCATGACTACTTTTATATTAAGAAAGCCGATGCCTCCAGAGTCTACGGACTTGAGCTAGAAGAGCTACTTTCCCCAAACCACATAAATTTTTTGATTTGGGGAGATACCCTTATTGAGGAACACATCATAGGTGTTCCAGGAGATCAATTTATTAAAGATTTTCTACCTAGATCTGATATTCATGAAGTGAGACTGGCAAAAGAATTTATTAAATTCAATGAGCGGTGCTTTGTGCGTCTCTTAGGAGATATGCGTTCCTACAATTATGCTGTCGAAGTCACTCCCGATTTTGAAGAAAATCAATACCGAGTACGCGCAATTGATTTTGATCAACAATGTTATGAAGGCCGGCGTTCTTTATACCTACCTCAATTCTTTAAAAACAACCTACCCGTGGTAAAATTGTGCACTGAGCTTATTAACCGAGATACTGCTCGCCAATACCAAAGGGAGGAACGTGCCCTCATAAAGAGACGTCTCAATTTTTCAATGAATCGAATTAATCACTTAAGAGACTGTATGTGTGCCGATAGAATTTCATCTCTAGAAAAAACCGAACAACTGAAAAAAGAATTAGCAGAGATGCATCAAGATAAACGCTTTCTAAAATGTGAGACTATGGGACAAATAACATTTTTAAACCTATCAATCACTCTCAACTTAGATCAAGAACAAGGGTTTTACCCATAAAAAAGCCCTCCATTACTTTGAAGCAAGGAGGGCTCGGTTTAAAATGGTTGTTTCTGAGTTACACTACATCATGCCACCCATGCCACCCATGCCGCCCATACCACCCATGTCAGGCATTGGTGCGCCACCTGATTTCTCTTCAGGCTCATCAGTGATCATTGCTTCTGTAGTTAGTAATAATCCAGCGACTGAACCTGCATTTTGAAGAGCAGTTCTTGTCACTTTAGCAGGATCTACTACTCCCACTGCAACTAAGTCTTCAAACTCACCAGTCGCTACATTGTAACCCTTAGCACCTTTTGCTTTGAGCACTTCAGCAACAACTAGAGAACCTTCGACTCCAGCGTTCTCACAGAGTTGTCTTAATGGAGCTTCGATAGCACGTCTTACAATTGATGCACCTAAAGATTCATCTCCTTCAAGCTCCGTAGCTGAAGCTTCGATACTCTTTGAAGCACGAAGTAAGGCAACACCACCTCCAGGAAGAATCCCTTCTTCAACTGCTGCACGAGTAGCATGCAATGCATCATCAACTCGATCTTTCTTCTCTTTCATTTCTGGCTCAGTTTGTGCACCAACATTAATGACTGCAACACCACCAGCAATCTTAGCTAAACGCTCTTGAAGCTTTTCACGATCGTAATCAGATGAAGTTTCTTCAATTTGACGACGAATTTGCTTCACTCGACCTTGAATGTCTGAACTTTTACCAGCTCCTTCAACAACCGTAGTATTCTCTTTGTCAATCGTGACACGCTTTGCTTTTCCTAGATCACTCAATTGCACGTTCTCTAGCTTAATACCTAGGTCTTCCGTAATACAACGCCCACCTGTTAGAATTGCAATATCTTCAAGCATTGCCTTACGACGATCTCCAAATCCTGGAGCTTTCACTGCCGCAACATTCAATGTGCCTCTTAGTTTGTTAACAACTAAAGCAGCTAGTGCTTCGCCTTCAATATCCTCAGCTATAATTAGCAATGGTTTATTCGTCTTTGCTACATTTTGAAGTAGAGGAAGAATTTCATTTAAGCTACTAATTTTCTTCTCGTGAATTAAGATATAAGCCTCTTGGAATTGTACTTCCATAGATTCATTATCCGTGCAGAAATAAGGACTTAAATACCCTTTATCGAACTGCATACCTTCAACGACATCAAGAGACGTTTCGATACCTTTTGCTTCTTCAACGGTGATTGTGCCATCTTTACCAACACGGTCCATTGCTTCTGCAATAATCTGACCAATTTCACCATCCCAATTTGCGGATACAGTCGCTACTTGGCGGATCTCATCGCTATCTTTAACCTTCTTGCTCAACTTAGCAAAAGCACCTGTTGCAGCTGCTACTGCCTTATCTATTCCACGCTTAAGGTAGACTGGATTTGCCCCTGCTGCTACATTCTTAATGCCTTCACGATAGATAGCTTCCGCCAAAACAGTTGCTGTTGTTGTTCCATCACCGGCACTGTCAGATGTTTTAGACGCGACTTCTCGAACCATTTGAGCTCCCATATTTTCGTAAGGATCTGATAAATCAATCTCCTTAGCTACTGAAACGCCGTCCTTTGTAACAGACGGAGCTCCGAACTTTTTATCAATAAGAACATTACGCCCTTTTGGCCCAAGTGTAACTTTTACCGCTTTAGAAAGTGTCTCAACACCTTTCAAAACTTTTTTACGAGCCGCTTCATCAAATAGAATTTGTTTAGCC
>CAJWEH010000079.1 GCA_913031135.1 uncultured Puniceicoccaceae bacterium | reverse complement strand
CTTAATTATTTGATCCTTGTATTCAGTCTTGTAGGCGAGATTTGTCCATTCAAATACGTCTTCAGTTTTATCATATAATTCTTCTTTGCCTGAGTGGTATCGTATATACCTCCAATCTTTTGACCTAAGAGAATAACTCTGATTTAAAGGATCTTTTTCTTTCCATTTATGAATGACTGTTAATGCTGAATTAGGCCCTGTCCATTCTAAAGTATTCGGTGTTTGAATGAATGGCACTAGACTGAAACCATCTAAACGATATCCTGTTTCGCTGATTCTATTATCAGCAGATAGACTACACAGTTCTAGAAGTGTCGGATATAAATCAATTAAAGAGACCGGATGATTACATTCGATACCACCTTGTGTCAGTTCAGGAACCTTAATGATCAAAGGAACACGAGTGCTCTCTTCCCAAAGGGCATTTTTATAAACATAATCCTTAGGCCCATTACCCCAACCATGGTCACTAGTAAAGACCACGATTGTGTTTTCAGAAAGCTCTGTTTTTTCTAAGGTATCTAAAATCAGCCCTATTAAATCATCCACAGATGCAACACAGGCAAGATAGGCTTGAATGAAATGTTTTAAGGCTAACTCCTTAGTTTCATAAGAAGCAACAAGGCTGTTAAAAATCTTCCTCCCTCTGTCGTTTCCTCCTCGAGAATCAAGCAAAAAGGTATCGATCGCATCACCCTCTAACATTTCTGGTAGCTCAATTGAATCCAAAGGGAAACGATCAAAATATTTCTGAGGTACGATTAAAGGTGTATGCGGTCGCATTAATCCAAGGGCCATAAAAAAAGGTTCTTCATTGTTATTTTGCGATAAATCATTCAATCGCTCGATAACCCATTGAGTATTTTGCTCATCAGCTGTTGGATCTCGATTTTCATCCGTTTCATAGTCTAATGAGTACATTCTGACCCAATTACCACTCTGCCAGCTATACTCTATACCCTCGAAAGTTTTTCCCTTAAGGTTCATTAACGGGCCGAAAGAGCCATCAATCCGTCCAAAATCATCTCGGAATGGCCTGGGAACGAGTGGGTGTGGTTTGTTTTCTTTGCCATCAAAAGCGTAAGGACCATAATCAGATTCTTGATAAAACTCATCCCACTGCGAGCGAACCAGATGATGCATTATTTTCCCTGTACCTAAAGTAAAATAGCCGTTATCCTTAAAATAACGTGAAAGTGATTTGGACTGACTGAGTACTGGATTTTTCATCCACTGATCAAACGCAAAATTGTTTGAGTTATGAGGATAAATCCCAGTAAGGAAACTTGAACGCGAAGGAGCACAGATAGGAATTGTACAGTGTGCCTGCTTAAAGCTGATTGCCTCTTGCATCAATCGTGTTATATTTGGTGTCAGTGTTTGTGGATGCCCTCCCCAGCCTTCAATATCCGTGTTTAAATCATCGCAAATGATCAGTAGAACATTGGGAGGGTCTTTTATTTCATCATTTATTGCATAGAGATTGATAAATGAAGCAATCGAAATCAAAAAAAGTAGACTGTAATTTAAGATGTGAGATTTATTTTTCATAAACTAAATAAATGGGTTGTGAGGACACTTTTATCTCAACAAAAGTACCGCCATTATTGAAATTCAAGGGCATACTGTTTCCATAGAGATCATAAACGGTTAAATTTTCGGTCAGTGGAAGATTCAAGGTCTTTACTTTACTTTCGCTCCAAAGTACGACAATATTTTTAGAAGAGTTGGAGAATTTCGTCTGACATATCCCGCCCTCAATAAACTCTTGGCCTAAACACTGCATATCAGCAATGAGATCACAGGCAGTAGCTGCAGCAATGAAACCAAGCTCGACTGAACGCCCTCCAGGCCCAACCCATCCATGAAGCCAACGATCCAATATATTACCTTCTAAAAGGGTGAAATAAAACGTCTTCTCTACGCCATTAGCAAAAGCTGTACAAATAGACTGAATATACGCTTCAGCACTTTCTTTCTCATCCAAAATTTCTCTAGCAACAAATGGATTTTTGTAGGGAACGAATTTTTTGGCGTCATGTGCTAAACCAAACCATCCGAATTCTGTTGCCCATAAGGGAGGCACTGGGCCAAAGCTTTCCACTTTTGAGTAGAAGCCTTGAACAACATCTCGAAAATGCCCTCTAGCTGGATGACGCCTACCTTCAGTATATGGGTGATAGGATATCGCATCAAAATTATCCAAACTGACCTGATTTAATAATTTATCTAAAAAAGTATTTTTAGTTTCAGCTGGAGTAGCTAATCCCAGCCCCACGACTTCTATATCTGGTTTTTCTCGTTTAATGATACCGTAACAAAGTTCAGAAAAATCCGCCATTTCTTGAACAGAACCTCTGTAGAAAAGCGGTATATCGGGTTCGTTCCATGTTTCGATTGCATACAATCGACCGTCAGTAAAATCGAGCAAGCGAGTAAGGTAGTCATCAAAATAATGATTGAGAGATGTTTTTGGAGCATAAACTCTAGAGGACGAAGAGCCTGGGGGCCCACTCGATGCCCATTTGGGGATTCCTGGTCCGAGAACCGCAAGCGGCGTGACTCCAAATTCTTTTTGATAATCCAATAAGGCAGATAGACGCTTTTCATGCTGATGGTTCCAAACACCTTTGCTGGGCATTAAATCAGACAAGCTACAATTGAAGGTAAATCGAGACCAACCAATTCCGATTCTTTCAAGTGCCCAAAACTCCCTAAGATCCGTAATATTAACACCAAATTTATTGGACGGATCGACAACATTCAATTCCCTTTTCCTGAGAACAGCCAGAGAAATATGGTTTCGATTTATGACATCGGAATCTTTATTCAGAGTTAACAATTCAGCACGGTACATTCCTTGTTTTTTAAAACTAGGAGTCTCCCATTGATGTTCGTAATGGCCTCCCTTTCTTAAAGCTTTATAAGGCTTCTCCGCTTCGTAGACCAGTTGACCTTCAGTGTCTCGAATCTTTAAAAGAAGTTTATAATTCACTCGCTTCTTCCCGTTATTCTTCAAGTACGATATCAAGTCAAAGGGCTCATTAAGTTCATATATTCGACGATAGCGAATTGTATCCAATCCTGATTCTAATTCCGAATAAGCCGAATAATTTATATCTTCTGGAGAACCAATGCGAAGAGCGTCAACAAACACCGAGTCCCCCGCCTTAATCTCTGGAAACTCTATCGCTACAGCGTAAGCATTATTTTCTGCCAAAGGAAGGTCCACATTAAATCCGTATCGTTCCCATTTTTTGCTTAATACCACTTCTTTTTCCAACAAGTTGCTTCCGTCATTTGGGACTAAGGCTGTCGGAACATAACGAATTTGTAGCTTTGCTTTTTGACCTATTTTGTCCGCTTTCAAATCGACCGAAAAACGGACCGATTTTAAGGCAGTTGACTGAAAATAGTCCGAGGCAACGATAGCTGATTTCACGAGCGGCTCAAAAACATGCTTTTGTTCAATTACAGAAACTTTTAATGAAGTACTCCCTTCACTCGATGCCTCTTTAGTCAATGACCAATCGGAAGTAACATCTCTTTTTTTGAAAATGATTCCCCAGCCTTCGCGACCATTCTCAAAACTACCATTCTCTATCGCATTGGCCTTATAACTTAATTGGGTGTCTTCATTTAATTCTGGGGGAAGGACAAATCTGTACTCAATACGCTCCCCATTGACTGGGTAAAGGTTGAGCCAGATCGACCTATGCCCTTTCCAATCAAGTTTTTCAACAATCTCAATTTCCAATTCTGATTTTGGAATAATTTTGAAGGCACCATACTTTTCGTCACTTGCGATAAACTCTTCTAAGCGAGTCCGCTTGAGGAGGTTTATATGGTGTCGTGATTTTCCCGTGCCTTCTGAATAAGTATATGGTACACCATTTACATAAAACTTTTTTCCAGCAAAGACATGGATAGGTAAATTAAGCGTCTGCAAATTTGTGTTATAACCCTCTGCTTTAAAATCGATTGAGCAATCTATTTTTCGATTTTCTAGAGGCTTATGTTCAATTTTCAAAAAGCCTTTAGCGTCACCAATTTTAATTGGCTCTTTATAGGTCAAACCCTTTTCATCTTTGTATTGTCTGATTCTCCAAGGAAGTAAATTGCTACGACTTTGACCCAAAGGCGTCTGAACAGAAAATTTCGTTGATTCAATGAGAACATTCTTCTTGGTAACGAGGTACATCCAATTTCCATCTGGCTTATTTTCTAATAAAGTGTCGTCCCAACGAATAGAACCATTCTCAGAAATGGTGAAGTCATCTGCGGACAAAATAAATGCAGGAATGCTTGAAACAATTAGTAGAAGATATTTAAACAAAGTAGACATATAAAGATGAGTAAAACTCTTTTATTATTCACAATAATTTAAATTGTTTATTCAATCAGTAAAATAAAGAACATCACTGCAAACACATTATACCTAATCAATAACTTAAAGGAACTTCTAAAATGGGTATTTTTTTCTATATTATAATACCATAATCTGCTTATTTTAAAACTTCATCATTTCATAATGAATAATCTCTTTAAAAAATATATACTCCTTCCTTTAATTTTCATCCTTACGACTAATCTTC
>CAJWEH010000078.1 GCA_913031135.1 uncultured Puniceicoccaceae bacterium | reverse complement strand
CACTTAAAAAAAAAACAGGATTTATGAAAAATCTCTTAATAACGATCCTTAGCGTATCACTCTGTTCTAACTTATTTTCTGAATTAGCAAACGATCATAGCATGCACGAGCATCACCATGAGCATTCAGAAGAAATGCTTGGATTCACCTTTTCTTATGTAGTAATGGAATCAGATGAATTGGATTCAGATGGTCCAATATACGGTATTCATTATTCAAAGCCTTCTGGCAAAAAACTTTTTAACCATACTTACGATTACGCTTTAGGACTGCATTACATGAACAATGAGCATCCCCATATAGCTTTAATGGCGGGCGTTATGTTCGACCTTTCAGAAACAACACAGCTTGGCATTATGCCTACTTATTCCTTTTTAAAACACGATCATTCGTCACATGATGGAGATATGCCTATGAATATGAATATGGATCAAAATGATTGGGAGACGGAACTAGGAATTCACATCGAACTAATGTTTAAAACAAGCATTCTAAACCAAGAATTGAATCCTCTAATTAACTATTGCTACTCAAAGGATCATACCCATTATTCGATTGGTCTGCACTTCCACCTTTAAAACAAGATAATTAAAGATTGCTTTATCCTTAAACAAGGACTTTAAACTATTCAGTAAATTTTAAATTAATACGTATTTATATTCGATTATTTTGAAATTTTTCTTATAAAAAAATAATATAACCATATAAATACCGTGAATACTAAACTCTATGTAGGCAACCTTGCCTTCAACTCTACTGAAGATGACTTAACACAGTTATTTTCTGAATTTGGAACTGTAACAGATATTTTCATCGTAAAAGATAAGTTCTCTGGCCGTTCAAAAGGATTTGCTTTCGTAACCCTTGATACCGCTGAGTCCATGAATGCCGCAATTGAAGCCTTAAATGAAACTGAATTCGCAGGAAGACCCATTAAAGTCAATGAGGCTAGACCAAAAGAAGAGAATTCTAGAGGACGGGATCGTTCTAAATTTTCAGGAAACCGTGATAATTCTTTCAAGAAAGATCGCTACTAGATTTTCTTAAATACTTATTTCAAGAACCACCACACGATTCAAACGATCATTGGTGGTTTTTTTCTACCTATCTAAAGACGACTAGGCCTATTTTCTGTTTCGCTTTTTATCTCGATCTTTTCGTCTAAACGGTCGTTTCCTACTTCGCTTACGACCTCCCTTATATGAATTATCGTTACTAATTCGCTTCTTTTTGTTGGGGACAAAAGTTTCTGTATCCTCTGTAATCGTTTCAAACTCTCGATTATTCTGGGTATTCAAAATGTGAAATAAAGCACTGAAGATCTCACTTGCATTATTGCCAGCGCTGAGCAAACGATCGAAAGCCGTATCATAAGTATTGTAAGAACCACTTTCTAATAAATCACGAACTTTTGAGACGAGTGTATCCGACTTCGCTCCCTCTACTTCCTCTTGAGATGGGATTTTCATCCGTTTCACTGGTTGCTTTGTGTATCGCTCAATCGTTTCTAAACGATGGATGTCTCGACCAAAAACAAACGTCACCGATTTTCCTGAGCGACCTGCACGAGCCGTTCGACCAATTCGATGAACATAGTCTTCCGGGTCGTAAGGCAAATCATAATTAAACACAACCGCTATGTCATCAATATCCAAACCACGAGCCGCAACATCGGTAGCCACTAACAATTCTATCTTACCATCACGGAATCGCTTAATCACCCGTTCACGATTGGTTTGCGTGATATCGCCATGAATACGATCCGTCAAATAACCACGCATCGTGAGCACTTCACAGACCTCTTCAACCATCTGCTTAGTATTGCAAAAGATTATCCCCTTGGAGTTGAATTCCATGTCCAGCAAACGACTCAAGACCTCAATTTTAGAACGATTGCGAACCTCATAATAGGTCTGATCAATGGATTCCACAGTCAGAGTGCTACTTTTAATATTCACGACCTCAGCATCTCTACTAAAGGACTTGATCATACCATTCACTCCCTTATTCATCGTTGCAGAGAAAAACAACGTCTGCCTATCCACGGGCAAAGAATCTAAGATAAACTCCATTTCATCACGGAAACCCATGTCTAACATACGATCTGCTTCATCGAGAATTGCGACCTGAACCGAATCAAGCTTCAATGTTTTCCGTTTCATATGGTCAATAATACGCCCCGGAGTTCCAACAACCACCTGAACACCCTTCTTTAAAGACCGAACCTGCCGATCCATAGGAGCACCCCCATAAATGGCAACCGTATAAAAACCCTCCATACCAGAAGCCAAACGCTGAATCTCCTCGGACACTTGTACCGCTAATTCTCTCGTCGGACACAAAACAATCCCCTGCACAAGCTTAGAACTGAGGTCTAATGATTGTAAAAGCGGCAAGGCAAAAGCAGCTGTTTTACCCGAGCCGGTTTGCGAAAGGCCCAAAAGATCCACCCCTGTCAAAGCCAACGGAATCGTCTTCGCTTGAATCGGTGAAGGCTTCTCAAAACCTAGTTTCTGTATGCCCGTCAATAATTCCTCACTCAGGCCTAAATCGTTAAAATTGGTATCCATTTATTAAAGTGTGTCTCTTCCAAGAATACTAATACACGATTAAAGCAAGTTAATTGCTCGAATGAACGGAAAAGAGACGAGAAGCAAAAAAAGCTAAGGCTTTTTGTAAATCTTGTAGGACAAATACGACATGTAGTTTTTTAAACGGCAGGGACCCACAATCATCTGCGGATTTAAATTACTCTGCGCTATCCTCTTACGAATTTGCTTTTCCGTATACTTGCCGTTTAAACGACCATTTTCATAACGAACAAATGAGACCTCCCCTGCTACCTCATGAAGACGTTCAAAACGCGTATTGAGCAAACCCTCCTTATGTGCTGCCTCTGTCGCTAAGTCTGCAAGTGCTTTACTCGGAACTTCACCCGAAGGGTCTAAAACACTCGATGCAACAGCATTTCCTATAGACTCAACTGGAAAAAACACATCACTTTCATCGTCTAACGTTAGCATAAATGCATTGGCACCACGACTAACTGTACTGTATCCAACAACCGATAGCACCTCGCCTTTTAAAATCTTTAACGACTCATTCTCTTTCAAATAACCATACTCGACTTCCGTTTGCCCCCAAAGCGCAGTAGCAAACAGACCCACAATCAAAAGAACTGAAGATTTTAAAAACATAACTATTCATTAAACAGATTTATAAAATATGTCCAACTCGTAGTTTAAAGTATTGATTACAGACAAACACCTAATGAGAAAATAAGACACAAATTCTCAAATGAAAGAATGAAAGTACAGATTGACAGACACAGACTAAAAAATAAAAAAATACTAAAACCAATAACGTCTTAATTACATAACGCTTGAAACACTTATGACTGAAACAACAATACTCGCTCTCTTCGATGAATGGAATAATGCACTCCAAACAGGAGACCCTAAGAAGGTCGCTGCTCTCTATGCAAAAGATGCCATCCTACTGCCCACCGTATCCAATAAAGTACGACACAACACGGAAGAGATTGAAGACTATTTTGTCCATTTTCTCGCCAAAGTTCCCGTCGGCACGATCAACGAATCGAATGTTAGAATTTATGATGATTTAGCGATTAATTCAGGCATTTACACCTTTACATTTGCCGATAGCACATCAGTTCAAGCACGATTCACCTATGTGTATTCTTTGGATGGTGACCGTTGGCACATTATTGAGCATCATTCCTCCCAGATGCCCGAATAAAGATTAGAAATTATACCAATTGAACAATCGGTCCTTCGGGCACTCTCCTCAAGAGGTTTTTTTAAATAAGACAGACACGAGTGCTTTACAAAAAGTGAAAAGCTTTATACGTTCCTATCAAATGAAACACATTTTAAAACTAATCTTACTCTCAATCATTCCAGCATTTACTTTTGTCTACGCTGATACGGAAAGCACTACAAAACCCGAAGCTTTTGATGCTCAATCCGTTCTAGAAAATTATCTAATAGACGGCACATTAACCTCTGTAGATGGCTACACTGCCGAACAAAAAACTTATCAAAAAGGTGCTTATGTTTACCAAGAGCGGACTTGGGCAAATGGCGATGAATCGTTAAACATCATCACTTACAACCAGCAAATTAAAAAATTTCAGGAATGGGGCTTTTATCCTTGGGGCACATTTTATGCTCAAGGCGAATGGAACGATGCTCGCAAAACCATGTTCTACCACAACGAAGAGGGACAGCCCACTGCAAAACTTATTTTCAACGAAGATAAAAGTGCTTCCTTGGAAATGCTTAATTTAAATAACGGCGATTTCTTTATTTGGACTGCGACAATTGTTCCGTCAGAATAATCAGCGAGCAACAACGAGCAGGAGTCACCCTACGCTCTACAGTATCAATAAGACCGATCCATGAAATGGAAGAGAACCACCCGATCTCTTGGTTTCACAAGGGGCATCTTTATGTATCTTACTCATAGAAAGAACCATTTATACCCGCCCTACCCGGCAATTAAAATTGCGGGTTTACTGACAATAATCTGACAATAGTAAGTCCAAAGGGCTCTGAATTAGACTAATTCAACATACCATCCTTAAGTAGCCTAGTTTAGAGGAATCAATTTTTATCTATTTTCTGCGAAAAACCAAGTGCAGCACCAATGGCAACACCTAACGCTATCCAAACTGGCTCATTTGTCAGAGCAAATATAACTGCTCCAATTGCCACTCCTACGCCAATCCAGTTACCTGCTTTATCAGAATGAAAATTATTTGATTTTTTCACTATAGAGCGGATCTTAATTTAAACAAGCCCTACACGGCAATTAAAATTGCGGGTTTTTCTGACAATAATCTGACAGCAATCTAACAATAGTGCATTAATCGGTCTACAGACCTCAAAATTAAAAGGGCAAAATGGTGGAGGTGGCGGGAGTCGAAACCGCGTGTCTCTTGTGTTCACAAGGGGCATCGTTCTGCATCTTAGTCATAGAGCGGATCTTA
>CAJWEH010000077.1 GCA_913031135.1 uncultured Puniceicoccaceae bacterium | reverse complement strand
GATGAATTTAGTGAAATTCTGGCGGAGTTAGAGCGCTTAATGGATCTTCCAAACTTATCCGCTTCATTTCAGTTGGAGGTTGGGTATAAATTAGCCTATGTGCTAAAGAAGTTAGAGTATTATGAGCGTGCGGTGTTGGTTGCTACTTCAATGATTGATCGTTATCCATTAATCGTTGAAGAAGCGAGTGATGTGTCTTCAATTGGTCGATACTGGTTTGCACGAACGTTATTTTTGGTCTCTGATGTACTTAAACAACTCAATCAAGTGGAAGATGCTAAAAAGCTATATCGATTACTTTTAGAGTATGATTTACCTGGAAATGAATTAGCTAAACAATATCTTTCAGAACTTTTATAAATAATTACTATGGACTTCAATAATTTGAAAATACTTTTAGAAGCTGGCCCGATGATCTATCCCTTGGGCTTGTTGGCATTCATTGGCCTAGTGGTCTTTATTGAGCGTTCTTTATTCCTTCATAAAAGTCAGATTAATGTTAAAGAATTTATTGCGGGAATTAAAAATCTTTTAGGGAAAGGCCGTCTTGTTGAGGCGTTGGCAATTTGCGAAGAGACTCGTGCTTCATCAGCACAACTTGTGAAAACAGTTTTATTAAATTATGAGCAAGACATAGATTTAATTCTTATCAATGTTCGAAAGCGATTGAGTTTAGAGCTCCCTGAATTAGAGCGTCGAGTTGGCTTAATCTCGGTGGTTGCTCGATTAAGTCCTTTGGTTGGATTTTTAGGAACACTGGTTGCGGGTATTGAAATTATCAGTCATCTTTCACTGTTTGATGGATCAAGTACTTTATTGGTGTCTGCGTTGGCCAATGCATTAATCAGTTCTGCTTTGGGACTAATTATTTGTGTTTTAGCAACAGCCGGACATCATTTTTTAGAAGTCCGTATTACTCATATGATCCACGATTATGAATGGATTTGTTCTGAAATGATAGATATTTTAATTGAGGAGCGTACTGGGCAAAGGGAAGGTACTAAAGAGAGCGAATAATAATCATGCCGAAAACCAAATTAGAAAGTGTTTCTTCGATTGAAAGTTTAAACCATAAACTTCTTAATGATCGTTTGAGGGTGCATCGCAGGCAGAGTCAAAGGGCAACGCCTTTCAATTTATTAGCGCTTATCGATATGGCATTTATTGCTTTATTATTTGGATTTTTATTCACTCGATTTGTTGTAATGCCTGGAGTGGAAATCAATCTTTTAAAAACAGATTTAAAGATGAAGCCCGCAAGTTCTCAGATCGTTGTTTTAACCATAGAAAATAAAGAAACGATCTTTTTTGACGGCGGTATTTATACGCTCAATACAATCGGTGCAGCTTTCGTAAATTACATTAAATCAGAAGGGGCTAGCCTAGATCATAACTTATTGATCCGCTCCGATAGCCAAATGGATTTAGAATCTTTTTTAAAACTTTGTAGTATGGCAGAGCAGGCAGGTTTTCCTAAAGTTCAAGTTATGGGACAAGCGGCTGATGGAAATGCGTTATTTCAATGAGCTTATTGGCTAAAAAGTTTGAGAAGATGCGTCGTGAATTCGGCAATTTATTTGAAAATAGACGTTACTTATGGGTTTCGGTTGGAATCACTTTGTTTCTTTTTGTCTTTTCACTATTCATCCAACTGAATAATCCATTAGCAACGCAATTTAACAATTCTAGTTCAAAGATTGATTTTATACCTGAAGCTCGAGGCGTTTCTGATGCTGACTTTTTTGAATCTTTGGATTTATTTGATTCAGCGCCTTTGTTTGTTCCCACTAAATGGAATCACTCCTCTATTATAATTCCTAAGAAGAAAATTTTTTATTCGTCCAATTTCCCTGAATTTAATCCGAAGATTGATTTAAATAAACAATTAAGTTTAAGCATAATGGGTGATCAATTACCTGAAACAAAGCGTGAAAAAAGTCTTTTGGATGGGGTGGTTGACTTAAGGATTCTTGGTTTATCGGAGCGCAAAGCCCCATTGTTTGAAGGAAATCGAACGTCAGTCGTACAGGTTGAAGCGTTGAATCAAGATCCTATTTCGAGAAATAAATTATTGTTTTTTCCCTATGAAATCAGTTTTAATCCTGCCATGGATAGCAGCGACCCGGTGATACTTTTGGTTAAGAATAACAACGTGTTAAAAAGTCGTCCTCTGCTTTTTAGGAGTTCATCTGTGGATGAATTTGATTCTAAGGTGTTAGCTTGGGCAAATAATTCTGCTGAGATTGCAAAACTGCCTAAAGGGCTTTTGAAATTAACATTTTATCCTTAAATAGTATTTTGCAGCAAATGAATGAGTCGAATTTAATTAAAAATATAACAGGGATTTCTAAATCCTTAAATGAGCGTCCGTCATGGGATGAGTATTTCATGGCAACGGCTTTTTTAATAGCGACTAGGTCTGCTTGTGAGCGACTACATGTCGGTTGTGTGATTGTTTCAAGTGGGACTCATAAAAATAGGATTATAGCGGCTGGATACAATGGGTTTCTCCCGGGGGCACCTCACATTTCACGCATCAATAATGATCATGAACAGTCAACGGTGCATGCAGAGCAAAATGCAATATCGGATGCAGCCCGTCGGGGGGTCTCGTTAGCTGGTGCCATTGCCTATGTAACGCACTATCCCTGCATCGCTTGCGCAAAGTTGTTGCTCGCTTCTGGAATAGAAAAAATTAACTACCATTTTGATTATAATAATGATCCAATTGTTGGGGCTATTTTTGTGGAAAACGGGGTCGAGTGCCTGCAGTTATCATAAGTTTTTTAGCACTATTCTTTGAGATTATCTTGACAGTTGAGTTTCAACAGACTTTTTTATACCACTTTTCAAACAAGTTATGAAAGTAGTATCATCTATTAAATCGCTCAAAGACCGTCATCCTGATTGTCAGGTAGTACGTCGTAAAGGTCGTGTGTACGTTATTAACAAGACAAACCCTCGCTTTAAAGCAAGGCAGGGCTAATCCTATAAACTATTAAATTGTTGTGAAAACTGATATTCAGCCAAAATTAAACCCAGTCGCATTTGTCGATGTTTCTTCAGGAACTAAATTTTTGACTCGTTCCACAATGCGAGGTAGCCGTAAGGAAACCATCAATGATGTAGAATATGATGTCGTTATTTGTGATATCACTTCTGATTCGCACCCTGCATTTACAGGTGAGAAGCGATTTGTTGATACGGCGGGTCGTGTTGAGAAATTCCAATCTAAATTTAAGCGCCGTCGTTAATTTCTCATAGAATCAAATTTATTTAAAGCCACACAATTCGTGTGGTTTTTTTATGCATTCTGAGCGATGATTAGAATTGAAACTAGGAGTATTATAACAGGTATCAATAAACCTAAAAGGTGCTTTTTTGAATTCATATGGTATGAAAAGATCAGAAGACACCAAAAAGCAACTTGTATCCAATCAGATGGAAATTCCTCATTAGATTGTTTTTCTAATGCCGGAAAGGGCAGTTTTTGAACGATCATTAATAGGTCATTCATTGCAGAAATAATGAGCCAGGCAGAATGGTTTAAAAATTCAGAAACAGAAGTGAGGTTTAAGAAGCTGACTCCCAAAGACACAATACCGGTCAGTATCGCCAAACTTGCAATTTGAATGAGTACTACATTTGCTAAAATCGCACCACTTGAAACATATCCAAATAGCTTAAAGCAAATCGCAATACTACCGATCCATGCAGCAAAGCTTATGGTCGTTGCTAAGATTAATGATTTTACGGAACAACTGATAGCTTTATGTGTGGTTGTCCAATTATCTTTCGGTAGCCACTTAAATAATTGACACTTTGATTGTAGCCAGTCGTTAAGAGGTAATCCTAATAACAACAAAGTTCCTACTACACTGTAAGAAAGTTTAAAGCCCTCGGATAACAATTGCCACGGGTTTATGATGAGTAAAAGAATTGCAGATAGGATGAGTGCAGAAAATGGGTTGGGTTGTCTGTGCGCTATAAAACTCAGCCAGTAAATAGTAATCATAAGAAATGCTCTAAGTGCTGAGGGAGGGCTGCCAATGATTAAAATGAAAACAAAAATAGTTGATAGGGTAATGATTGGAAGGACTGTTTCTGGCAATCGGATCAATTTTAGAAATTGTAAAATAAACAGGGTGATGATTCCAATATGGAGACCGCTAACAGCAAATAGGTGCATCGTTCCTGTTTGAATGTAGAGTTTTTTTGTTTTTCCGATAAGTCTTGTTTTTGTCCAATCAGCATGGCTTTGTAAATGCCTTCAAAATCCTTGTTTTTCGGTGCCCCAAGCTCAAGTGTATGTATGAATTGACTTCGTAACTGATGAATGAACGTTTCTTCGCTTAAGTGTACTAATTGCGCGGATTTCACATGTGTTATCTTTGAATACACGTTCTTTTGTCTGAGTGTATTTCCAAAGCGGTTAGTATTATTCCTAGTAATATAAGAATGAAGACCTCGTAGGGAAATTGTATTACCAATTGAAAAAAGTTCATCAGAGAAAGCATCAGTTCGTACGCTTATAAAGATCCGTTCATTGTCTTTTAAGCGATTGTTTGAGCTTTCTTCGATAAATTGAGCAATGAATAAGGTATTGGGGTAATTGGGATTCTTTTTTAGTGACTCTTTAATTTTAACGATTCCATGAAATTCCCTAGAGGTTGGAAGTTCTGTTGTGAACAAGTGTGTTTCGGTGCTAACTTTTAAGCTGATGTATGTGATGCCAGCTAAACTGACAGATAGAATGAATAAAATGAACCAAATCGTTGTATTCAAGTGCTCAAAAGTCTTAAGGAGGAAAAGTGCTATTAAAAAGCTAGCTATGAGACAGTGAAGGGAATAGTGACTTAAGGTCGGGTATTGATTCAGTAACTGAATAGATACAACAAAGCCGATTAAGAATGAAATTAAAGGAGCCCGTGGATACTGTGTTGAATTTTTAATTATCCCATTCTATATTCCGTTAGCGTTCTGTAAATATTTTATGGATTCTTTGCTAAAAGTTTGACTTATTATGCGTTA
>CAJWEH010000076.1 GCA_913031135.1 uncultured Puniceicoccaceae bacterium | reverse complement strand
TTTATAAAAACTATTTTAGATATGTGTGTATGGGACAACAAAAATTTTCTTTAATCGATGCGGTATACAACTTTCTAGGAATCTTATTTCCTAATTGTCGTGATGCTTTGAATTTAGTCGAAAAAGGTCAAGAGCGTCCTTTGAAATGGCATGAAAAATTCGCCCTAAAGTATAATTCTCCGCTCTGTATGCATTGTAACTGCAATCGTGAGAAGTTTGATAAAGAGTACGAAAAATTGAAAGCCTTAGAAGCAAAGCGTAAAGCTTCGTAAGGTCGTTACTACTTTTGGATTTATTGTTCGGTAGAGTTTTCGGTCTCTATCTCTGCATAACGCATCACTTCTTCAAGCGTTGTCATTCCATTCAAAACATGTTGCCATCCGCTCTGTGTGAGTGAACGCATGCCTTGGGCGACGGCTGTTTGGCGAATGGTTCTTGCGGATGCTCTTTGTACTATGTGTTCGTGGATTTCGTCGCTCATAGGGAGGGATTCAAAAATTCCGATACGACCCTTGTAGCCAATTTGCCTACAATTATCACAGCCATGAGCAGTCAGTATTTTTTTATCGAGATGGTCTGTGTATGGTACCACTTGCATCAACTTAAAGCAACTTTCTAAGTAGGCTGGATCATGGTGGGCAGGACGAGCGCATTTTGGACAGAGTTTTCGAACAAGTCTTTGTGCAATGATGAGTTCAACAGAGGAAGCGATTAAGAACGGTTCGATGTCCATATCGATCAAACGAGTCAAAGCACCAGGTGCATCATTTGTGTGTAGCGTACTTAACACGAGGTGTCCGGTAAGGGATGCTCGTATTGCAATATCAGCCGTCTCACGATCTCGAATCTCACCGACCATGATTACATCGGGGTCTTGACGAAGCACCGCTCTTAGGGATTGAGCAAAGGTGAGTCCAATCTCGGGATGCACTTGTGTTTGATTGACACCGGGCACTTCGTATTCCACTGGATCTTCGACCGTGATGATTCGCCTTTCAGGTTTATTGATGAGGCGGATGAATGCAGTTAAAGAGGTTGATTTTCCTGAGCCGGTAGGGCCTGTTACTAAGATGATGCCATGGGGTGATTTCAAGGTGCGCTCGAGCTGACTTTCTTCCTGAGCAGCAAGACCTAGCTCTTTCATGGTCAACGGTTTTGATTTTTGATTTAACAGACGCAAACTGACACTTTCACCATATAAAGTTGGGAATGTAGAAATACGGATATCGAGTTCAGACTCAGCAGAGGAGAAGGTGATGCGTCCATCTTGGGGGCGTCGTTTTTCGGAAATATTCAACTTCGCCATGATCTTAAGTCTTGAGATAATGGCTCCTTGGAAACGGATTAGATTATCAGGCACTCGAATAGGGATCAACTCGCCATCAATTCTATAGCGGATTTGTAGGGAATCTCGGTTCGGCTCGAAATGAATGTCAGTTGCTCGGTCATTCACTGCTTTTAAGATCACTTCATTCACAAAACGAATAATAGCGGCATCTTCATCCTCAACGGCATCGTCTTCAATTTCATCTTCAACCAAAGTGGATTCATCCAAGCTATCGGCTCCGACACCAAAATGTTCCGTTATTGTTTCATTGATTTTATCAGGATCTGCTAAATACCATATGGGTTGTTTACCACAGGATGCAAATACCCAGCGACTCATTTGTTCATCGGGTGGCCATAAGGTCACTAGCGGAATGAACTCAATGGATTCGACTTGCCCATCAGCTTCTGTTTCCTCTGTGGCTTCTGTTTCAGTTGCAGTAGCATCGAGGTCATTTTCAAACTCAAAGTCCTCGAGTCCTTGACTTGATTCCTTTTCGATATCGGACGTTTCGGCAAAAACAGCCTCCTCGTTTTCAATGGAGTCTAGGGTATCGTCTGCTTCAGCCGCATGCTCTTCTGTTCCAACTGCGTGGTCGTTAAGTGTTTCTAGCGGGTCTTCAGAAAAATGATTCGTCTGCTCTTCGACAGGTTCATCTGCTGGTTCTTCGCTCTGAATTTGAATCGGGATGCATCGGTATTCATGGATCAAGCGAACGGGAAGGTGTTCAGAGGGATTTTCAATCAGCGCAAAGTTTTCTAAAAAGGGTAGTTCGGTAACATTAGAAGCTTCAATGAGCGCATCTTTAGTCGGCAAGTTTTTCAATAAAGCTAGTTGCTCCATCTTTTCGGCACGTGGCAACGCATCAATCTGCTGAATTTCTTCTGGAGAAAAATCTACAAATAGCTGATTAAGGTTCATAGTAGTATAAGTATGGCTTTATTGGTGTTTGTCTAGGATTGAAATGAATTTATAAAAGCATAAGCAAATCACGAATCCATCGTTTATGGGGACCAGAGAGTAAGATGCGGTCTATTGATTTTAAATCAATCCAATAAAATGGTTCTTTTTCCTCAATAGGATTTAAAGCAGTATCCAATTCATAGACCGTTTCGGTGATCACTTGATTTGAAATCCCTCGTTTTTTACTCGTCAGTTTTTTTAAATGTTTGGAATCCTTTGTTAAGCCGAGGGCCTCTAGGGAGGGTAATTCGTAGTGGTCTTTTAAGCGTTTGGCGTCAGATGGAATTTTGTACAACAGTAGGCGTTGCTCTCGAATGATAAAGGCGCGATTTTCTTGCACCTGTGTGCGTTTCGCTCGAGTGATAGCGGGTAAGCCTTCAGGCTTGCCTGCTTGGAAGCCCAAACAAAAGGTTTTAAGTGGACAGCACTGGCACTGAGGCTGTCCTTTCGTGCAGAGCGTAGCACCGAGTTCCATCATCGCCTGATTCGCATCACCCGGTCGTTTCGAGTCTAATAACTGATTGGCTAAAACCGTGAACTGTTTGACCGCCTGCGCATTGCTCGAAAAATTTGTATCGTCGTTCGTAAGGCGAGCTAAGACTCGGACAACATTGCCATCGACCACGGCACTCGGATGATTTTGTGCAATCGAGCTAATCGCTGCCGCAGTGTAGTCACCGATGCCCGGCAAGGCTTTCCAAGCATCGGGAGTATCCGGTATGGCATCGGCATCAACCAAACACTGCGCTAATTTATGTAAATTCCTTGCCCGATTGTAATAACCCAAGCCCTCCCAATATTTTAAGACGCTTTCAGTCTCAGCTTCGGCAAGGGAATGAAAGTCAGGGAAACGAATCAACCAGCGCTCAAAATAGGGCAGAGCGGTCTTTATCTGGGTCTGCTGAAGCATGAATTCAGAAACCACCGTATTGTACAGGCTCGGTTTTGTTCGCCAAGGAAGCATGCGTTGATTTTGGTCATACCAAAGCAGGAGAGCCGAACGAAAATCTGAATACGAATCAATCAAGAATTGTACGATTTAATAATTGAATAAGCGAATTAAAATGGCAGTCTCATACAACAAAATAATGGCTCCCAAAAAATCAAATTCCGAAGCACAAGAAAAAAAGCGATCCCTCTATACGCTGGAGCTGAGTTCCGAAGAAATGGATAAACTTCAGGATCTGATAGAAAGTGGACAACTCGGAGACTGGTCGCACTACGAAGTCGCTTATTCCCTCTTCGCCTACAAGTCGGAAAAACTCAATGTCGTCGGCTATAAAAGTGGAAAGCTCGTCGTCTCCGGCAAGCGTACGGAGGAATTTGTACAGATGACCCTCGAGCCCCAAATAACCGGTGTCGTACGACTCGGTTATGACGAAGTGAACCACCCAGAATGGTTTGAGCTACACGCCGGCTGTGATGAAAGTGGCAAAGGCGATGTCTTCGGGCCCTTGATCGCCGCCTGTGTGATAGCCGATGGCGACATGGTGCGTGAATGGCTTAATGCAGGGATCGCTGACAGTAAAAAAATCACCGATAGCAAAATTTTAAAATTGGATAAAATCATACGAGAGACCAAAGGCGTGGTTGTCAAAACCGTCTTCGCCCGCATGGAAAAATATAACCAACTCTATAAAAGGTTTGGGGAAAATTTAAATAAGCTCTTAGCTTGGTACCACGGGCGAGCCCTCAACGAAGCCCTAAAAGTACGCCCTGCACCTTGGGGCATCCTTGACCAATTCTCCAAGCAAAAGCTCGTCGACCCTTACGTCAAAAAAGAGTACCCCGAATTCAACCTCATCTCCCGAACCAAAGCCGAATCCGACCCCGTAGTCGCCGCCGCTTCCATCGTCGCCCGAGCCACCTACATCCGTGAAATGAATGCTTTGTCCATTCAGGCTGAAATCGAACTCTCCAAGGGAGCGAGCAAAGAAGTCCTCAAACAAGCCACCCAAATTTTTGAAAACGAAGGCGTGGACGGACTCGAACAATGTGCCAAAATGCACTTCAAAACGGTTTACGAAGCCCAAGGCCTCAAGCCTCCCGAGAAGGCGAAGTTTGTGAAGCGGTGATTAATTTTTAGCCTCTTGTAAACTAATTTGATACCACGAATCATTATCATTATTTAAAATTACCTTACTTACTTCTATTCGATTAAGCATTATCATTACACTGTGATGTACAGATAGTACTTGATCTTGTAATTCATCATCGTCTTCAAGGGCTAATACTTTTAGGCCAATTTCTTTACATTTTTTAAGAGATAACTGCCTATTATGAGATTTAGTGATTTCGTTATCTATTAATTTTTTTACGACATCTTCTGCGATATTATCATTCTTATCTTTTAGCATATTCCTCGTCAGGTACTCTTTTGCAAGTATTTTAGTCCAATCTAATGAATGCTTACACTTCTCAATTAATGTTGGTGGATATTGACGCAGTATAGGTTCCCATAGTTTAGCCAAGTTTGGGTTTATAGTAATAGCATTTTCTGCATTTTTAAATTCTTCAATTATTTGATATGCAGCCATACCGTTAAATTGTGGATCGATTGGCCCTAAACTTGAATGGGCACCCATAATAATTTCTTTAGTAGAACAAGCGATGAGTGTTCCTGCAGACATTGCTAATTAAGGTACGATAACACGAATATTATCTTTAAAGATACTTTGTAAATAGTCTATGATTGATTCAGTAGCCGCTACATCGCCACCTGGTGTGTGCAATATTATATCTAATCCTTTATC
>CAJWEH010000075.1 GCA_913031135.1 uncultured Puniceicoccaceae bacterium | reverse complement strand
TAACCGTACCCCCGGGGCAGCCCCGCTTTGCCAATTAGGAGTTTCATATTTGCTATTATTACTAATTTGGGTGAATGAATTGGAATACGATTAACAAGGTTGACTGTAAAAATTATTGTCAAATCGGCCCAGACCTAAAGCCATCCTAAAACTACTCGATAATTAAACAAAAATGTACAAAATACAGTTTGAAGCAATAATCTAAAATTTATACTCTCGTCGTTGATGGGTAAAAAAATATGCTCATTCGTATCTTAATTGATAAGCCATGATACACAGCTATCAAGATAGGTCGTTATGGAACCGCATTTAAACACCACGCTGAATAAAAAAAGAGCTACAAATGTCAAATGATTTGTTTACCGATGAGATGAAAATTCAAGAAAGTTGGCAACAACTGATTGACGATGGCAACTCCACCCTTTCAATCGAAAACTCAGTAGCTTTTTTGGATGCTTATAAAAGGCTTTTGAAAAATACGAAAAGACTAGTTCGACACAGCGACCGCGTCGAGAATAAACTTAAAATTGCGGCAAAAGCTGAGACAGAGAAGAGTGAACAGCTTGAGAATCTATCAAAGCAACTATCAAAATATCTTTCACCGCAAATTTATGAACAGATTTTTAGTGGTTCGACTTCAGTCAACGTTGAAAGCGAACGCAAAAAATTAACTGTATTTTTTTCAGATATTGTTGGTTTTACGCAGTTAACTGAGGCTCTTGAGTCTGAGTCGGTCGTAGAGCTTTTGAACCACTATTTGACAGAAATGTCGTCTATTGCACTTAAACATGGAGCTACGATAGATAAATTTGTGGGCGATGCGATAATGATTTTTTTTGGTGATCCTGAAAGTGAAGGATCGGAAAAAGATGCTTTGAAGTGTGTGAACATGGCGCTCGAAATGCAAAAAAAAATGTCGAGTTTGACAAGTTTTTGGGGCAAAAACTTTGGTCTTTCTAGGCCACTGCAAATTCGGATGGGAATAAATACAGGCTATTGTACCGTGGGAAACTTTGGGAGCGCAGATCGCATTGATTACACAGCAATAGGTGCTGGTGTTAATCTCGCTGCTAGGCTAGAGAGTGCCGCTAAACCTGGTTCTATTCTGATATCTTCTGAAACATTCTTAATGATTGGTGATCACCTTGATTGCAAAGAACAAGGATCGATAGTTTTAAAAGGAATATCTGCTCCGGTAACTACTTACGTCGTTTTAGGTTCGCGCAGTAAACAAGACACTATCAGTAAGGTTCAAACTTTTATAGATCAGTCCGATATATCGGATTTAAGCGCCTCAGAGCTTCGGGAATTACAACGAATTATATCAAATATGCTTAGCTAAAAAGCAATTTCACAACTAAAAACAAATAAAGTTTTTTCATTTTCTGATTCGAAATAGTGGTGAAAGGTATTTGAATTTCTAGCCATGTCTATTAAACCAAGTCCCGCCCCTTTGCTGTCTTCAGGGGGTCCTTCGCGCAGACGTTCTTTGTACATTTGTTTTAATTCCACGGCTGTTTTTGATTTTAGCAGTTTGAGCTGTTCGTCTAGATAATTTGCGCTTTCATCGCTCACAGCGTTTATTGACTCAATCAATATACCATCATCTCTGTGACTTAGAGCGACTGTACCGACACCAGTGTCGTCAGTTGGTCGTTCGACGGAGTATCTTATGATGTTTTGGGCTTGTTCAATAAAAATTCCAAATATTTTTCTTTGAATTTTGTTTTCGATATCCTGCTCTTTTATACCGGTGCGAAGAGACTCTGAAATTGCCGTTAAAACGCCTTCTCTTAGAGGACCAGAGTAGCAAAAAAACGTTTTTCTCTTTGTCAAAAGATGGTGAAAATCCGAGGGGTTCATTCTTTATCCTCCAGCAAGTTAAACTCAAGATTTTCCATATCTTCTGCAAAATCTTCACCAGCCTCTTGCATGCTATCATCATCAGGTTCATACAGCCAGTTTACTACTATTGATTTTCCAGAATGTGCCGCATCGTCTAAATTTTCAAAGAAATCATATAAAAATTTTGCGGTAGAACTATTAAAGTAGAAAAGTTTTATGTAAACTTTAAATTCCTGAACTTCTTCTAAGCTGCTCAAGATCGTAGGCATTATCGAACCTGCAAAATCTGCTACATCCTCCGGATAACACTCTCCCTTTATTTCAAGCCGACCGTCGGACAATCGTATTTCCGGTGTTCGAGCGCTGGCTTCTACATTTAAGTTAAATCCGGTCATTTTTCTAAGCTCTGGATGTTAAAATTACAAATGTTATCTGCATTTCTTGCTGTGGAATTAAGCTTTTTAATCGTTTTAAATTAAATCATAGATAGAATTATTAGCTATGACAATTTAATTGTTTATTAAGATTTATGCATGAAGGAGAATCATATGTTTAGAAAAATGTCGCAACTAGTGCTTGTGTTAGCGTGTCTAAATTTTCAACCGGCTAAAGCGAGCGAAGTAGTTTTTATTAATCCAGGGTTCAACGATCAAGGTTTTTGGAGCAGTGTCTCCGGAACCATGCAAGCTGCCGCAAAAGATCTTGGAATTTCTCTTGAAGTAATTGCTTCGGATAGAAATCGTTCAAAACTTCTATCAAATGTAAAAGCAGTGATGAGCAGAGAAATAAAGCCTAAATACTTGATTGCTGTTAACGAAGAACAATACGGCGAAATAGCTGTGGACCTTGTCAAAGGTACTGACACTAAGTTGCTGTTTCTGCTTAACGACTTAACAATCGAACAAAAATCGAAGGCTGGTTCGGCAAGATCAGATAACCCAAACTGGATCGGTTCGATTACTCCAAATGCTAAATTTGGAGGCTTTGAAATGGGCGTATCCATTATCCAAGCAGCGAAAGAAAAATTTGGGGAGCCTGTTGAGATCTTTGCAATTGCTGGAGACAAAGTTACCCCGAGTTCAATCGCCAGAAATGAAGGTCTTGAGCAGGCAGTAGCAGAAAATCCTAGTTCACGTATAGTGCGTTTTCTTGCAGCAAAGTGGAACCAGGACACTGCCACAAAACTTACAGAACGCTTTATCGCATCCGGTGCCGGCGAGTCAGTAAAGGCCTATTGGGGAGGGAATGATGGAATTTCTATTGGAATGATGACTGCTTTGAAAAGCGCTGGTCTGAAGGGGGGGGAGGACTACTTCATCGCCGGTCTCAATTGGTCGAAACCAGCATTAAAATTGGTTAAAGATGGACAGATGACACTGACACATGGAGGCCATTTTTTTGCTGGGGCCTATTCAATGGTGATGATTCATGACTATGAGAATGGTACCGATTTTGCAGATGAAAACGTTGACATTAATTTTCCAATGTCTGCCATAGATAAAAGCAATGTGTCGATTTATCTTGATAATTTGGGTTCGGGCGATTGGGACGCGATAGACTTTAAGAAGCTGAGTAAAGTATTTAATAAGTCGTTAACAGACTATGATTTTACTCTGTCTTCACTCTTGGATGCCCTTTAAATTGTGCAGCTAAATTGGTGGTGTAAATTTTAAATAGAGGCTTCAAGTAAGCCTCTATCTTAATTGGTTATGTAGTGATATTTCCTTCGATCGTGGTGTTATTTTTCAATATAAATAAAAACAATTGGGTCTAGGCTATGATGTATATACTAGCAAATTATCTTACAGAATACCGGTCTCTCTTGGCAAAATTTCTTCTGATATTTTTCCCATTAACTTTGATTGTCGTGAGCGTGAGTACCATCTACGTTGCCGTTCTCGATTATCGAGCCGCTACAGAAGCGGTTGCTTATAAACAACAGGAAAGTGCTAAAACTATTTCTCGTGCACTCGCGTTACCCCTTTGGAATTTTGACATTGAAACCGCAGAAAATATTGTTGCTGGTCTCGTTGTAGACCAAGATGTCATATCTGCAGAACTGATTGATGATAAGGGCGAAACTGTAACTCGAAAAACTGCAAAGAATTATGAAGAAATTTCTGATGAAAAATTATTTGTAAGCCAGATCGTCACTATAAATGATGGAGGCGCGGAATACGAAATAGCAGCGCTTAAGGTTGAATATACTAACGAGAGACTGCAAAAGGCTCTGAATACAAGACTTATCACAACAGTCACAATAGTTGTGCTTTTATTAATAACAAATATTTTAGCAGCCTTGCTTGCACTAAGAGTATCAGTGACAATACCGCTTAGTAAAATTACAGAGGCAGTAAATCAATCTAACGATAAAATTTTAGCAGAAGCTGAATGGCAGTCTAAAGATGAAATTGGGGATCTCATTGAGACTTATAATGCAATGGTCTTGGAGGTTAACGAAAACCGAAAAACACTCTTAGACTCAATTACTTTCGCCTCACTTATTCAAAATTCATATTTACCCACTGGCGAGACATCTAACTTAGATAGTCATGTAATTTGGAAGCCCCGTGATGTCGTTAGTGGTGATATTTTCTTTTGGGATGAGGAAGAGGATATATCAACGTTTGTGGTATTAGATTGTACTGGTCATGGCGTTCCGGGATCGATTTTAGCCGGAATTGCTCGATCTGCTTTCGTGAATTCTGATTTATTGAGAAGTAAACCAGGCAAAATTCTTACCGAGGTTAACGAGTTTTTCACGGATATGTTCGAACCTTCCAGAGCCGACAAATTTGGCACGGAAGTAGGATTTGACTGTTCGATTTGCCGAATTAGAAAAGGTAGCGCAAAAATTGAATATGCGGGTGCAAGAAACTCAATTTTTATTTTAAAAGAAGATAAAATAGCTGAGCTCAAAGTCGATCGCCGTTCAATTGGGCAAACTAAGAATGGTGAGTTTGAATTCAACAGTTTCGAAACTGAACTGGACCATGGCTATATTGTAATGCTGACTGACGGAGTAATTGACGCGGTACGGATACGTGATAAGCCCACTACGTTTGGAAAGAAAAGATTTTCAGATGCTATTAAAGTTGCAGTTCGTGGAAATAAAACGTCACCATCAAAAATTAATGAAAGTGTAATGAGCGAAGTTGAAAGTTGGGTTGATGGTGAGAAATTAAGAGATGATCTTACTTTGTTGACTATCGAAAAGTAATGCATATCTACAAAACTAGATCATTAATTGAATAGTGCGCTGTCCACTAGCTATTAAATGTAAATCTCTAGCATAAGTGATTATGGTGCCAAATTTGGTTTCCTACCCAC
>CAJWEH010000074.1 GCA_913031135.1 uncultured Puniceicoccaceae bacterium | reverse complement strand
TATATTAAATAGGGAAGGGATAGATTGATTCCCATCACTTGTAGCATATGAGTAATAATTGATTGATTTATTCCATTTTTTTTTAGAAAAAATAAAAAAACTATTCTTTAATCCTTGAGTACTAGAAAATAAGATCTGAAAAATCTAAATAGAGGGTAAACGACTTAATTGAAAAAATAAGCGTACTCTCTATCCAAGCAGAAATAAATACCCTCTCATGAACCGAGCATCAAAAGCCCTATTCTTAAGCCTCATTAGCCTAAGTTTTTTGCAAAACATAGTTTTTGCCGAGTGGGAAACGGGTGTGAGCCATAATCTAGTATTAAAAAAATCGCTATCTGAAGATTGGTATTGGATTTCTAGAAATAACCTTTCAAGCAAGAGTGGTTATCAAAACCCATTGATGGGTTATTTTGATTATAATCTAGGTCGCAAGTTGTCGGGAACTTGGAGTGCAGATATCGGCTACCGTCAGTATTTCTTAAAATTATCAAATGGGTGGCGTGAAGAATTTAGACCTCAAATCAATTTGAGCTGGCGAAAGACTGAAGGGAAGTGGACTTTAGGAAATCGACATCGCTTAGAGTTCAGGCATTTTAGTTCGGATGAGGGAGACGATCACGTGCGCTATCGAAACGAGACTCGCATTGAATTCCCCTTAACCTTTACAAAACATCAGCTGAGGCCGTATTTCGAAGAAGAGTTTTTTTATCAATTCACCGATCTCGGCTTTCACATGAATTATATGACCTTGGGGCTGAGCTTTAAGCCTAAGTCGGGGGTTAAAGTCAAGTTTGGCTATCGGTGGCACACGCAAAAGTTTGGAGAAAATTGGCGAAATCGCCATGTCTTTGTGACTGGACTGAATCTCTTTTTCTAGTATATTCCAATGGAAAATTGAATGACTTATGTTTGTACGACTGTTACTCTTTTTAATGCTCTGCTCCCCACTCGTGGGTCGAGTACAGGACTTGTACAAGCAACACTGCATGACCTGCCACGGAAGCGAACTGAATAGGGGTCTCGGAGGATCCTTGCTAAAAACAGATTGGAAACACCTAGCAAGCGACAACGACCTTCAGTCTTTCATCGCTTCGGGTAATCAAAGAATTGGAATGCCCGCCTTTTCCGATAAACTCTCAGAAAAAGAGATCCGATCACTCGTCATTTACATACAAGAGCAACGAAAATCTGCCGCCCCCGCTCCCATAACAAACAGTACCCTTGGGAACTCCATCCACTCTGAAGAAGAAAGCTTTAAAATAGAACGCATCTGTTCCGATCTAAAGACCCCATGGTCAATGGCTTTTTTACCAGAAGGCGGCTTTTTAGTCAGCGAACGGAGCGGACGACTAAGGATGTTTCATAAAAGGGAACTCTCTAAACCTATTAGCGGAATACCGAAGGTTTGGTCAGAAGTTCAGGGAGGCTTATTAGAAATCGCCTTGCATCCCAACTACCCTCAGAACAAATGGGTTTATCTCACTTTTTCTGAAAAACCTGAGCAGACCAAAGGCGATCCAAACGGCGGTAGTTTAAAAATCATACGAGGGCGCATCGAGAATTTAAAATGGGTTGATCAAGAAACTATCTTTGAAGTCTCCGAAAGTTTTTATACAAATAGACCATTCCATTTTGGCACTCGACTAGCCTTTAAAGGCGATTATTTATTCTTTTCGATTGGTGATCGTGGCGTTCAAGAAAATGCCCAAAGACTCGATAACCCCTATGGTAAAATTCACCGTATCCACTTAGATGGAAGCATACCGAAAGACAACCCATTCGTCACCGACGCGAATGCAATCCCTAGCATCTGGAGCTATGGCAACCGAAATCCTCAAGGACTAGACTTCCACCCAATCCGTGGACAACTGTGGGAATCCGAACACGGGCCAAGAGGCGGTGATGAAATCAATATCATTAAAAAAGGGAAAAACTACGGCTGGCCCCTAGTCACCTACGGTATGAATTACAATGGAACTCCTATAACCAGTAAAACGGAAGCGGACGGTATAATCGATCCATTGCATTACTGGGTGCCCTCGATTGCTACCTGTGGAATTGACTTCTACGAAGGCGCCCCCTTCCCAAATTGGCAGAATGATTTATTCGTTGCAGGCTTGGTCACTCAAGAACTACGCCGCTTGAAAATTGAAGACGGGAAGATCCTCTCAGATGAAGTGATCTTAAAAAACCTAGGGCGTGTGCGTGATGTCGCTTCTGGACCTGATGGTTTTCTCTATGTCATCCTCAATGATCCAGGTCAAATTATCCGCCTCGTCCCAAGCACTCGATAAACTCACTTTGCTCAAATGGCGGAGAGAGAGGGATTGCTCATTCCATTCGCCCTCTACGCTTCGCTCCGTCGAAACCTCTCATCCCTTGTATGAGCCTTATGCATTGACTACGTCAATGGCGGAGAGAGAGGGATTCGAACCCTCGGTGGAGTTTCCCCCACACATCCTTTCCAGGGATGCACAATCGGCCACTCTGTCATCTCTCCTTGAAACTTAAGCACAGAAAAGCATGCGTTTAGAAGGTCAATATAAAAGAGTCTTGGAAAACTTGTAAAATAAAACAAAATGACCCAAACTTGTATATTTTATGATTTGGCTCTATCGAACGATCACCCTTCCGTTTCTCTTACTCTCCACTCCGTTTTATCTGAGGCGGATGTGGCGTCGTGGAGGCTATGGCAAAGATTGGCAACAGCGCTTGGGCTACTTCCCCCAATTACCCCCTAAAGAGCCTGTTAGGAAGCGCATTTGGATACAGGCGGTGAGTGTAGGTGAAGTACTGGCACTAGCTCCTCTGGTCGAGCGTCTGAATGAATTAAATCGTTTTGAAATCGTTTTAACAACGACCACGAGCACGGGCTACCGAGAAGCACTAGCTCGCTTTCAAGAGCGTGTTTTACAAGTTGGCATTTTCCCTATCGATATAGCTCCATTCTCTAAGCGTGCTTGGAAGCGAATCCAACCAGATGCTGTCATATTGACGGAAAGCGAACTTTGGCCTGAGCATATTCAAAATGCTCAGACCTCGAAAAGCCCCGTCTTTTTAATCAATGCTCGTATTTCAGACGCTTCTTTTAAACGCTTCCAACAATTCTCATTTTTCAGCCGCTGGATTTTTAAGCACATCCATGCGGTGATCAGCTCAACCCAACAGGATTATGAACGCTTGGTCGCCCTCGGAGCATCACCCCTTCCTAAAATTGGAAACCTTAAAGTCGATGTTCCGTTACCGAGTCTATTGTCTGAAAGCGCACGAAAAGAGCAACTCGAAGCCTTAGGCTATAAACCCTCAAATGACCGAGAGCCTTTTGTTTTGATTGGTGCTTCTACTTGGGATCAGGAAGAAGCTTTACTTTTATCTATTCAAAAACGCTTAATCGAGTCGGATCTACCCTGCTTTTTGCTCTTAGTTCCTCGCCACGCTGAACGGAGAAACGCCCTCCTCAAAATCCTAGAACAACAATCCTTAGAGTGGGACTTTGCTACTTCGACTGATGCTGAAAAAAAACCAACTCAAATTTTCTTGTCGGATACCACGGGACAACTCACAAAACTCCTGCGCTTAGCGGATCTCGCATTTATTGGAAAAAGCATGCCACCGAATCAAGGTGGTCAGACTCCAATAGAGGCGGCTGGCTTGGGAATACCCACTGTATTTGGACCTAATATGGGCAATTTTCAAATGATCAAAGAGCAACTATTACAGGCGGGAGCTTCAAAAGAAGTCCGATCTGAAGCGGCTTTATATGAGTTCGTTCGAGCCTTTATCGAAGATCCAAGCAAGCGTTCAAAGATGCGTGCAGCCGGCTTAAAGTGGCATCAAGTGAATCAAGGGATTACGGACTATATTTGCGAACAAATCACACATCAAGTGTCTTAAGCCACTAAGTCAATGATGGCTACCCTTGGCTGATTTGCCGAATAGCCTCAAAGGCACCGATCCCTACGGAGGTCGCCAAGTTCAATGAACGCATTTCCCTATTAGCGTGCGGAATGGTTAATCGTTGCCCAGCAAGTTGTTCATGTAACCACTCAGGCACGCCACCCCCTTCACTTCCAAAAACCAACCCATCGCCCTCTTGAAAGGAGGCGTCCCAATACAAATGGTCAGCCTTTGTTGTAAAAAGCCACAGTCGTTTGGGTGCGTGTGGACTTTCTTGAAATGACTCCCAATCATCATGTATGTGCTTATCCAAGGTCTGCCAATAATCCATACCACTTCGCTTAAGGTGCTTGTCGGTTATTGTAAAACCGAGCGGTCGAATTAAATGCAATCGAATTTCCGTGATGGCACAGAGACGACCAATGTTACCCGTGTTTTGAGGAATTTCAGGATTGAACAGGACGATGTGCAGCATTCAGCAAATCGTTTTAAGAAGATAGCTTAATCGCACTCTCAACGATTGAAGTAAAGGAATGTGCTTTTAGAGAAGCACCACCGATTAAACCACCGTCAATATTTTCCTGAGAAAGCAAGGTCTCTGCATTTTCTGGCTTCATTGAACCACCATATAAAATGCGAATCTTTTCAGCCGCTTCACCTCCGAGTAAGCCTGTTAAGAGCTTACGAATAGACGCATGAACCGCTTCTGCATCATCTGGTGTCGCCGTCTTACCTGTACCAATCGCCCAGACTGGCTCATAAGCAATGACTAATTGATCGGCATGCTTGGGTTCAACTCCAGCTAAAGCCCCTTTCAATTGTGTCTCGATCACGGTATTGAGTTGTCCAGACTCTCGCTCTTCTAGTGTTTCTCCGATGCAAACAATCGGCTTCAAGCTCGCTGCTAAAGCTGCCAAAGTCTTTTTATTCACGATTGCATCCGTCTCTCCAAAGTACTCACGGCGTTCGCTATGACCTAATATAACAAAATTCGCAAATAAGTGGCGTAACATTTCTGCAGAAATTTCTCCAGTGTAGGCGCCAGAAGACTCGAAATGCATATTCTGAGCACCCAGTGCGATATTGGAATTAACCACTTTCTGAGCAACGGCTTCTAAAGATGTGAAGGTCGGGCATATGCATACCGCTACCTCCATTTGAGTGCCCACTTGACTGACGATGGTCTCAGCTAACTCAGCACCTTCTGCTGAATTTAAATTCATCTTCCAATTTCCTGCGATCAGTAACTTACGTGCTTTGTTTTTCATGATTTCAATTTAACTTGCTTTTAACTTTTTTTATCGAGTGCCTCGACTCCTGGCA
>CAJWEH010000073.1 GCA_913031135.1 uncultured Puniceicoccaceae bacterium | reverse complement strand
AAAATCAATAATCCTAATTTATCTATAGTTGGAATAGGGGGGGCAAAAATAGAAGCTTTGAGTGTTCCGCTTTTGTTTAACTTAGTTAACTTTTCGGTTTTTGGGTTTACCGATGTTTTAAAAAATTATCTTTTTTTTAAAACACTATTGGCGAACGTATTAGATTGGATACAGGAGTTCTCGCCCAAACACATTTGTTTTATTGATTACCCAGGTTTTAATCTAAGATTAGCAAAAGAACTTTATAAAAAAAAGCTTTCGGCAAAAGGTGGGGGATCAATACGATTACATTATTACGTCAGTCCTCAGATATGGGCGTGGAAGGCAAAGCGTCGTTTCCAAATGGAAAAGTATTTGAATTCTTTGGCAACTTTATTGCCTTTTGAAAAACAGTTTTATGAAGATACCTCTCTTCCTGTAACTTATGTTGGACATCCTTTTGCGAAGGATGATTATCCATTAAGAATTACCCGGGACCCTAAAGGTCCCATTGTTCTACTTCCGGGTAGTCGAGAAAAGTCCGTTAAAAAACTGTGTCCAATTATTTTAGATACCTTTAAAGCACTTCGGAAATTAGACCCTTCATTGAGGGCTTGTATTATCTATCCTAGTAATTTGATTAAAGCTACTTTGGAGGATATCATAATTGATTACCCTAAGCCGCTTGCAGAATCCATTGACTTGTTACGTAATGATTTTGATCATTTAAATTGTAGAATGGCACTGATGAGTTCTGGAACTATGTCCCTATCAATTGCATTGTCTGGAGTTCCTGGAACCATTATCTATTCATTATCTAGTTTAAATTATTGGATTCTTAAATTTTTGATGAAAGTTAAATTTATTGGGTTAGCTAATTTAATATTAGATGAAGAATTGTACCCTGAATTAATTCAAAAGTCAGCTAATTCTGAGCAGATACTCAAAGCCTTAAAATCATTATCTGATCAGGGTGTTGAAGAGCGTTTTTTTAAAGCCTCCCAAACAATCAAAGAACTGCTAAACGATCGTCGAGAAATGTGTGTATCAGAATGGCTAAGCTCTGAAATGAATCGATAGAAGCCATATTGTGTAGTTACAATATAGACTGACTCAAAGAAATCCCTTGTTTGTAGTTTCCAACAAAAAAGAAGTTTTCATATTTTTTTTCAAAGTCAGTGATTCTATTTAAAAACTGACTATGCCCGAGATTGTATTGAGGGATGGACTGACCCCAAAAACGTTGGTAGATGAATCTCGGTTTCGAGTTTATGCCAAGTATTTTGGAGAGTGAGGGTGCGAGTTCATAAATCAATTTGTCGGTATCTGAGCTTGCAGATTCAGGACTTCTCGAGCCACCAATAAAGAAAGTTAATAGCTCATGATTCTCCGGGGCTCTATTTGGAAAAATCTTAGAGGTAAATAGACCTCCTAGGTGTTTTTTATTTTCGACTTCAGGTATTAAATAACCAAATCCATTTAACGGGTGTTGGATTTCAGATTTATGGTATCCTACTGAAAGGACGGATACAGGTGGGTGATCAATGCTTTCAAATTTAGGGCAATCCTTTTTAATACAATCAGCAAAAGGGAGTTGTGAAATTTTAAAAGCGGGTAGCGTACAATAAAGTTCATCAAAGTACCAATCGCTAGAAGGCAATTCCTTAGATTTAATGCACATTTTCCATCCATTGTTTTCCTTTGATATATCGAGTATCTGACTTTCTAGAATAGGCTTATTTGTGAGTTTAGCTGCAATTGCGATAGGTAATTCCGATAACCCACTCTGGAAACTTATTATTTTATTTTTAAAACTAGATTTATTTCGTATGAGACCTTTCAAAATACTGCCATATTGCCTTTCGTAATTGAGTAGGCTAGGAAAAGTATTTTCAGTCGATAGATATTTTGGTTGACCAGCATAGGTGCCTGCGATGAATGGATTGATTAAATAGTCAGTGAACGCTTCGCCAAAGTGCTCAATGAAAAAATCTTTCAGAGACAAATCAGTATCTCTAATTTTTGGTTTTTTGAAGATTTCAGATATGATTTTTAACCGGCTTTTTATTGGAAGCAGTTTGCTTGTCAGCACTGAAGTAGGCGTCGGCTGGATCGGATAAAGATTGTTATTTTTTAATATGAAGCGATTTTTTGTTAAGGGGTTTGATTCTATAAAGGACGATTTCAAGCTATCAAATGAGTGAATGAATCGCTCTAATTCACTTGAATTTAATAGTAATGTGTGAGCACCATCTTCTGTTAAATAGCCAGAGTCGTGTTGTTTGCTGACAAGAGCCCCGCCAACGCGATCCGATTGTTCAAATAAAAAGACTTCATTGCCTAATAATTCCTGCTTATATGCAGTCGTGAGTCCTTTGATGCCCGCCCCAATGATTCCTATTTTAGCCATAGTTAAAATCCTTAATAGTTTCTAATAATGCTTCGACACACTCGATTTTTGCTTGTGGAACCATTCCATGGCCTAAGTTAAAGATATAGCCATTAATGTCTTTGGACATTTCTAAGATTTTTGATACTTCATTTTTAACTTCCGTCGTGTTCGTGGTTAAAACAAGCGGATCTAGATTGCCTTGTATCGTACATTTATTTTCAACGCTCTTTCCAATTTCAGAAAGAGGAGTTGTCCAATCAACACTGATTGCTTTAGCGCCACTTTTAATCTGCTCTGAAATTAAATGTTGCATCCCCTTAGCGTACAAGATGATGGGCACTTGATCATTTGTATTTGAAATGATTCTTTTTATCCATTTCAGGGATAAGTTATAGTAGTTGCTTGAGTCACATAAGGAAGCCCATGAATCAAAAATCTGTATACTATCTACTCCCGATGCTATTTGCATGTTAATATAATCGCTGATGGATTGAGTTAATTTTTCCATTAGCAATTCAAAGGACTCAGGAGCTTCTTGAATAAACCTTTTTATTCTTTTGAAATCATTCGAGCTTCCGCCTTCAATCATATAACAGGCTAAAGTCCATGGAGATCCTGAAAATCCAAGAAGTGCTGTATCGTTACCAATTTCGTTCCTTGTTAAGGTGAGAGCCTTAAAAACATAGGAGAGTTTTTCGCTTATATTTTCCGAATTTAAACAGTGAACATCCGCTGTAGAATTAATAGGGTATTCCATAGAAATACCTCCCTTATCTCGGAAATAGTAACCTTGCCCTAATGCTTCGGGTATGACCAATATGTCAGAAAAAATTATAGCGGCATCTAAGGGGAAACGTTTCAGTGGCTGTAGTGTGACTTCGGTTGCTAATTCAGGGGTTTTAACAAGGGTTAAAAAGTCATACTTTTCTTTGAGTTCCCTGTATTCCGGTAAGTATCTACCAGCTTGTCGCATGAGCCAAACGGGAGGTCTTCCATATTTTTTTTGATTCATTGCCGCTATGAAGCGATCTCTACCATTAAAATCATTCATATTATTTCATTTAATCCAATTACGTTTAATCAAGTAGTGCTCATAGAGTTCAGATTCTTTTGTATTAGGGTTCGGTCTATAGTCGTATTTCCAATTCACAGTTGGCGGTAGTGACATCAATATAGATTCAGTACGTCCGTTCGATTGAAGTCCAAAAAGAGTCCCGCGATCATAGATCAGATTAAATTCAACATAACGACCCCGTCGATACATTTGGAAAGCCTTATTTTCTTCAGAGTAGGGAGTCTCTTTTCTTTTTTCTAATATAGGTATATAAGCAGGTAAAAAACTATCACCGATTGATTGTGTTAACGTAAAAGAATGTTCAAAGTTTTGATCGTTATAATCATCAAAGAATACACCTCCAACGCCCCTTGGTTCCTCTCTATGCTTTAAATAAAAATACTCATCACATTGCGTTTTGAATTGTTGATATAGATTCCGTCCAAATGGGTCGCAGGCATTTTTTGCACATTGATGCCAATGAATGACATCTTCATGAAAACCATAGTATGGAGTAAGGTCATAGCCACCTCCGAACCACCATATTGCCTCTTCATTTTTTTTATTCGCTAAAAAAAATCTAAGATTCATGTGAGTAGTGGGAACAAATGGATTTTTAGGATGAAATACCAATGATAAACCCATTGCCTTAAAACTGGCTCCTTCTAGGTGCGGTCTATTGTTTGTCGCTGATTTTGGCAAATGGTCGCCTAGGACCTCTGAGAAATTAATACCTGCCTTTTCAAATGTCGTACCACCTTCAAGAATCCTTGATTCACCTCCGCCACCTTCACGCCTTTTCCAAATGTCTTTAGTGAACTCAATTGATTCTTCTTCTTGAATTTTTTCTGTTATATTATTTTGTAAAGTAACTAAGTATTTACGAACTGCGTCGATAGGATTCATTATTTCTAAAATGAGGTTTATCGATCATTAGACAAGCCTCAGATTAAATTTATAATGAACCAAAACCAATCACGTTCCATTTTTATATTTGGGTGTGGCTATCTAGGAAGCCGATTAGCTAAAGCGTTCATTGAGAGAGGACATTTAGTTGGTGCGCTGACTAGAAATTCAGTCAAAGCAAATGAACTAAGGGAAATTGGCTTGTGTGAGGTTGTTGAATGCTCACTTGAATCTGAAGATTGGCATCCATTAGTTAAAGGAAATTATGATGTCGTCATTAATTGCGTTAGCTCTGCTGGCGGCGGCATTGATGGTTATAAGCGTTCGTACTTGGAAGGACAAAATTCCATCATGAAATGGGCAAAAAATCACCGTATCGAACAGTTTGTTTATACAAGTAGCACATCTGTTTACGCATCAAATGATTTAAGTTTGGTCGACGAAAATTCAACTGACCTATGTAACTTACCCAATTCGTCGGGCTCAATTCTATTAGGCGCTGAGCAGTGCGTATTAGATCATAGTTCGTTATTCAAAAAGTATTATATCTTTAGACTCTCGGGTATTTACGGCCCTGACCGACATTATTTATGGGATCAAATTCAAAGAAACGGGATGCTTCCTGGGCAACCTTCTCATTTTATGAACATGATTTATGTAGAGGATATTGTAGCTCTCTTCGATACGTTAGTCTTAAATCACAATCTAATTTCCTCTGGAATCTATAATTTAACTGATGATGAGCCAGTAGAGAAACAAAAGGTTGTAGAATGGATTTGTAAGAACCGTAATATAATGAAACCCAAATTTGATCCCTCTTTTTTGACAACTAGGCATTCAAATCGAAATTCAAAACCTAAAAATAGAAAGATTTCGAACCGCAAATTGCGGGCTATACTTGATTTAAAATATCCAACCTTTCGGCAAGGCTACCAAAATATATTTAATGGATTATGAGGATATTTTTTGCTTTCAGCTTGACTGAAATGAACTCTTTTTAACTCTTTATTATATGGCAGGCGTAGGAAAATTACTAAAACAAGCACAAAAAATGCAAAAACAAATGCAAGAAATGCAGGCGTCACTTGCAGATACAGTGATTAAGACTTCTAATGGTGGCGGTGCCATCGAAATTGAAATCACAGGCCAAGGTGATTTTAAAAGTATCACGATTGACCCAGATTTTTTAAAGGAGGATGCAGAGTTTGTGCAAGAGGCGTTACTAGCAGCTATACAAGAGGCAGCACAGCAAGCTAAAGAAAAAAATGAATCTATGATGAGTTCGATTTCTTCAGGTTTGGGAGG
>CAJWEH010000072.1 GCA_913031135.1 uncultured Puniceicoccaceae bacterium | reverse complement strand
TGCGTTCATTACGATCAGATTAAAATGCTATACTTGAAGACTATTAATTTTATTTCAAGTGCTTAATTTTTAGAAATCTTTTATCAGTTTCGCTTTGACAGGACTATCTTAACTAATTTCTGTATGCAATATGGGAGAACTTCAGTATCAAAAACTTTTAAGCAAAACTCAAATTGTACTCGGTATCGTATTAAGCTTTGGAGTATTCGTTTTCATGTCGATCATTTTGAAACCTATTACCTTTTCTCCAGATCCCAATATTGCACAACTTCAAGCTTGTTTTGCAGCTGTACCGATTGCTACAACTTTTTGGTTTGCCTGCAATATGTTCATGCTCGTTTTATCTGATCAAATAAAACAAAAGAAAAATAACAGCGATCAATAGGCTGAGAATCGATCGTATCGGAACTTACTGAGAAATGCTCAATTTTTTGGCGAGACTGAGTCGATGGATTTTTGCATTGTGGCGTACGTCTACTGGGAAAGACTGTTCAAAATAAAAGTCTTTAATCAATTCAGTATTTGGGTCACTCAGAGCCTGCTGCCTCAATAATTTCTTGAGCGCTTGATTTGCCGCATCATCCTTAGGAAAGGCTTCTTTTACTGGCTCTATTACAATACAAGGCTTATTATCAATAGCTACTAGTGCACTTCTAGCAACAAACTCCATTTGATTAAAAACCGACTCACAGCAAACTGTTTCAAAAATCTTATTTCCAGCAACTACCCGCTCCACTTTTCTTCCACAAAACCAAAGAAATCCATCTGCATCAATCCAACCAACATCACCCATTCTGTGCCAGACGTTCTTCCCATCATGAATTTTAGAAATAGCGGTAGCCTCTTTTAATCCATCATAAAACTTTGTCACAGATGGCCCTGTAACGATGATTTCACCAACCTCCCCAACGGCACATTCCTGAATGGCTTCAATTGTTTCGATCGCTTCATTAACCACTTGGATAACTTTAATACCCACACTTGGGAATGCTCGACCAACGCAAATACCTTTTCTTCCATGATTAAAGAGCCCTACCTGTTTTTCGAAAATTTCGGAAGCAGATATTGTGGTAACAGGTAATGCTTCAGTCGCTCCATACGGGGTATGAATTTCACCATTTGGCAAAAACTTTTTAAGACGAATTAATAACGATTGTGGAGCAGGAGCACCCGCCATCAT
Organism: uncultured Puniceicoccaceae bacterium; assembly: GCA_913031135.1. Taxonomy (GTDB): domain Bacteria; phylum Verrucomicrobiota; class Verrucomicrobiia; order Opitutales; family Coraliomargaritaceae. The sequence goes on along the minus strand of CAJWEH010000072.1, from coordinate 4,456 downwards.
GACCCTCCTAAGAGAGGGCATTTGAATGTTCAATGCTTCGCAATAGGATGCAATTTTTGACCAAATCGCAGGCGATCCAAACGAGTATGTCACTTTATTTTCTAGAATACTAGTAACGATCTTTCGTGGATTCACTGAAGCAGGACGACTCGGATTCATATCGGGCACCACCGTACAAGTACCAAATGCGGGATTAAACAATGCAAAGACTGGGAGCATGGGCAAGTCGACCTCACCTGGAGCAATTTTATATTGCTTTTGTATAAGCTCAATTTGCGCAGAAAACATCCCATGCGTGTAGCATACGCCTTTAGCAGGTCCAGTGGAACCGGAAGTGAAGAGTATAGCAGCTAAATCCTCCCCTTTTACAGGAACGACTTCTTCTTTTTCTTTATTTCTAAAATTCAGAAGCTCTTTTCTAAAAGTAGTATCTACAGATATAAACTTTTTGATATGCTTCTTATTTTTTGCATAGACTTTTGAAAGACAAATAGCGATGCGTCCTCCAATAATAAACGAAGCCTTAGCATCTGCCGCTGATTGAAAAAAACGACTCATCCCCATTCCAGGATCGATGACAATTGGAATCGCTCCCAGCTTCAATAAGGCAAACACAACCTGAATTAAATCAAATCCAGGCTTGACCATCATAAGAACACGACTGCCTTTTAGTATGCCCATTGCTTTAAAATACGAAGCTAATACCCCCGTTTTATCGTCTAACTCACTAAAACTGAGTTCTTTAGTTTGGACTTTGCCTAAAAATGAGTTTTTAGGTGGTACGATAATCGCAGAGCCTTTGGGATTTATGATGGCTTGTTTGGATAAGTAACTAGCCGCATTCAAATCCATTTTGCTCAGTCAGTAAATAATGAGTAGGCACTAAAAAGCGCGCCAAGCTATTCCTCTAATTCAAGCCCCTCAGCTAGTTCCATATTGGAATGTACCGCCTTAACATCTTCTAAATCCTCTAAAACTTGAATGAGATGCAATACTTTACGAGCTGTTTCTATATCCTCTACTGGGACAAGCACATTCGGCAGATACATCAATTCCGCAGATGCTAATTCCACTTCTTTGGCAGTCAATTCTTGTGAGACCTTATCATAGTCTCCGATTGGGCAAATAACTTCAAAGTGATCTCCTTCATTTTTAATATCCTCAGCACCCGCTTCGATAGCAATTTCCATTAATGTTTCTTCATCGATTTTTTCCGCTTCGATAATGAATTGCCCTTTGCGATCAAATTGAAACGATACCGCGCCTACGCCAGCTAGGTTCCCACCATTTTTACTCATTGTACTTCTTACTTCTGACGCTGAACGATTTTTATTATCGGTCGTTACCTCAACAATAAGACCCACACCACCAGCCGCGTAGCCTTCATACAAATTTTCTTCGTAAACCACACCAGGCAATTCACCCGTACCTTTTTTAATGGCTCGGTCAACATTATCAGCCGGCATATTTGATGATTTTGCCTTCTGTATCAAAGTCCTTAAACGAGGATTAAACTCTGGATCACCGCCACCATCTCTAGCAGCAAGTGTTAATTCTTTACTGATAACACTAAAAATTTTTCCCCTTTTAGCGTCAACAGCGGCTTTATGCCGTTTGATTGTAGCCCATTTACTGTGTCCTGACATTTTAAAATATAAAAAATTCGATTATTTCTTTTTAAGATTATTTACTTTTGCCTTGATAGGTCGAGCATTTTGTACAGCACCATCTTTCACTTTAACTGGATCAGGCTTACTCATAATCATTTTCTGTTGAATAATAGTCAGAATATTTTGAGTCGTCCAATAGACAACTAAGCCTGAAGAAAAGTTATATAAGAAGACCAAGAAAATAAACGGCATGAATTTAAATATTTTTTGCTGAAGCGGGTCCGCCGTTGGAGACACAGGAGTTAATTGCATTTGAGCAAACATCGTTATCCCCATCAAAATCGGAAATAGATTAATCGGGAATCCAGCTATGACTGCAACGGTATCCGCTTGTGATAAATCCGTTACCCATAAAAACGATTCATACCGTAATTCTGCAGCAGACCTTAACATATAAAAAAGACCTAAGAATATTGGCATCTGAATCAAAATTGGAAGGCACCCAGCAAATGGATTCACTCCATTTTCTTTGAATAATTTCAAAGTTTCTTGCTGCATTTTCTGAGGATTATTCTCGTACTTCTTTTTCAATTCTGCCATCGGTGCCTGAATCTTCGCCATTGCTTTCTGAGACTCAGATGCTTTAGCTGTAAGTGGCCAGAAAATCAGCTTAATCAAAATTGTCATAACAACAATAGACCATCCCCAATTTGGAATAAAGGAATGAATCGAAGACATAAAAAAGAGTAGCAATTTACTAAAAAACCCAAACCAGCCAAACTGCATAACTTTATCTTGAGAATCCCCCAAAACTTGAAGCCTCTTAAATTCCTTAGGTCCAACATAAAAGTCTGTTTGTATCGACCGACTCTCGTTCGATAAAATAGTATCTAAATCAAAAGACACATAACTAGTTAGTCCCGCTTTAGGATGATTGTCTGAATATACGGAGCGAATCAATACCTCTTGGATAGATCGTGATGGCATGATCAGGCTTGTAAAATATTGATTTTGCAGTGCAACCCATTCAAAGCGTCCTAAACGATTGATTGTCTTATTTAAAGTCTGCTCATTACCACCAGAGAACAATCCATTGCTCGTTAGTTTATTCACTGGAGTGAATTTAGAATCACTACCATCAAAAGTGCCTACCGTTAGATAATTCGGCAACTCTTTTTCATTGAGCGCAAAGGTCGTGCCCATATTAAAATAGAGCTTTTTACTGCTCATATTTTGATCGCCAGAATTTTTAAAAACCGTCTCATGCTTGATCACATAGGGATCCTGACCTGGCTCATTGATCGAAAACCTTCTGAAGATTTTTAAATTATCCCCATTATCATAAACAAATTCGATGCGATTATCTGTGTGTTGCACGAGCTCATAACGCACATTTAGGGACTTTATTCGCCCCTCCTCTTCAAAATTTAAATCAAAAGCAGGCGACATTCCATCTTGATTAAATTCATAATCATCTAACCCACCACGCTTGGATTGCAAAAACTGTACCAACTGAATCGCCCCGCCTTGGTTGGTAAATTGAATCCGAATATAGTCATTTGAAAGCATATAGGACGCTTCCTCAATTTGAGCTGTCGGCTCAGTCATTAAACGATCGGTCTCAGATGCAGACTCTTCCACAAAAACCGAATCTAAACTAGCTCTGTTTTCTAAAGAAGCGCTAGCATCAGAGGAAAGTACCGCTTCACTAGGCGAAGGCGAATCCGCACTCTCACTTAAAGTCGAATCTAAATTTTTAGACTGCATAAAAAGCATCAACATGCCAGCGGCAAAGAAAAATATTCCTAATAGTGTATTTTTTGTGTCCATTATAAAATCTATATTTTAACGCTTCTTACAATCACATGAAGGAATTGGATCATACCCACCCTTGCAATAAGGATGACAGCGAAGTAATCGATACAGTGTAAGATAAGAGCCTTTAATCAATCCAAATTCTTTAAAAGCTTCTTCCGCATAGCTCGAGCAACTGGGATAAAATCGACAAGATGAAAGCGATCCAAAAAGAAACAACTTCAAAGGTGAGAGTATCCAACGATACACTTTTAACAGAAACAGGATTAGTTTTAAAAATAATTGAGTGATTAAGGAAGGCATAGCAGCTATCTTATTTTCTATTGTTATTAAACCAATTACAGGCATTGACAAAATCTTTTTCTAAACGAGCTGAGGTCTCTTTGTCAAAACCGACTCTTAAAACAACTACTAGCTGGCTTCCAGCAGGCAATAGATCAATGTGCTTCAAGAATAGATTCCGAATGATTCGTTTTCCTCGGTTTCGAATCACTGCGTTTCCTACTCTTCGAGCTGCAACGACTCCCAAAGAAGGCTTTGAGGGACACGCTCGATCGGACTCCGACTTCAACTGTGTAATAAAGAATGGATACACACGACGAACTCCCTCTTTTCTAACAATCTGAAAATCTTTATTTTTTTTTAAACGAAGATCGCGAGGGATAGCCATTGAAGGTGCTACTCGATTAAGCAGCTAAGCGTTTACGACCTTTAGCTCGGCGCGCAGCCAAAATTTTACGGCCACCACGAGTAGCGTTACGCGCACGAAAGCCGAATTTACGAGCTCTTTTAATTTTAGATGGACGATAGGTAGGTTTCATAATTCAGAATTTTGAAAATTTAGAAGAAGAGAGATAAAACGGTTGAGTGTAAAAGTGTCAAGCAAGCAAATAACAAAGATCAGATCCATGAGGTTTGTTGTGTAAGCATAGAATGATGCCTTTAAGATGGTGGGCCCGGTGGGATTCGAACCCACGACCAAGGGATTATGAGTCCCCTGCTCTAACCACTGAGCTACAGGCCCGGCATCA
>CAJWEH010000071.1 GCA_913031135.1 uncultured Puniceicoccaceae bacterium | reverse complement strand
AAAATAAACTAAAAGATTTAATAATAGGTATTGAATTCTATTTCTAACTTAAACAAAGTTATCTTTTAAAGTGCTTTAAGTTTATGCGTTATCTCTTAATTTTAGGATCTCTTTTTTGTATTTTTAATTCGCTTTATCCTGATATAAAAGTGCCCTCCATTTTTTCTTCAGGTATGGTATTACAGAGAAATCAGGTAAATCCAATATGGGGTTGGAGCGATAGTAATACGGAAATCAATATTTCATTTGCGGGAGATTTCTATTCGACGGTTGCGAGTCAAGAAGGTTATTGGAAAATCAACCTCTTGCCGAAACCAGCAAATGCTCTAGGGCAAGTAATGGTTATTCAGAGTGCTGATGAGAGTATAAGCATAGACAATGTATTGTTTGGGGAGGTATGGCTTTGTTCTGGGCAATCAAACATGCAATGGAGCTTACTGAACAGTTTCAATTCTGATTTGGAATTACCATCAGCGAATTATCCTCAAATACGGATTTTGTCTATTCCCCATTTTGGATCGCAAGAACCCCAAAATGATTTTGAAGGTCATTGGCAGGCTGTTCGCCCTGAATCAGCCAAGCAATTTTCAGCAATCGGTTATTACTTTGGCAAGACACTACACAAAAGTCTCAATGTTCCGATTGGTTTAATTGATAATTCATGGGGCGGGTCTACGTGTGAAGCGTGGATTCCGTTAGATGTATTAGGATCATTGGAAGCGGGACGTTCCTATATAAAACAATTCGAAAAAGTGATGAATGATTTTGACCCTGATCAGGCTGCATATGAATATGAGCAAAAAATAAATTCATGGCGTACCCACTTGAAGATGGCTAGGGAAAAAGGTCTACCTGAGCCACGTAAACCTTGGAAAAAGGCTAACCCTTTTACAGGACAGCACAGGCCAGCTAATCTTTATAATGGGGTCTTGCATCCGATTATAGGGTATGGAATCAAAGGAGTCATTTGGTATCAAGGAGAAGGTAATGTAAAACGTGCCTTTGATTATCGAGATATTTTCCCTAAAATGATTGAAACTTGGCGAAAACAATGGGGTCAGGGCGATTTCCCGTTTTATTGGGTTCAAATCGCTGATTATTTAGACGAATCGATGTACCCACCTGAAGTATCCTTATTTGCTGAATTAAGAGAATCACAAACCCTTACCCTAAATAGATTAGGCAATGTAGGACAAGCCGTGATTATCGATTTAGGAGAAGGGCGAGACATTCATCCTAGAAATAAAAAGGGTGTAGCTGATCGGCTAGCGAGGATTGCCCTAGCTCGAGACTACGATTTTGACATTGCCTATAAAAATCCAAGTTATGCCAGTATGGAAATCAAAGATAGTTTTATCCTTCTTGATTTTAATGACATTGGGGAACAGCTTTATTCTTTGGATAGCAACGAACTAAAAGGGTTCACAGTATGCGGAGTCGATGAAGTTTTTGTGAATGCTCAAGCAGGAATTATTAACGGATCAAAAATTAAAGTCTGGGCTGATGGTATAAATGATCCAGTGGCTGTGCGTTATGCTTGGGCCAATAACCCTATTTGTAATCTTTATGGTCAAACTGGTTCTACATTGTTACCTTTAACGCCATTTCGCACAGATTCTTTCACTCTGAAATCAGAAATGATTGATTGAGCTTGCTACCTGTTAACTAAAAAAAATCTAATTTACCAATATCTGGATTATCTAATCATTCTATTCATTTAATTATGGAGAAAAAAAGTGCCGCAAAAAATTTATTCACTGAAACCTTCAACGCATCTCCCGATTTGTATTCTTTTGCTCCAGGCAGAATTGAATTTATCGGCAATCACACAGATTACAATGGAGGTGATGTCATTGGCTTAGCGATAAATGAAGGGGTCACGATGGCGTTTAGAAGACGAGATGATGATGCGATTAATTTAATCAGTGCAAACGAATCATCTGTGCAGTCAAACCTTGCTAACATTCATCGTCTTGAAAACGAAAGTTCATGGGCCAATTACCCCCTTGGCGTTACTAAAGTTTTTCAGGATGCAGGCTACCCAATAGACAATGGATATGATCTTGCTATTGTAAGCGATTTACCGATTGGGGCTGGCTTAAGTAGTAGTGCAGCTGTTGAGCTTGGACTTGCTGTCCTCTTAAATCATTCTCTTGAATTGAATTTAGAAAAACATGACTTAGTTCAATTATGCCGAAAGGCGGAAAATGACTTTGTGGGTGTTCCTTGTGGCATTTTAGATCAGGGTGTATCAGCCTTTGGACAAAGTGGCCATTTGGTTAAAATTGATTGCACAAATGAAGCCTTTGACCTCATTCCTTTTTCTAAGAATCAAAGTGATATACATTTTTGGATATTGAATACCAATCTGAAACATTCTCTAGTTGATTCACTCTATGCAGAGCGATTTAAGGAGTGTCATCTGGCTTTGAAAGTCTGCCAGAATAAGTTTCCTCAAATCAAAAATCTGACACAAGTTGATTACGATATGCTTGAAGTGTGCAAACCTGAGCTGAGTGATATGCTTTATCGTAGAGCATTGCATATCGTTGGTGAGCATGAAAGAGTCTCAAAGCTCTCCAAAGCGATTGAAGAGAATGATTACAAATTAGCAGGAAAGTTAATGTATGAATCTCACGAAAGTTCTCGTTTAAATTTTGAAAATAGCACTAAAGAGTTAGATTTTATCATCAACTACATTAAAGGAAGTGAATCGATCTACGGAGCTCGTTTAACTGGAGGGGGTTTTGGCGGAGCTGTTGTTGTCATGGCAAAGAATACTTTGTCCACTGAATTAAAAAATGAAATATCATTGGCCTATAAAAAAGCTTTCAACATTGACCTAAGCACACTCTGTACTGGATCAGAAAGTGGGGCAACAGTCTTTGATTGATCGATAAACTATCACTTCATTAAACATCGTATAAGCCGATCTTTTAATCAGTTCTCTGACGCAGATAGCTTAAAGAATTGAGCATTTCCCGACGCATTGAATTCGACTTGTACCTCAGAGAAGTTATTATCCGTTAAGGATGTGGTAGTCGATGAAATGGGGTTATGAATTTCCCAATTAGGATTGGCTAATGAATCCGTTGATAAAAGATTCACCGTTGAGTTTAGATTACTTCTACGTGTATAGGTTATCTGATTGCTATTGCTTTCGGAAACAATGCTTATTTGTTTCGCTTTTTCTTCGGCATTCAGTGGATTACCAGCAAATATAAATTCATTAAGGTTACTTTCTTGGTCTTTATCAAAATCAGAATATGCTGAGTTTTCGTATAGATTATTCGCTATTGCCCAAGCCTTGTAGGAATTATTTGGGAATTCTTTAAGGATGACGTTATCTACATGTATTTCATGAATCACGCCCCCATTTTTTTTATTTATCCTAAGTTGCATATAATACTCATCGTATGCGCCGAATCCACTGGTATCGAAACTTCCTTGAAATTGCTGCCACGCATTTTCTGTTGAATTTTCGGCATTTGAGATAATCGTACCTTGATAGGTATAACTTCCTTCTTTTGTCGGACTCGTCCAAATCTCTATATCAATTAAACTATTGTTACTATTTGGATTATCTTCGATTAAGCTCATCATCCAAAAAGAGGCATGATAAACAGTACCGCTCTTAAATCGATGTTTCATGTCTTGAACAACAACTCCATTGTCCCAAGTCTGAGAAAAACTAAGGGAGTATGAGCCTTCTTTTTTATGAATGTTATCTCGATTGAAGGAATATGAATTCCCTTCACTTAAATTACTTGGGTAGGTGTTATTGAAAGTATACCAACCGGAATCATCCCAGCTACCTTTATCATTGCTATCTGGTGAAGTCCCATTTCTAAGGGATTCAAATCCACCGTTCATTAAAAGATTGGAAGATTTATTTTTCAACTCAGGGACAAAATCAAATAAGGCCATTTGAAGGCTTTGGTAATTTTCTAAAACTTCAGCTGAGTTAGCGTTAATAAGGTTATTGAATTCATTAGGATCATTAGAAATATTGTAAAGTTCCTCATCGCCATTTTGGTATAAAATATACCTCCAATTTTCTGATACCACACTAAAACTCTTATTATTAGGATCATCGCTTGAATCTCCACTAACCATGGACAGAGCATGGCTTGGACCATTCCACTGGGCGATATCTGGATCAAGTAAAAATGGAACCAAACTGTAACCATCAAGATCTCTTCCATTTGAGTTCTTTTTTGTGTCAGTTGTAAGTCCGCATAGTTCTCTTACAGTAGGATATAGGTCAATTAGGCTAGTAGGATGGCTAACAATTTTTCCTTGGTTAGCCGTATTATTTGGGGCTCTAATAATAAAAGGAACATGGGTACTATTGGCCCAAAGAGTATTTTTCGACATGACTTCTTTTTCGCCAAATTCATAACCATGATCACTGGTAAAAATTATAATTGTATTGTCGGCGTAAGGGCTTGCGTCAATTGCATCAATAACAGCTCCTACTTGCTCATCTACAAAATTGACACAAGCTAAGTAGGCTTGCAAATAGGCCTTAATGAATGCTTCTTTTGTTGCGTAAACAGTTCCATCAACAGAGGCTTCGTTTACGGAATCTACCATAGCTTTGTAAACTAAACGGGTTGAGGTATTTTGGTGAAAATTATTATCAAAGAAACAATCTTCAATATCATTTTCAATACGTTCTGGTAACTCTATTGATTCAATAGGAAAGCGATCAAAATACTTTTGGGGTACAACTAGAGGAGTATGCGGTCTATGAAATCCAATCGCTAAAAAGAATTTTTCGTTTTCTCCAGTAGGGTCTGATTGGGCCAAAGTATTAATGACATCATCAACAGCCCATTTCCTCATTTTTTCATCTTGGAGGTCATCCCTGTCATCATCATTAACATAATTAAAGGCTCCTGCTGATTGCCATCCAGCAGTCCACCAACCCGATTGTCCATTCACAATTGGGATATTGGAAAGCGGAGCAAATAAGCTATTCAGATTGCCTGCCCCTTCAAAAAAAGTATTGGGTACAGACTGGTGACAAACTGTATTCCCTGCAGATGAATCATAGGGAACTGGACCAGGCCAAGCCGAAGGGCCTGTTTCGGTCCATTCACTCGTTTCAGAGGCATCTAAATCATGATGCATTATCTTACCTGCCCTGTAGGTTTCATAGCCATTATCCTTTAGGTATTGCATCAATGTTTTTGAATTTTCTAAGATAGAATTAATTGTGTATCCACTTCTTGTCTGATTATACCAATTTTCAAAACCATAGTTGCTTGAATTGTGGGGATAAATTCCTGTCATGAATGAGCTTCTACTAGGACCGCATATAGGAGCATTACTATGAGCATTTGAAAAGATAACACCTTCTGCCGCTAATTGATCTATATTAGGCGTTTGGCTCTGTGGATAACTGTTAAAAAATCCTTCAAAATCATTTAAATCATCACAAACGATTAGAACAATATTTGGGTTTTGGGGCAGTTGTCCATAAATTGGTAATAACAATCCAAAAACAAATAAGATTAGTAATGCTCTTTTAAATAAATTCATGATGATCTTATTTTTTAAGGGTAAAAAGTTTTTGCTTAAGTGTTGTTTCTAAATCACTTTTAAATTTTTGGGTCAAAATGGAGTATTTGTTAGCAACGTTATACCATTCTCGAGGGTCTTTTTTAATATTATAAAGTTCTTC
>CAJWEH010000070.1 GCA_913031135.1 uncultured Puniceicoccaceae bacterium | reverse complement strand
TAAAAATGGTCGGGGAGACAGGATTCGAACCTGCGACCCTCTGGTCCCAAACCAGATGCGCTACCAGACTGCGCTACTCCCCGAAGAAGAGTCGTAACCTCAACAAAAATAATTTATGTGTCAATGTTCTTTCTAATATTTTAAATTTGTCTAATTCGCGGATTGCGCCTTTTTGAATAACTGTTCATTATGATTAATTATGCCATTTGATATTAAAGGAACCATAAAAGAAATATTTGAAGTCCAAACATTCGCAAACGATTTCAAAAAGAGAGAATTTTTACTAACGACTGAAAACGATAAATATCCTCAAGATATCCTATTTGGTTGTTTGAAAGATCGAATTGAATTACTCAGCCATCTTAAAGCAGGCGATACCGTAACCGTCTTCTTCGATATAGCCTGCCGAGAATGGAACGGTAAGCACTTTGTTAATTTAAATGCTTGGAAGATTGAGGGAGCAGGTGGCAGTTCAAATGAAAATAAAGCATCTGAGCAAACTGCTTCTGACACAAGCGAAGTGATTTTAGATGAGGAGCCTCCTTTTTAAGGACTAGCCGACTAGGCGATTAGCCCTGGAATTGCACGCTCCACTTCAACGGATTCTGAGTAATTGACGCCTTCGACACCAAAGCCAAATAACTCTAAAAATTCTTTTTGATAGCGATCGAAGTCTGAAAGCTCTCTGAGATTTTCATTGGTAATTTTAGGCCATACCTGTGCCACTGCTTCCTGAACTTCAGGATTCATTTCCCAATCATCAATTCGGATGCGACCTTCTGAATCAAGTTGTAACGCTCCTTCATAAAGCCGATCTTTAAAGAGGCGTACGATCTGTTCAATGCACCCTTCATGAGTGCCTTTAACAACCATCTCCTTAAAAAGAATCGAAATATATAGCGGTACAACTGGAATCGCAGAACTGGCCTGCGTAACGACCGCCTTATTTACAGAAACAAATGCCTCTAACTGATGCCTCTCTTGAATCGCCTTAGCCGCTCTTTCTACATCCAATTTTGCAGTACCAATCGTGCCATTTTTATAAACAGGCCAAGTTACTTCTGGGCCAATGTAAGAGTAAGCAACGGTTTTCGCTTCACTAGCTAAAACTCCTGCCTCCGACAAAGCATCCATCCAAAGCTCCCAATCTTCTCCTCCCATAACTTTAACTGTGTTTTGGATATCCTCATCACTAGCAGGCTGAATAGACACATCAAGAATTTCTCCCTTATTTGTATCTAAACTTCTATTTTTAAATTCTGAGCCTATTGGCTTTAAGCAAGATTTGAATGTTTCTCCTGTTTTAGGGTCTGTTCTTCGAGGCGATGCGAGACTGTAAATCACACAATCGACCTGCCCCCAATCTTTTTTGATTGTTTCAACCACGGTTGCTTTCACATCATCCGAAAAAGCATCCCCATTGATACTTTTGGCATACAACCCTGATTCCAATGCCGCATTTTCAAATGCTACGGTATTGTACCAACCCGCACTAGCAGGTTTGCCATTTGAAGACGGCCTTTCAAAAAAGACACCCAAAGTATCAGCTCCACAAGAAAAGGCTGCGGTAACTCTTGAAGATAAGCCATAACCTGTAGAAGAGCCAATCACTAACACTTTCTTAGGCCCACCATTCACTTGAGTCGCTTTAGCAACTTCAATCTCTTTTTGAACTTTTTTGGCACAGCCTTCAGGGTGCGCTGTGATGCAAACAAAACCTCTAATTTTTGGTTCAATAATCATAATGTTATCCTTGTCCTATTCCATGAGCCTCAAAACCGATCTTACGAAGCATTGGAATATCTAAAATATTTCGCCCATCAAACAAAAAGGCGGGCTGATGCATTTCTTTATAAATAGCTTCGAAATCTAAATCCTTAAATTCATCCCACTCAGTTAGAATTAAAACCGCATAAGCCTCTTTGGATGCCTCATATGCACTGTTGCAAACCTGAACTCGTTCGTCATCAACCGAGACTCCAAGGTCTTTACGAATTTGCTCTGATTGAACTTTCGGATCATAAATAGCTAGTTGGGCATTTTCTTCGAGCAAGTCTTTAGCCACGTATATAGCTGCAGACTCACGAGTGTCATTTGTGTCCTTTTTAAACGCAAATCCCAAAAGTGCTATTTTCTTATCCGTCACGGTGTTGAATAACTCGGTTAGTACCCTCTGTGAAAAGCGGTGCTTCTGATAATCATTCATTTCAATCACAGAATTCCAATAGTTAGCAACTTCTGGAAGTCCGAAATGCTCACAGAGATAAACCAAATTTAAAATATCTTTTTGAAAACATGACCCACCAAAGCCTACCGATGCTTTTAAAAATTTTGGTCCGATTCGTTTGTCCGTACCAATGGCATGCGCCACCTCATCAACATTCGCACCGGTAGCTTCACAAAGAGCCGAGATTGAATTAATTGATGAGATTCTTTGGGCTAAAAATGCATTGGCTGTCAGCTTTGATAATTCAGAAGACCATAAGTTGGTCGTTATAATTTTTTCTGTTGGGACCCAATTTGCATAAATTTCAACGAGTTTGTTAAGTGCTTCTTGTCCTTCTTCAGTAGGGTCTCCACCAATTAACACTCGATCAGGCGTCTCAAGATCACTTATAGCCGTCCCTTCGGCAAGAAACTCTGGATTGGATAAAATTTGAAAATTTCGCCCATTTGAATTTGCGGTCAAAATTCTTTTGATCGATTCTGCCGTTCGAACAGGCAGAGTCGATTTTTCAACAACAATCTTATCCCCCTGAGCAATTTCTGCAATCGTTCGAGAGCACTTTTCAACAAAGCGTAAATCAGCAGCCCTTCCAGCTCCAAGCCCAAATGTCTTTGTTGGAGTATTAACCGAAAGAAAAATAATCTCTGAATTTAATATAGCGGATTCCACATCCGTAGAAAAAAACAAGTTTCGACCACGACATTCTTCCACAACATCATTTAAGCCTGGCTCATAGACGGGCAACTGGTCCGAGTTCCATTGATTGATTCGAGCTTCGTTTATATCAACAACTGTCACTTTGATATGGGGACACTTTTGAGCGATCACAGCCATAGTCGGACCACCAACGTATCCTGCTCCTATACAACAAATTTCCATTTCATTAATCAAAACCTATCCGCCAAACTGACAAGATAAATATTTAAAGAGCTGTTTTTTTTAAATTCAGAAAATGATCCCAATCACGTTCGTAATTTTGCCCAATCAATGAACTAACAAACGGTCTCCAACGAGGACGCTCTGGTTTTTTAATCAAATGCATTTTTGCCTGATGCGGCAAGCGGTTCGCTTTTTTTGAATTACATTGAATACACGCTGTTACAATATTCTCCCAAGAGGTTTTCCCTCCTTGGTCCCGAGGAATTACATGATCCATATTGAGCTGAGACTCCTCCATTTGATTCCCGCAATATTGGCATTTATAATGATCGCGCTCAAATAAGTTCTCTCGATTAAACTTCACTTCATACGAGGGAACTTGGGAATACGAACGGAGTAACAGCACTTTAGGGATCAAAATTTTTAACCGAACCGTCTGAATATAATCCTCTGTATCTGAAGGAGTCTCCTCTGTCTTTTCCTTCGAAAGGCCTAACCACTCCCCAGAATTCATTAAACGAAAACTATTATCCCGCGTGTAGATTGCCTGTGCATTATCCTGTAATAAAAGACTAAAGCCTCTTTGCACACCGACGATGTTGACTGCCTGCCAAAGGCGATTTAAAACTAAAATCTTACAGTCAAAATGAACATTCATCTGAGAACAGAATTTATAGATTCCAATTTTAAACTGTCAACTGAAACTCACGGAAAGAAGTGACAATCAAGTAACATTTTAAGCCTGCTCTTAATGCTTTAACAATAATGCTAAAGAATGCTTGTCAATTTTACCGCTCTCTAGCAATGGGAGCTTACTAACAAGAATATAGCGTTTAGGAACCTTGTATTTAGCTAAGTGTTTTTTCAAAAATCCATGTAAAGAATCCGTTTTAAATGATGAGGCAACGGATTGCATTGGAACCACTAAAGCCACTACGGATTGCCCCCACTCTTCAGAGAACTCACCGACGACAAGAACATCCGAAACGGATTCAAATCTTCGAATAAGTGTTTCCACCTCTGAGGGCGCAATTTTTTCTCCACCGCTTACAATTAATTGATCCGCACGCCCTTCAATTTTAAGCAAACCAGATGCCGTTAAGGATCCAATATCATTCGTTAAAAATCCATTCTCTAAATCACTATTAGGGCTTCCATGATACCCTTCAAAAAGACTTGGAGATTGGATGTTCACTTTAGGAATAGCGTCTTCTTGATTAAGGGTTATGATCACATCAGGAAAAGGCTTACCTCCAGCATCTGGAGGATCAAACTCCTCTTGAACAACGACCATACCAGCTGTTTCCGTCATGCCATAACAGACAGTAATAGGAACACCTTCTGCCAATGCCTTTTTCAAAATAAAAACATTGGCGGGCGCTCCTCCTAAAAATATACGCTTAAAATTTTTGAGGCATCCAAAAGCTGGATCTGCATCATAAATTCGTTGCAATTGCGTTGGAACTAGGGAGATACAAAAGGTATTAAGTCGAACCCCCGAGTCAAATTTCAGCAAATCCTCCAATAGAACGAAACAAATCTGCCCGCCACTTACGATAGACCGTACCACTTGCATGAGCCCACTGACATGAAAGAGTGGCAAACAACAGACAGCGTTAATGGATTCATACTTTAAGTAGCATTGAACCATTTCCGCCTGGCTTTTCAAACTAGCCCATCGATGCTTGGCAAATTTTAATTGTGCAGAAGTCGTCCCTCCTGTAGGAATAAACACAACCCCTTTATCTCGAACTGTTAACCGTTCAACCTGTGTACAATTTTCATTGTGGCTCCGACCATAACTCATAGCTGGGGCAAATTGCTTATCGAATGAACGCCACTCAGATACACTCCAATATGGATTCCCTAAGATCACAGGAATCTTCTTTTCTAAACACACTAAAAAGCAAAGAGTGAACTGAATTGGATCACGCTCAGCAATTAAAACGCCGCGATCATAAACCGAAGCCTCTAAATGAGACAACTCTTCATAGAGATCCTTCAGAGTCGCTTGGATGTTTTCAGGTGAAACACCCATAATAAAATCTTCCCTAAATGTTTTAAGACTAAAATCCATTTTCAATGAAACGCTGAACGCTCTCCCTGATTACAGAAGTGTTGATTTCTGGCTCTGATAGCCGTTCTCCGTAACGATCCTCAAAGACTTCACGCGTATCGAAACCGAGGGCAAAATCATTTGGCTTTAATTTAGATTTCAGAACCAAACATTGGTTCAAACCAACACTCGTTTCAAAAGCTGAAGAAAAAACCAATTGATCTGAAATCTTTTGATAATTCTCGAATTGCGTATCGACTGAGCCTAATAAACAAGGCTTAACAACTAGCGGTCCACGCCATTGATTCGGGGAGAGCCAAATTGAGCCCTTCTGTCCATTTAATGATTCATCCAAGGCAATCGGAATGTTAAAACGCTCCGACAAATCAGCCATAATGGATTCCGATCCAACTGGAAGTGGCTGCTCAAAAAAATCAATCCTTGCCTTAAAAGCTTGGCTAAACTGCAACCAGCGAAGCAACTCCTGTTCACTCATTGAAGCATTCGCATCTAAGCGGAATTTCTGACCAAAAACACTACTCTCTAAAAGCTCTTCAAACAATGCCGACTCCTCTTCAAAATCATTCACGCCAATTTTCCATTTAAAAACAGAAAATCCCTTTTTAGATTTTTCTTTAAATACCGACAACATTTTTGGGCTCGAAGGAAGTAACCCTGCAACTGAATAACTTTGTTTCTTACAGGAATTCGGACTTTCCAATATCTGACTGATAACTGAACTCAATGCAAATGAACAACAAGGGAGTGCTTGGGGTACTTCTAACTCTTGAAGTGATTTAAAATCCTCCAAAATAACCGACTCTAAAAAATTTTCCGCTTCTTGGAGGGTCTCAGTTCCAAATTCAGGAATAGGAGCTACC
>CAJWEH010000069.1 GCA_913031135.1 uncultured Puniceicoccaceae bacterium | reverse complement strand
AATATTTTTTCTTAATTCATACCTTTACTATTCTAACATGAAGCATTCAATTGCTAACAATCATATCCCTAAGAAACCCTTTAGAAAGAACCATAAATCTGGGTTCGCACTCTTAGTAGCACTCGGTCTAATGTCATTTGTTGTTCTCCTGATGTTGAGTTTATCAACATTTGTTCGAGTCAATACAGCCGTTGCCTCTGCACAGACTGAAGTGTCATTGGCTAAGCAAAATGCGCTTCTTGCCTTGAACATGGCAATTGGTAAGCTACAAAGCGAAATGGGGCCAGATAAAAGAATCTCTGCAACCGCTGCCATCTTAGACACAGAACCAGAGACTGAGGCAATTGAAGGTATTGCCCAACCTAACTGGACTGGTGTTTGGAATAGTGCAGAACCTCACACCAAAGAGTATTTCCCTCTTCCAATCGTTTCAAATTATTCCAACTATTCTGATGGAAAGCCCGATGTTTTCAGAAATTGGCTCGTCTCTCTACCAAACGATACAAACTTAGATAAAGAAGAAATCCTCAACTATGCTAGAACATTCGATATTAATTCCAAAAACAGTGTGATTCTAGTCGGGAACGGATCTTTAGGAATTGAAGCTGAACGTTCCGAAAAAGTCTATGTCCCAAAACAAAAACTATTTGATAACAAAAACAATGAAACTGGCAATTATGCTTACTGGGTCGGAGACGAAGGAGTGAAAGCCAAAGTTGAACCAGCCAGACTAACAGATGCAAAATCAGATCTCGAAAAAATTCAAAGCACCACTGTTATGTCTCATTCAAACATCAGTGCTGTTGACGAAGCCTTTGAGGGCGTTGATATGCAAGCCTTAGATAATAAGCTGATTTCGCTTAAGACAGCCGAGCTTGCTTTGCAGAAAATAGGAATTCAGCCAAACGCATTCAGGAAAAACTTTCATGACCTATCACTCTACAGTTCAGGACTCTTAATCGACCCTAAAAATGGAGGATTAAAAAAAGACTTAAGTCTTCTTTTTTCACTTGAAGAGCTTCCCCCAGAATACCACGAGCAACCCATGTTTTATTTGGATAATGCAATTGGTCCAATTTGGAATTATGCCTATAGATACCATAATATGTATAAAAAATTAACGGTAGAAAATAATTTTTACTACATCAATACCGTCGATTTTTGGGAAGAAGCAGACCCTAAAATCGGGAATCCTGGTGACATAAGATACAATGATTTGCCGTTACCAGTATTAGCGAAAGCCCAGATGGTCTTTTCCCTTTGGAAAGGAAGTAACTCTTTTGATGGCAGACACTTAGAACCAGAAGTGTACTATGACCGTAGAGGCAGAAAGCGCGTCAGAGATCGCCCCTTTAATGGAGAGAGTAACCATGATATATTTTACGTAATGATGACCCCTTTCTTTTATTTTTGGAATCCCTACAGTGTGCCCATTGTTATGGACGATCACCCCCAAAATAGGGGCAGTTTGGAAGTCTTCTTCACCCCTCCAGATATTGAAATGAGCGTTGAAGTGGGTACACTTGATGATGACCCGACTCTACAAAGATTTCAGAGTGATACTCCTATAGATATGCGAGATGATAGAGTTTTTCAATTTGGTGGTGGAGATGAAATTGCCGCTATATTCGCTTCTCCTCAAAATAGAATGAAAGAGGTTACAAATAGCCCTCAAAAAATCACTATTATGCCTGGAGAATTTTCTCTTCAAGTCGTCAGACCAGCCACCATAAATGGCTCAATACCTGGAGTAGCAGACTATGAGAAAATGCTTTTCTTTGCCGGAGGCGCCGAAAACACATGGGGATCAAGGATTAATGAAAAGCTCCATGCTGTGCCGGGATCATACCAAGAGAGATTAGAGAATGGGATTTCATCTGAAGACAGGCAAGCATTAGAAAATTTGGAAGATTATGACAGCCGAGTTGGCGGAGGATTATTGGCTAATTGGGTTGAGATGTATAATGTAGGAGTCAATCAAAATGAGATAGCCAATTTCATCGGGTATTTCTCGCCGATTACGAATAAACCCGAAATTAATAGATTTATAAATGACAGAACCGAAAATTATATCAACGATGCAGAATATGCTCCTATCACAGAGAATAAATGGGCCATTAAAAAGGAAGCGAAACCGGGCACTTTCAGGATCAACCTAGCCACAGAAAACAAACCGAACGCTTTTGATTTCCAAATTCGTACCTCTTTAGGAGCTGGGTTCAGAGATAGAAACCCTAGATATACCTACGCTGGGACTCCAACACACAATAAGAGACTCATTGGAGCAATGAATATGGCTTCAGAAGAAAGCCGAAATTTGCAACCACACCATAAAACGGAAGCCTTTTTTAACTTTAATGATCTTTCTAAATTATACGATGGAAGATACTTCACAGGTTTATTCAATAATGAAAATGATGTCCTTGTTTTAAACTTAGATATTCGATGCTTTAGTGAATCGGGCACCCTTGGAAAACACGCCTTGTGGGTGGACCCTACCAATACGTACTATTATGATTATGACCCCTCTGACACAACCCTTGCGTTGAGTCCCTTTAGATTCTACGCAACCAGAGAAAATCCTGGTCAATTAGTAAATATCGATCCCTACACTAATAAAATATTACTCAAAACAAATATTGGACAACCCAATGAGGAGTCAATTCGTTCTAGTATTGCTAAGGAAATCCCAGTTTCTCCTCTACTATCTTTATGTCAATTTGATCACGCTCCCCTTGGTAGAGATTATGATCATTTCTCCTACTACTATGGGAGAAAAGATGTGGGTGGAGGCGAAAAACAGGATCGAGTGTTTTGGGAAAGCTACGATCTCACCGAGGGTGGCCGACATGGCTGGCTTTGGGGAAGCGCGAATAGAGGCGTAGATTTGATGTTCCCAGGTAAGCAAGAAAGAAAATCCGCTCCTGTCTTTAATAATGCTGTAGGCAACAGCTATGCTCACCCTCATATTCCTTTGTCATCCATCATTGACCCCGATTCAGACTATGAGGGTCATGCAGTTGATCGTTCATTTGTTTTAAATAATCTATTATTTGATTCCTACTACTTGACTGGATTAGCTTATCCAGAGGGTCCTTTTATTAATGAAATGAAATCCATTACGGATTCTCTCAGTGATTGGGTAGAAAACAAGGATTTCCTTCCCAACAAAAATTACAAATTTGCTTTACCAAATTCTATGAGTTTAGATGAAGCTAGAGATGAACTAGGAGTTGCAAATCCTTCACCGATTTCAATTTTTGAAAAAATAGCTGCCTTCATCAATGTCGATGGTGCCTTCAATATCAATTCAACCTCTGTCGATGCTTGGGCTGCCCAACTCGCCTCATTGAGAGGCGCTCAAGTACTTTTTAAAGACCACGAAAGAAAAAATATAGATTTTGATGAGAACAGCGAAAACTACACGCCTGTTTTAAGCCAAGCGCTTCCCGCTCACAAATCCCTTGAAAGTACAGGTGGCAACATTGATGATATTACCTTAAGATCATGGTCACACTTTAGATCTTTGAAAGACTACCAAATTCGCTCCTTAGCGGAAGAGATTGTCAAACAAGTTAAAATACGTGGACCATTTTTAAGTTTATCAGAATTTATTAATCGTGAAATTTCTACAAGAAGACCCTACAATGAAAAAGGTGCCATTCAGTTAGCAATTGATAAGTCAAAGATCAACTATGAATCTAATGAACGTTCCGTCGATATCGCTCTTAAAAACAGATTCTTCAGTAGCCCTCCTGCAAAATCATGGTTAGCAGGTACTGACTTTGATTCAATCGAAGTTTTCGAAGGCGATGCAAATGAAGGCTTACCTGGTTACATCAACCAATCAACTCTACTCAGACCACTCGCACCCATTCTTTCTGCACGCTCCGACACTTTCACTATCCGAGCCTATGGCGATGTTGTGAAAGATAATAAAATTGTGGCAAAAGCTTGGTGTGAAGCAATTGTGCAGCGTAAAATAGATTTTGTAAAAAGCTCAGAAAAACTACTACCCTGGGAAACAAGTTCCAATCAACTCATAGAGAATCTTGGTAGAAAATTTGAAATTGTAGGCTTTAGATGGCTTAATGAAGACGAAGTATAATTATGAAACGAAACAGTATAAAATATAGCTTGTGTATCTTATTTCTTTTTTCCGCGCACTGCACGCTTAATGCAAAAGAGTTCAGAGTTTTAGCATTGAGTGATATCGCGCAGTACAGCGAATTAGAAATGTTTGATTTCGAAGCTAGCGAAGTGATCAAAGTACCGATCAACAAAAAGCATGCCTCTCCTAAGTTTGAAGTTCCCACAAACAATGTGGTCAAACTCTACGAAAAATACCCGCTTAATGGTGCAGAAGTATCCCCCGTTCTTTCAATGAATTTTTCTGGTCAATCCCAAGACACCTTAATACTTCTAAGAAATGATCCTGAGAACGAGAACATTCTAAAACACAAATTTATTGATTGCTCTCCTAAGTCATTCCCAGGTGGAAGTTTGCTTGTCATTAATTCATGCACAAAACCGATTATGGCTAAGTTTGGAGAAAAAGTGGTGCGATTCCCTCCCAAAAACACTAAATTTGTCCAACTTATTGATACAGATGATGAAGCCGCACCTTTTAGTGGAGTCGTTAAATTTGCAGGACCTTTAAATGGACAACTAGACCATTTTGTTTCTACCCTTTGGTATTTACCCAATACCTTGAAACAGGTGATCATTTTATCGCAAAATCGAGAACTGGGTCGTTATGAACTCAGAAAAGTGAATGTTCATTAATTTAAATTGAATTAATAAGCGTTTGAATAGAACGCGCTGGCAGGACTAATCGAAGCTGTTTACTACCAACCACTACAGTACATTTCACACTTTCATCACTTTTATTCATGATAACGGTAATCACTTCGTTGTTAGGACTGATGAAAGAAGTCGTTAAAATATAGCTACGATTACTTGTTGAACTCACTCGCATTGATCCAACTGGTATGAATCTAGAAAAATGCCCTATGTAATAATAACTCGGCAAATAGATCAACTCATCTGCATTGAGATCGGCATGAATCGGCGAAAAACAAAAATTACCCACATGATTTGGTCCCCCGCTGTGGTCTAATAATAAATTCCAATCACACCAACCAACCGTACCGACATTAAAATCACGAATCATTGCCTCTCCATATCGCTCGGCATAAGACCAATCGTTCATACGATCGTTACAGAAGCCTTCCTGACAGCCCTCTGTAAAAATCAAACCTTTATCTGGGTATGATTCCTTTAAGGCAGCAAGATTACATTGCATAGAATCCCCTCCTGCCCAAGTTTCATACCAATGAAAGCCCAAGCCCCAAGCATACTGCGAAGATTCGGGATCTTCAAAAATAGTATTCCCCCAATGGGTGGCTAAATCTCTATTATGATCCCAAACAATGATTTTAATAGCTTCAAGTCCTTCTTTACGCATGATTGGTCCAAGATAATATTTTAAAAAATCGCGCTCTTCTTCAGCCGTATAATTCATAGACTCCCATCTCTGAACTGCCGCCGGCTCATTCTGAATCGTAATACCCCAAATAGGAATACCCTCAGCTCGATACGCTTTGATGAATTTAGTATAATAAAGTGCCCAAGACTCATAATACTTTGGCAACAGTTTACCTCCTTGGAGCATGCTCTTATTCGTTTTCATAAAAGCAGGAGCACTCCAGGGTGAAGCGATTAGAGCAATCCCCCGACCCGAAAGCGCTATTGCCTTCTTAATGAAGGGAATTTTATGGGATCGATCGACTGACACTGAAAAGGTTTTTAGCTCCGCATCGCCCTCATCTATGTAGGTATAGCTTTCAGTTGAAAAATCGCAGCTATGGATTGGGATACGCCCCAGCTGATAGGCATTTCCCTTTTCAGGATCAAAATAAGCAGTTAGCAACTCCTCTTGCTTGCTTTCTGAAAGTCTTGAAAAATTAATTGCACTTGCATCCGTAAAGGCACCACCAATTCCCATAAATTTTTGAAATCGAACGCTCGGGTTAACGGATACATTAACCGCTCCTTCCGAAACTGAACCCAAACCATGGAATGAATGCAAACCACAGGACTCGAGTTTTTTTCCTGAATCTTTAGCCGTTGTGTATAATTGTACGCACATGTTTTGAAAGAAAATAACAAACTGACAATTGTTTCAAATTAAATTATTGCTGACTACATTTAAATACT
>CAJWEH010000068.1 GCA_913031135.1 uncultured Puniceicoccaceae bacterium | reverse complement strand
TTTATTATTTTAATTTTCTAACCCTTAAAAATTAATTATTATGAGCTGTGGATGTGGAAGAAGCCCTAGTGGAGAGTGTATCGGATGGCATAGTTTGTCCGAAGAAGACTACCAAAAAAAACTAGAAGAATACAATAAGAGCAAAGAAGAAAAAAAGGATTAGGCGTTTCTTTATTTGCTTTTTTGAATCTCTAAAAGTTAATTTTAACAATTAAATTTAGGGAGAAGACAAGCGATAGTAGCCCTCACTTAAACCGTCTATTGGCACTTGTACTCTGTGCCTATCGTCTTGAATGTTAGCTTCGTCGACAACGGCTTCCCAGGTTTCAGTATTTTTGAGGGTAGTCTTGTGGTAGAGGTGGAAAGCATTTTCGGGAGCAGGCCAGCTCAATAGGACTTGTGTCGCATCACTTTCTATTGAAAGTTTTGGAGCTGTCAGATCTGGCAATTCCATTACCTCAATACCTGCAATACTTGCGTTATCTTGCAGTGCAGTGAGTTGCAGCAAAATGCTACCACTTTCTTTCGCTCGGGTATCGTAGCTACGAATCAGTGCCTTATTTTTTCCGCCAGCTTTTGAGTAAATGTCCAGATTAGAGTCGACCAGTTCACCATTTAAATAGACATTAAATCGTCGTTGATTTGAAGCTTCCCAGTAGTTTTCAATAAAATGTAATCGCACTCGGTACAATTTATTTGGACTTAATTTTGGGAGATCGTAGATCAAGTTGCTTCCCCAGCGTTCTGCTTCATAGACTTGAACTGGTGCCGCCCCCGGGATTTCACTTAAGTCGATATTGCTCCCCGTCCAAGATGAAGTAGAGCCACTTGTGGAAATTGTGTCTCTGGCGAATTCCTGATTTCTTCTTCCTTGAGAACTACCAGCATTAATTGACAAAACGTCTAATCCTGAAAAACTAGTGACTGGTTCTGAAGTGGGGCTTTGACTAGAGCCACTGATAGCAATGACTTTGTAGTAATAAGGATTCCCAAATTCTACATCTGTATCGATAAAACTAGGGTTTTCTAATAAAGCGGCTACTTCAGTAAAGGGTCCGATCGGTCGATCTGAACGCATTACCTTATAACCTTGCACATTGTTCACTGCATTCCAGTGGACAGCGATTTGATCCCTTAAAAGGTGTGTTTGTAGTCCAGTAGGGTTCGATGGAGTTGGTGGAGGAACCACTTCTTCAATACGCCACTCTTGATTGCTAGAGTCAGTAAAAGACCACTGCTGAAGGTTGCCTCCATTTTGAGTTGAATATTCAGAAATATCCAACACTTTGCCTGTTTCTCGGCTCACAATTTTATAGTAGCCACTATCGGTTTGTTGTAGCCACCAATCCTGTGCGTGGGTCCCATTTTGGCTGTACAATTGTATGTTGGCTCCATTTTCCCAAGAAGCGGCAGTGACATCGATCGCCTTATTGCTGTATCGAGAAATAATGCGAAAGGAGCCAGATCCTGATGGAGTAAATTTCCATTGTTGGCTGTGCTGATTAAGGGAAGTCCACTGGTGTATATTCGTTCCGTCGCTTGCAGAAGGTCCTTCAATATCGAGTGATTTATTCGAGTTTCGGTTAACAATACGATACCATGCATTTGGATGGACATAGATATCAGGTTCACCTGTGTAGTCCTGAGCACGAACCCAATCAATTTCCATAGTTTCGCTCGTAAAATTTGGCGTGCCTCCCCAGCCACCAACAGCGACATTAAGCATGAGGTGAAAGCGTTGGTCAAAGGGCCAACTACCAAAGCCAGATCCATCATTTCGATAGGAAAAATAGCGAACCCCATCTAGGGTAACATCGAGTCTATCGGGATACCATTCAAGTCCGTAGGTGTGCCAATTCCAATAATCGACCTCATAAATAAAGCCACTTACTGCCGTATTATTTTTGTGATTAAAGTCACGGGTATGAATAGAAGCTTGGACGGATTCTCCGTGAGTACTGACATGCTCCATGAGGTCAATTTCTCCACTATCGGGCCATCCGCCATAGACCCAATCTGTTGGGAGTGCCCAAATAGCAGGCCAGGTTCCAGACGCTCCAGTAAAGCGCGCTCGGACTTCTATTTTGCCATATTTAAAATGTCCTTCACCAGATGATTGTAAGCGAGCGGAGGTATAAGCATTTCCGCCATAGTTCTCTTGTTTGGCGTTGATGATGAGTGAACCATTTTCAACCCGTGCATTCTCTTGACGTGACGTGTAATATTGTAGTTCATTATTGCCCCAGCCACCACCGCCAACATCGTAGGTCCACTTTGAGGAATTAGGAGACCCCGTGTAGTTAAATTCATCAGACCAAGTTATTGTGTTGGTGAATTGCCCGTAGATGAATACAGGGAAGAATGTAAGGTAAAAAATAAATTTTTGGATTTTGTTAGTAGCGAGCATAGAAAATACAATTATAATTTACTTATATAAATTGTTTTATTTTTCCATATTAAAAATTAATTTTGCTGTGTCTCAATTAATATTCATCAGATGCAAACCTGTAACACAGCATTTGGGTGCGGACTCATTTTATGGAGCATAGGTCCACTATTGCCGATTGGTTATCAGTATTTCTTCTTCGTACTGATACTCACGGCAATTAGAATCAAGAGTCCTCCGATGATGAGACGCAAGAGGTTATCCGTTGTTATGGAAGCAATTTCACCAAAAATAAAAAGAGAAACAAACATGGCTAGAGGCACGACCGCATTGTTGAATACAGCCAGGGTTCCAGGGTTCGTCTGACTGGCTCCTTTATTCCATAAAAAAAAGCCCAAGCCAGAAGCGATAAAGCCTAGGTATAAAATTGATTGCCACTGCGAAGTAGTCACAGAGAGCTTTTCTGGATCAGCAAATACGAGGCTTAATAAACCAGCACTGAGAACCCCGCCCAAACTGAGGATTGGGAAAACTGAACGGTCAAGGACAGACGGGTGACTCTGTTTCCAATCTCGGTAGGCAATTTGACCAAAAGCAAAGGATAGGCCAGCAAGTTGCATAAGGATAAATCCAAGCCAGATAGAGCCCGAGGGAACGCCTTGTATTTTAATTATCGCTGCTCCGAGTACAGACAGGCAGGCGGCAATTAGGTAGCGTGGAGAAAACACTCTACTTCTGAGGTCATGGATCAAAACTACATATACAGGTGTCAGTATTGAAAATAAAGCCACTAGATGCGAAGGTAGATACTGGAAAGCCTTGAGATAGAGCACATACATCAAGCCAAATTGTACAGAGCCGTAGCAAAAGAGCCGAATGCAGTCCTTGCCTGAAATTTGTTTGAGTCGCAAAAAGGGAAAAAATAATAAACTAGCGCAAGCGAGACGAATCGTAGCGACTAAAAAGGAATCAACCCCAGCAAGAGAGCTCCCTATAATGCCAAACGAAAAAGCCCAAATCAGTGAGACGATCGCTAAATAAATCATATCCTATTTGGTTTTTACGGATGATCCTATCTAAGCAGGCGTTAAATTACCACTTGGAACGCATGCCAAAAGAAAATTGATCGCCACGACTAGGAGTGCCTGGAATTTCTTCAAATCCTTCACCCCAAGGTTTTTCAAAAGAGAAGAAGACTTCCTGATCTTTCATTTGATTCGGAAAGTAGCTAATTCCCAAATGACTAAAAAACCCATGATCGTGACTCGTTCTCAGCCTGTTAGGCCTATGGTCACGCCACTCGTTGTCTAGGCGTATCTCGTACTGTTTGTTCGGGGAATAGAGGATGCCCAAAGTCGCTCGATGCCTCGGAAAATTTAAGGCATAAAAACTATCCTCAACTTCAAGGTTTCCATAATCTTCGGATTTTTCGATATAGGTGTAGCCTGCTGTCCCTTCGAGTTGATCCCAACGTTTTGTGGAGATGAACTCAAAGCCAAAGGTCTCAATATCAACATGCTCGGCAGATCGTGCACTAGACCCCGTGTAAGTCCAATCAACCAAGTTGTTATCCCATCGATAAAATAGGGCTGTTTGAAGTCGCCAATCTGAGCGATCAACGGAATAGCCCAATTCTAGATTGTTCGAAGTCTCACGAACTAAATCGTGGTTGCTTTGAAAAAGGCCACTAGTTTCACTTCCTCCGATTGCCCCGTAGCCAACAACCTGAGTTGTTTCAGCATACGAGAAATAAGTGCGACTAGAAGCGTCATCGCCTTTATCTGTAAGAATACTGATTTCAAAAATTGGAGAGAACTGAGTGGTATTTCGGTTCGTATCGTCATAGGATGCACCTGCTTTTATAACGAGATTTTGCTGTTCATTGATAGTCTTTGAGAATTCTGGAAGCAGGGTGAATTTGTAATAGCTTCGGTGTGTGAAATGTCCCTGCTCTAGACTAGTAGAAGCAATTTCATCTGCAGTTAATTGCAGGTTGTAGTTTAGAGCCATTTGTTTGTTCTTTGCATGCTTGCCAGACAAGCCGAGAGAAAAGACATTGGTGTCATGGATGTAGGCTCTGTTAGGGGAAAAGCGATTGAAAATATAGTGGTCACCGTTTGTTCGATAGTAAGCAGTCGCTTCCCAATGGCTCAACAGATCATACTGCTGCTGATGATTAATAAGGAGCAGGCTTGTTTTAATAGTTTCCGTTTCGAATGAGGTAGCATATAAGTTTCCCGTATACATCCCTTTTTGGCCAAAAAATTTATTTAAATTACCGAGAAAGAAATCGGTTTGAGAATTCGGTCCTACTAGTTGAATTCTAGCGGATGCACGATAAAAGTCGTGGTCACTATAGCGAGTGGTACCATCGCTTTCAGATCTTGAAAACTCTGCTTCATATCCGAGCGTCCATCTATCATGTCTAGAAAGAGGCTTAGTAACTGCCTTGTGAAAGCGCTGAAAATTGAGTTGGTTTTCACCTGCACCCAGCGTGACACTGCCACCTTCTTGAATCTTAGACCATTGATAGGATAATGTACCAGCGGTACTGTTGAAGCCATAAAAAGCATTATCCGCTCCAGTAAAAACACTAGGTCCTGAAAGCATTTCGGGTGCAATCGGTATTTCAGTTGAGTAATGACCCGTTTGTGGGTCGAATAAAGTCGCAGCCCCCACTCGAAAGCCTGTCGCTTCAAAAGTGCCTCCTTGAACACTGACATCACCTTGTGCTTCAGCCATATTGCGTGATTGAAAATCAATGCGTGGGTCAAAATCAAGATTTGAGACGATTGTTTCGTAAGTGCTTGAAGGACGGGTATTGGCTGTTTCTTGGGCAATTACGGTTAAATCGGGAAGCGTGTAGAATGCGGATTCATTATTTGCCTGATCAAAATCAGCATATGCAATACTAAAGGTGTAAGCGAAGGTTGAAACTAAGATAAGTTTTGTTAAAAAGTAATTCATTTTCGTGGATGTATGACGGTAGCTATTGGCATTTATTTAATTGTTAACTAAATTTTAAAATAAGTTAACAATTAAAAATAAAGTCGAGACTATAAATCATTTTTTTTAGCTGTCTTGTATGAAGCATTTATGATTCATTTAAATATCGTTTTAAGATGTCAAAAATTCAGACAGAAGAATTATTTTTAGCGGGCGGTTGTTTATGGGGCGTTCAAGAATTCGTGCGTCATTTGCCAGGCGTTATTTCAACAGAAGCAGGTCGGGCGAATGGCAGTAGTCAAACACTAGACGGTGAGTATGATGGCTATGTTGAATGTGTTCGGGTGCACTTTGACCCCCATCAAGTTAGCGTAGCGGACCTAGCTGCCTATCTATTTGAAATCATAGATCCGTATAGCTTAGATCAGCAAGGGCCTGATGTTGGGAAAAAGTATCGATCGGGCATTTATAGCCGAGACCCAAAGCATTTAGAGGAAGCAAGATGCTATATCAAATCAAGATCGGATTGTTCAAAAGTCGTCGTCGAAGTCCTGGCATTGAGCAATTATATAAGAAGTGATGAGAAACACCAAGATCGTTTACAGCGATATCCCGAGGAAGCCTGCCACATACCCAAATCCCTTTTGCATAAATACAAATGCCGTTCCTCTGAGGACTGAATAAGATAAGCATATTTTTGAGATAAGCATGCTCTTGGGATAAACAAACCGCACTACGAATAATAAGCTCAAAATTTATTCGGCTATTTCGAAGGTATGCTTAGTGGTTAAAGAATTCTCTCTTCCATCATTCCATTAATCAGTCACAGTCATCGCTGCTCCTTGACCTGTATGGAAATGACACCAGTAGTAAAGAGTTGAAGGAGCGTCACTAGGTACTG
>CAJWEH010000067.1 GCA_913031135.1 uncultured Puniceicoccaceae bacterium | reverse complement strand
TGTATTTGTTCCGTTTTTTCCTGTGATAAGGGGTATAAAATCAAAAGCAAACCATTGGCAAGTGCCAGTGACCCTGGTAAGATACAAAATATAATACGAATACCAATCAAAGCCTCTGGCGTTTGTTCTTGGTTTGCGATATAACCAAATCCTTCAAGGAGATAGCCAGATGCAGCACCAGCAATAGTAATTCCCATTTTTTGAGCAAATTGAGCAGCTGAAAATACTAAGCCAGTCGCTCTTCGACCAAATTTCCATTCTCCGTAGTCCGCCACATCCGTATAAAGAGCCCAGACGATAGCAGGTGTTGGCCCAGCGACAAAACTACAAAATAAATTCAAGACGAATATTGTGGTAATTGCTTCTGCTGGAACGATAAAGAAAGTAAAAATACCTAGTGCGTTTAAAGTCGTTAGTACAATTAATGAATGCTTCTTGGTGAAACGGGCTAAAACCCATTTTGTCATGTAACAACCAGCGATGAAAGCAAGTGTTCCTGAAGACAAAAATAAGGTCGTCATATCCATCCACCACAGCACTTTATCAGAATTCCATCCTAAATAATACTCACAGTAGTGAATCGTTACCGCTCCCCTCAAGACGACATTTGTTAAGGTCAAAATACCAGCAACAAACATAATTAACCAAGGTACATTCTTTACGAGGAATTTCATATCTTCCCCCAATGATACAGAATCATTGTTTTCCTGAGGTTTAATTCGCTCCTGAGTCGTCTTGTAACAAATATAAAAACAAATTATCGAAAGGACTCCAAAAATACCCATTGTGAGTTGAAATCCCAAGGACTCATTACCCTTACCTAAAAATTCTACTAATGGGCGAACCGATAGAAATATCAAAAAACCACCACCAAAGGCACCCAAAAACCTAAAGCGACCGAGCTCTTGCCGATCTTCAGCATTAGGACTAATGACCCCCATCATTGCTGAGTATGGTACATTAATTGCAGTGTAAACCATCTTGAATAAAATAAAGGTCGCATACGCATAAATAACTTTATTCCCAGGATCTGCCAAGAAGTCAAAATTAGCAAAAATCAACCACCCTGTTATTCCATACGGAATCGCAAACCACAATAAATAGGGTCGATACTTACCTTTGCTCGTATTTGTTCGGTCTGCAATTGCTCCCATAATAGGGTCATTGACCGCATCCCATAAATTAGCTACCAAGAACATGGTTCCCATTACGGCAGGATTCAGCCCAAAAATATCGGTGTAATAATAGACTAAGAAAACCTCGAAAAATTTAAAATAGAGGTTCGATGCGGTATCACCAAGCCCGTATCCAATTTTTTCTTTAAGGCTTAATTGAGGGGTATTTGATTGTTCCATAATTGATTGGGTAAAATTTAATCGAGAAATCGATTTTGAGGTTGGTTTACAGTTAAAGTAAGAATATTTGATTGTCTAGATAATAAAGACTGCGAAATAGACTCATTTAAAACATCACCATCCAGCTTTTCGATCGTGCCATCGGAATATACGATTTCTATACTCGGTTCAGTCGCTTCTGAGAGCTTATACAGGACGGGAATCTGAGTAATTGTAAATAAGAGTCCATTTTCTGGGACTTCAACTGTATGCACCGCTTTATCAGGGAGTATGCAATCAATTGATACCGAATGTGCTAGTAATTCAGAACGCTTCAATAATTCAGGTTTAAATGCAATGGTACCTTGGTTGAATTGTACCCCTAACTCATTGAATCGACAGATAACGCCCTCTTTAACCATACCGGTTAATCCAGGCTGTTGAGCTCCAGCAAACGAAGGCGTATGTGAGTACGCATCTGCAGTAAAGGCTCCATAGTCTGATGCTCTTTTTCTAAAGCCTAAGCCATTCTGCACATCATAATAGGCAGCGACTAAATCTGCGAACGAGTCCGCCTCAGTGTTTTCAAGAGCGATTTCTTGAACAGCAAGCATCAACTTAGAAACCATGTGCCAATAAATACTGCCGAGTCCTTCATAGGCAAACATGGATCCGCTGCGACCAGTAAATTCCTTATGGTTGAAAGTCGCTTCATATAAATCCAATAGTTGCTCTTCATCGGAATCAATTTGAGATTTAATGGCGTCTTCAGACTTCAATTCTTCCAAGACTTCTTTCAGCTCAAATCGATTTCTAAGGGATGCATTAAATCGATAACAGCCATCCGGCGATGCTTCTATGATGCGAGTGTCACCTATTTCAATCATTTGTGCTAAAAGCCCTATAGATTGAGCTGATTGCTGACTGACTTTATTGTAATCCAAGAAAGACGGTAGCTTTTTATCAGAATATAAGATGTAGCTATTTCTCTTCTCACAGTATAAAGGACTTTCCTTCAATGCTTTCAGTAGCGAACAAGCTTGTTTCGGAGAAATTGCCTTTGAACTCAAGACCGCTACCTGACCTTCCAACATAGGGCCTAAGTGCTCAACGACTGCAGAGGCTGCCTTTTGATCTATATGCAAAATATTATAAGCATGGTATAATCCATCGTCCCTTAAATTAGCTTGGATAGATGCCGATAAATGCGAACGAACCTTAGACAAAAAGTCTTTTAAATCAGTCACACTCAGTGCTTCTCGATCACCAAATGCACTAGCATAAGCCCCCTTACGATATTGTTCGCCTGCTAGCCCAAGCGCTTGGATCGCTTGATACTGTGCAGACGAATCCTTTGTTATAGTCTCTGGACTCTGGTCAAACACCTTGGATAAACCTGATAATAGCGATTTCACCGAGGCATAACATTCGAAATCATTTTGATCAGTGATTAAGGTGTCCAAAAACTCCAAATAACGATGCATATAATAAGTCGTCACCATAGAAAGACCAAAGCCCGCCAATGCATTATTGGCATCATTCCACTCAGGTCTTTGCGTATTCATCCAAATACCGCCATTAGGCACATAATTGCTCAACTTAACCAAAAATGGAATCAACAACTTCTCGAGAAGGTTTGCTTTTACGATTTGACCATTACCATCATGAACCAATTTACCATCCGCTCCGATTGCCTCAAAACGCTCATTAATCTTAGCATTCCTTAAATCATTAAAGTGTATTGAGTGATTTGGATCGAGCTCTAGATAAGCAAAATCCTTGATTTCATAAGGAACGTCTGCAAAGACAAACAAATCCTCACGGAGTAGCTTATGCAAGGCATCACCCTCTAGAGCGACACTAAATTCAAGGAGCTTTAACAGATAGATTATTTGATGGTCTCCCCAGTAGCCAATTGATGCCCATGGATCATCTGGATCTGGCTCTTCCCATTCAATACCACCATCTGTTATGCGGTATGGGTTATAACCATCAGCAGTAGAAGCATTTAAAAATTTATGGATGAATGTCTCATTGTACTTCGGAAAACTCCACGCCAAGGCTTCCCAATTTTGGAAAATATCACGCCAATTTCCCTGAAAGCCGACAATTTCATTTCCATCACCGTCTTTCGTTTGGATCTTAAAACGATTCCAAGGCCGACTCGGATCTCCATGTCTACGACTGAAAACTAGGGGTAAGTATTCATGACTCAAACGCTTCAAATCACTACTTCCAGTCTCACAAGACGCAATCAATTCATCATAAGAAAATGTTTCACCCAAAGCATCGACAAGCTGACGGTCTGATGCAGATAAGCCCTTATTATGCTTTTCAATATGCGATTTAAAAAGTCTCTTCGACATTTCATAGTTATTTGAAAAGACCCCCCCACGCATAATATTAAACAAAATATTTGCTCTGTGATAGGTTGAGACAATCTCTTCGGAACACAACTGAAGCCCATCCGACGCCTGTATTAATTTCTCAAGAGCTATGCGCCCTTTCAATATATCCGCTTGGACTTGATCCCAAAGAGCCTTCGGATCTTGTAAGCCTTCACTCAACTGAGCCACCTGCGTTTGTGTTTGATCAATATCCGCCACGATTGCCCATTCAAGACTCTCTTTTGAACCCAAATCGACGCTACCAGCCTTTAAAAAAGCGCCCCTTTGTCCACGAACAAAACTAGTAGTTGAACCATAAGGATCAGACAAAAAGGCATCCATATCGCTGGATTGAATTAATATCGAAGCTTCTTCCCAACCATAAGACCATAGCGTTGTTGCCTTGAGACATTCTAAGGGTATCGCCTCGTCAACAAGACTAGCTACCATACGATGAACCAGCAATTGTTTGGGATTATCCAATTCACTCACTTTATAGGCATCAGTTAGGCAACTGTAGGCTAGTTGAGTCCGATCATCCACACTTGAAGCAAGAAAATCAGTGAGTCCATCAATAACGACTAATGACTTACTAGCGTCACTTAAATTTTCAATCGTCGATTGACGAATAAATCCGAACGCATCCGAACTCGACCATTTGTACGAAAATTTAACCTCAAAATCTTTGTTCGTCTCCTCAAAAATTAAGGTGTCTCCGTTGATGCTCTTGTAAATTTTTCGACTGATGTTAAAGGCACGCTCACTAGCTGGCTTAAAAGGCTCCCAAATTTGACCACCGATCTGAATGATGGTTTGTGGACCCGTGCAATTCCAATTATTAATTATTTTATCAACCGTATAATACGGGAATAAAGCCGTCTCGGGCGAACCTCTACCCGCACTCAAAGAGCCATTTGTTGCGGTAAAAAACCAATGATTCTCCGCGCTGACCATAGACACAAAAAATGTCGGTATTTTTTCTAAGTCATTGATGCATACGAATCGTTCACCATTAATATCTAAAAATTCATAGTCCATATCCGAAGGAGACAGAGTATGTGCGTTGATTGATTGAGCCTGAGCATTCATAAAAAGAGATGTGAATAAAAACTTCTTTTAAATTAGTCTACATAAAAAGGGAAATTAGCAGTCGCAGCCCCGTTATTTGTATCCTTAACATAAACGAATAGTCGATAGGCACCCTTTTTTCTTGGTGCTTTAAAGTCAACGCTAGACCCACTTATGCTTAAAATTAATTTAGGATACGAAGTCGGGGTTTTTTCAAAGTCCCCACCCACGGTCTTTTCCTGACTTTCATCCATAAGGACCCAATGATACGTCAATTCATCCTTTTCATGATCTAAAACCTCAACTTTTGCGGTTTGAATTGATCGCTTATTCACTGTATTTAATTTGGCTTTTGAATCCAAGGACACGATTTCTGGCACTCGATTTTCAGGGTATTTTTTATTCCATGAATAGGACATGATATCAACCGCTTCCAAATGTTCTCCCCCTGGCAGAAACATCCCAAACCAAGTGGAGGTGGTCTCTTGCTTGTTGCCCCAATAAAATGGGAAAGTGCCCAAACAATACTCACTATCTTCCTCCATTGCAGCTACTTGGGCATCACGATAGCGCTTAGCTTTTTCATGGCTTGTCTCTTCAATTGGTGCACCCCATTCACTCTTTCTAACACCTTCTTCCCAATGACCAATAGGGCCAAATTCAGTAATCATGTAAGGCTTTTCCCAACCATATTCCTTTAGTAAAATTCCTACCCTTGGGGCAAATCCGTAAGCATTAGCACCAATGATATCCAGCTCAGGAAAATAGTTTTGCAGCATATCAATTTTTTCCTGATTAAAACCGGCAACTGAACTCATAATCGGGTGATCTGGATCGGCTTTTTTAACGATCAAAGCAAGCTCGTTCATTTCCTCCCACATGGCTTCAGCATCCTCATCCGATAAACGAAGCTCAACCTCATTGCCGAGACCCCAGGCTAGTATTGCTGGATGGTCTTTGTATTTCTTGACAACTGCTTCAACCTGACGCCTTTGCTTTTTCACAAAAGACCGATCGGAATAATCATACCCATGACGGGCGTGCTCGACCCAAATCCCTGCTATAACTTTGATTCCTAAACTGTGCGCCTCATCTAGAAATTCTTCCCCTTGCGCTTCAATCGACCAAGTACGCATCGTATTGCCACCAAACGCTTTGAGCTCTTTTAAATAGCGATCTCCAGCCACCCCTTTGACTATAAAAGGCTCACCATCAACCAAAAATCGATAGCCATGTTTTTTAGAATGCTCGATAATCGTGTCGCCCCAAATGCTATGAGTGTAGGCGATCGATAAAATAAAAAGGGAAAGGAAAAGTGAAAATTTCATACCAAATAGCAAAACTTCGATAATGCTCTGTCAACCTTCATTCTGTCAATTAGACAAAACAATAATAAGGCTACTCGAAATGGGTGACAATTAGAAAAACACACCAAACATAACACCAAAATAGTTCTTTGAAAATTGACAAAAAATGCACTCTGAATAGATTTTTATTGTATAAGCTTAAAGAGTATTCATTTTATTATTTTTTTTTAATTCATACCTTTACTTTATCAACATGAAGCAT
>CAJWEH010000066.1 GCA_913031135.1 uncultured Puniceicoccaceae bacterium | reverse complement strand
GGTCTTTTGCTCAATGTTTTCAAGCAATGCTTTAATGAAACTATCAGTTGTATCGAAGGCTTCGAGTGCTTTATTCGCTCGTGAACGCACGGAAATTTTACCGAGTTCAGCTTCTTTTTTCCCAAGAATGATCATGTGTGGCACTTTAGCGATTTCAGCTTTACGAATTTTTGCTCCGAGTTTATCGGCTACTTCGTCTACGGTGCATCGAATTTTTGCTCCTATCAGGTGGACTTCGATTTCTTTTGCCGCTGCTACGAGTTCGTCATTCATGGGTAAAATTCGAACTTGTTCGGGGGCTAGCCAAGTTGGGAAGTTGCCAGCAAAGTGCTCGATCAGCACTCCGCAGAAGCGCTCCATGGATCCAAAAGGTGCTCGGTGAATCATCACAGGGCGGTGTTTTTCGTTGTCTGCTCCTATGTAACTCAGATCGAAGCGCTCGGGCAAATTGTAATCGACTTGAACCGTGCCGAGTTGCCATTCTCGTTCAATCACATCTTTGACGACGAAGTCAATTTTAGGCCCGTAGAAGGCGGCTTCTCCTGGTTCTTCTGAGAAATCGACATCGAGTTTTTTTGCGGCTTCACGAAGTGCATTTTCTGCTTGGTCCCATTTTTCTGAGGATCCGACATACTTACTTGAGTCTTTATCTCGAAGACCGATACGAACTCGATAGTCATTCATCCCGAGTGTCTTGAAAACGAGTTTAACGAGGTCTAAGCAACCTGCTATTTCATCAGCTATTTGTGTTTCGGTGCAGAATAAATGTGCATCATCTTGGGTGAAGCCTCGAACTCGAGTCATGCCATTGAGTTCACCGGACTGTTCCCAGCGATAGACAGTGCCAAATTCCGCAAGCCGCACCGGTAGGTCTCGATAGGAATGTGGTTGGCTATCAAAAATCTTTATGTGCATTGGGCAGTTCATTGGCTTGAGCAAATAACCATCTACGGAGCCTTCATCGAGTTTGTTTGAAAGCTCTCCACAGGAACAGCCTTCGCTCGCCAATGCCTGAAGGGAACCGGGTTCTACTACTGGAGGAAATTGTGACTCTTTGTAGTAGGGGAAGTGTCCGGAGGTTCGGTATAAGCCCAGTTTTCCAATATGTGGAGTGAATACTTGTTGGTAGCCTGATTTCCTCAATTCTTCACTAATAAAATTTTGTAGTTCATTTCTAATAATAGAACCATTGGGTGTCCATAAAATCATTCCTGATCCAACTGCTTCATCAATATGGAAGAGTTTGAGTTCTTTGCCGAGTTTTCGGTGGTCTCGTGCTTTTGCTTGCTCGAGTTTGTCAAGATAATCTTCAAGCTCTTGTGCCGAAGGAAAGGCGGTGCCGTAGATGCGTTGTAGTTGAGTGTTCTTTTCGTCTCCTCGGTGGTAGGCCCCTGCAATTGATAACAGTTTAAAGGCTTTGATTTTTTTTGTGTAGTTTACATGGGGTCCTGCACAGAGATCGATGAAGTCTCCATTTTGGTAGAAACTAATGGGATCTCCTTCGGGGATGTCTTTGAGGCGTCCATATTTGTAGCGGGTTTGACCGCTTTTTTCAATGGATTGTAAGGCTTCTTCTCGAGTGGCTTCTATGCGAATGAATTTTTGATTTTCTTTAATGACTTTTTTCATCTCTTGCTCGATGGCCTCTAGATCACTGGCATCGAGTTTTTTATCGAGGTCTATGTCGTAGTAGAATCCATTGTCGGTTGGAGGGCCAATGTCGAGTTGTGTCTCTGGGTAGAGGCGCAGTATGGCCGTCGCTAGCACATGCGAGCAGGAGTGCCTAAGGGTCTCTAAGGGTGACATTTCTTTCATGTGATTAAAAAATTGTATCTTATATTATTGAGTCAATGCTCTATTGTGATTGTTGGCTATTAAATTTTATAGGTCTGTGCTGGGTAGCCCTTGGTATTGAGTCCATCAATGACGAATACTTTTCCCGCATTAGGTTCGTGAAGATCTTTTTTGATTCCTGTTGTGACAAATAATCGGTTTAGTTTAGGACCACCAAATGTGCAGGCGGTTGTCTCTACAACGGGTAATTTAATGGTTTGAAGCAGTGTTCCGTCTTTAGAGTCAAACTGTGCTACGCAGGCACCATGGCAAAAAGCGACCCATAAGTTGTCTTCAGTGTCGATCGTCATTCCGTCAGGTGAGCTATCAAAACCAGCCGCTTGCGTATCGACTAGTGTTGATT
The DNA here is from genome assembly GCA_913031135.1 of uncultured Puniceicoccaceae bacterium. Classification (GTDB taxonomy): domain Bacteria; phylum Verrucomicrobiota; class Verrucomicrobiia; order Opitutales; family Coraliomargaritaceae. Next base: position 4,239 of record CAJWEH010000066.1, on the reverse strand, counting down.
GTTGACTGAGTACGCCTGTCTGTTTTTCGAATGCATAGGATTGGATGGTGCGAGTGGGCGTGTCGATATGGAAAAAACGTTTGGCATCAGCCGACCAAGCCAAGCCATTTGAGTTCGTCAGTCCATCTAATTTCTGGATGATTGTTTGTTGGTGATTCAAACAGTAAAGGGAAGCCGTGCCTTTGACTTTTTTTAGATTGATAGTGCCTGCCCAAAAGCGTCCGAAGGGATCGCACTTACCATCGTTGAATCGATTGTCTAGATGGTCCGCTTCGGGGTCTCCAATCAATGTGCTGTCTCCAGTTTTCGTATCAAAATAAAAAATGCCTTTATCACCTGCATAAAGGAGTCGCTGGTTGTCGATAGGAGCGATACATCCAATTCGCTGATCTAGTTGCCATGTGCGTTCAGTTTCTGTCTCGGTATTCAGTTGAATGATAGCTTTCCCTTCAATATCTACATAATAAAGTGATTGATTCCACCAAAGCGGGCCTTCTCCCCAAGCGGAGGTTCTTGAGCCGATTGTTTGTATGCGAATATCTTTTGAGTTGAGCTTCATATTTAGAGTGGGAATAGTTCAAAGTGGGTGGGTGTATCTTTTATGTCCCATCCTTCAGCTTGTATTTCTACTCTTAATGCATCGGCTTTTGCGTAGTCTTTGTTTTGTTTAGCGTCCCAGCGTTGTTTGGCTAATTCAATGACCGACTGTGGTGCAGAGAGGGCTTTTGTTTGATCATTAAATACTTGAATGCCTAGTGCATAGAGTAAACTACCGATTGATTTAAGTAAGTCTTCGATTTCTGCATCACTTAATTTGGAAGTCGGATTTGAGCCAATAAGACCAAATATATTCCCTAAGCAGGCAGCGGTGTTTAGATTATTACAGAGTGCGTCCCAAGCTTTTTCTAATAGCCCAAAATGGTTCAGTGTATTTGGTTTTATGAATCGTTTATTGAAGTTGCCTGAGTCTAAGTTGATTTTTTGTAAGAGTGCCTCAATGAATCGCTCAATTTTTGTGAGTGCAGTTTGTGAAGCCACTAAACCTTCAAATGTAAAGTTGAGTGGTTGCCGGTAACTACTACTGATTAAGGTATAGCGTAGTGCCATAGGTGAGATGCCTTTTTCTTGTATGTCTTTAAGTGTGAATAAATTTCCTAGACTTTTAGACATTTTTTCGCCTTCGACTTTCAAATGTGCGGAGTGAAACCAATGGGTGCATAATGGAGTCGAGTAGGCACATTCCGATTGAGCGATTTCGTTTTCATGGTGCGGGAAACAGAGATCAATGCCACCACCGTGTAGGTCAATTGTTTCACCATGAAAACTACTATGGATCATTGCGCTACATTCTAAGTGCCAGCCGGGTCTTCCTTCACCCCATGGACTGTTCCAATAATTGGAGCCATCTTCCGGTTTTCGAGCTTTCCAAAGAGCAAAATCTGAAATAGATTCTCGGTCATATTCATCTGCTAAGTTTGCTTGTCCGGCTGAATTTGATGCCTGAGTTTTTAGTTCAGATTGATTGATGCGATTTAATTTACCGTATGCATTACAGGATTGAACGCGAAAATAAACAGAACCATCTTTCCCTACGTAGGCATGTTCTTTTTTTATCAAGGCTTCAATTAAGTCAATTTGTTCGCTTATATAGTCTAAGGCTTTGGGTTCATGACTAGGGGGCTTCATGTTGAGTGCATGGCAGTCGGAATGAAATTTTTCAATCCATTCTTGAGTAAAGTCAGCTAAGGCTTGATTTTTTTCTTGAGAGCGAGCGATGGTTTTATCGTCAACGTCGGTTATGTTTCTGACATGTTTTACTTCATAGCCTGCTAGCTCTAGTACTCGACTGAGGACATCTTGTATTAAGAAGGTTCTAAAGTTGCCGATGTGAGCAGGTCCGTAGACAGTGGGTCCACAACAATAATAGTAAAAAGGTCTACCATTCGGTTTAGATAGTTCTTTTATTGAGCGACTAAAGGTATCGTATAGTTTTACGGACATAATCTTAGGAAAACATTCTTTGATAAAAGGTGAAGATCAAATACTTGATAATATGTCAGTTTTGACTAGTTTTTTTTGTATGTCAGAAAAAAAGCATGTTCAGTTAGATCTCATTCGTCGTCCAAGAAGGCTTCGCCAAACTCAGTATTTGCGTGATTTAGTTGAGGAGACATCACTCAGTCCTGCCCAGTTAATCCAACCTATTTTTATATCTGATCAAGAAGAGCCGAAGTTAGCAATTGATTCTATGCCGGGTATGGATTGTTTATCTTTAGGTGCCTTAAAGCAAGAGTGCCAAACTTTAATTCAATTGGGGGTTGGGGGCATTGCGCTATTTCCCAGGATTCATCCAGACCTTAAGTGTGATTCAGGAAGAGAAGCCTTAAATCCCGACAGTCTTGTCTATCGAGCGTTGCGTGAATTGAGAGCTTCATTTCCAGAGCTGACTATTATCGTCGATATTGCATTAGATCCGTATACGAAGCATGGTCATGATGGTTTAGTTGAAACAGGTTCGCAGGCTCCATTAAATGATGAAACAGTTGAGCTGTTAGTTGAGATGGCAGTTCTTGCAGGCCAAGCTGGAGCGACCATGGTTGCCCCTTCGGATATGATGGATGGAAGAGTCGGTGCCATTCGAGAAGGCTTGGATTCGAATGGTTTTGAGTCCGTCTTAATTCTTTCCTATGCCGCTAAATTTGCCTCTGCTTTTTATGGTCCATTTAGGGATGCGGTTCGCAGTGTTTCATTAGATAGTGCGAATGCTATCGATAAAAAGACTTATCAACTCAACCCCGCTAATCGAAGGGAAGCATTACTAGAAGCTGATTTAGACGAAGCGGAAGGAGCTGATATTTTAATGATCAAGCCGGCAGGTCCTTATTTGGATATCATTCGAGAGATTCGAGAATCAACCGAACTTCCTATTGCCGCTTATCAGGTATCGGGTGAATACGCTCAGTTAATGGCTGCGGTTGAAAAAGGTTGGCTTGATCTAGAAGCTTGCCGTAATGAGTCCTTAATATCGATTAGGCGAGCAGGTGCTGATCTGATTTTGACTTACTTTGCTAAAAGTTTTGCTGAAAGCGTAGCTCATTGATTATTGGGAGACTCTCTTTCTTTTTTTGATCGGGCTAGTTCTCGCATATCCACAGCGGGATCATCATCTTCAAAAATTTCTTCGCCAATTAGGTGCTCAATAACGTCTTCCATTGAGATGACGCCTACTGTTTCTCTTTGGTGATTAATCACGATCGCTAATTGTTGTCGATGTTTTAGAAATAATTCCAATGCTTTGGATGCAACCGTATCTTGTTTAATGAAGATGGGCTTTTGAGCCAGTGAGCGAATCTTCAATTCGTCTTGATCGTTTGCTTTCGCTTTGAGCAAATCTCTCCTTCGAACAATTCCGATAATTGTATCTAAGTTTTTGTAAAATAGCGGAATTCTACCGAAGGGTAGTTCACTTGTTGCATCAAATAGAGAACGAATCGTCTCCTTTTCATCGATGGCATAGATGACAGATCTGGGAGTCATAATCTCATTAATCTCTAAATCATCAAGTGTCAGAGCGTTGCTAATCATATCTCGCTCATTTGTTGTGAGTGTGCCATCTTTTGCACTTTTTTCAGCCATTAAAATAATTTCCTCATCAGAATCAGTTTCTTTTTTTTCAGCCTTTAATAAATATTTCACGAAAGTGCCGACAATTCTCGATAATGGGGTCATTGAGGAACAGACTATATGCAGAGGGAAAACCATAAAGGGATGGAGTTCTGATCGATACAAGACGCCCACATTTTTGGGAATTATCTCTGAGAAAAACAGGATCGATACGGCCATGATTGAAGAAATCTTGATTAAGATGTTGGTATCTTCCGGCCATATTTGAACGGCTAATCCTCCGACTAAAGTGGCGCCTAGTGTATTGGCTATAGTATTTAAGCTTAGGATCGCCGAGCTCGTTTCTTCTATATTGATTAAATAGTTTTCAAGCTTTTGTCCTCGTTTAGGCGATTGCTTTTTTAATCGCTCTATGTCTACAGGGGTAGTACTAAGCAACATTGCTTCTAAAATAGAACAAATCGCTGAAACAAAAATTGTAAAAAGTATAGCTAAAGAAAATAGAGCAATCATTGTGAACGTTAGCTCTTAATTATTTATTAGCTAACTGTAGCTTTACTATCGTAACTATTGTACTTTAAAACAAGATTAAATCTTTTAAATTTAAAATTTAAA
>CAJWEH010000065.1 GCA_913031135.1 uncultured Puniceicoccaceae bacterium | reverse complement strand
ATAAGTTAGAACAGAGTGATACGCTAAGGATCGTTATTAAGAGATTTTTCATAAGTACCTGTTTTTTAAGTGAGCATGTAAGTCAAATATTTAATGGAGTATTATTGAATGTTAATTTTTATGGCGGTCACTTTTAAAGATATTGTAAGCTTTATTTAGCATAAATTGATTACTTTAGGTGCGAATAGAGGGAAAAACAGTACAAAAGGGAAGTTTACCTAAAAAGCTATGCCCAGTTTGTGAGCGTAGTTTCAACTGGCGTAAAAAGTGGTCTCATTGTTGGAGTGCAGTTGTTTACTGCTCAGAGCGTTGTCGCCGAAATAAATAATATGAAAAAAAGGGATTTGAAAACGATAGATTCCAAACGGATTGATTTGATCATTCACTTGGCTTGGTCTGATCGTGCGACCTTTGAATCGATTGAAGAGCAGACTGGCTTATCGGAATCCGATGTTATCCAAGTGATGAGGCGTGAGTTAAAGCCTTCTAGCTTTAAATTGTGGAGAGCTCGAGTGTCTGGACGGATCACTAAGCATCGAAAACGCCTTAAATCGTACATTCAGTAGATACTTTGACTGCTCGATGCTTTTTGTTTTAGATTGAAATTTTTTAATTTCATTACTATTAGTGTCATGGCGACTTACACTAGTAGCATATGTGATATGGCGGTGAATGCATCTTGTGCTAAATGCAATGTTCCTTTAGTGGATGGCATTTTAACTTTAGATGATGGTACTGACGTTCAGATCTCTAAATGTCCGAGTTGTGAGGGTAAAATAAAATCTCCTCTGTGTTGCGGCCAAGACATGGCCTGCTCAGCTATTTGATTTTCCGATACCTTTTCAACTAGTTTTATAAAAACTATTTCTCGCTAAGAAGTAGACTGATAAAGTCGTTACTAAAAAGTATGTAGGAAACGCAACTAGGCTCAACTTGAAGATTTGATTTAGATTAGTATTTAGTTGTTGGTTGGAGATGGCGGTTACTAAAAATGAGTAAAGAATGCTGACGATGCCATATTTCGAGAATGAAAGCATACTCTGAATACTCAGAATAGTTGCTCTATTATCTTCTAAGCAGTATTGGTTTAAATAGACGCTATTCAAGTAAATGACTAATTGATAAGTGCAATAGAGTAATATGGCTGGTAGGATTCCATAATAGGGGATACTCAAAGCTATCAATGCATATGCGATTAAGAGTGAAGCATAGCACAGTGTAAAATTTGTTTTGAGGTTCAGCCGACCGTACAAGAACTTACCCAAAGAGGGAATGATCGATGCAAATAGGGCGAGTGTTGATCCGATGATGCCGTAGTAAAATATTGGAATATCAATGACTTTCCAGTATTGTTGCATCAAGGTCAAAAACTGAAGAATTAAACTTTCTGAAAATGTTAAGATGAGTAGTAGGGCAATAACGATCAGTGTTTTTTTGATCCAATTAACTGATTGTACGATTTTTATACCAGACGAACGAAGAGCATTTTGTATGCTTTGATTTTGTTCCCAATGTTCTTTAAATTGAAAGGATTTGTATAGAACATAGAGTGCTGCTAACTGATTCAGAATGAGTGGAAATTTAAGTGTGTCCTCTTGTGAGATAGTCCCAATACCGCCAAAAAGATTATAGAGATACGTTACGATCGTTGGGTCATAAACCGATGCTCCAATCAGTAAAACAAAAATGAAATATAAAGACGTGTATCTCTGAGTCTTTTCTAAAACTTCGGACCATTTGTTTTTAAGGTTCGCTTTTTCAAGTGCATCGTACGCGAGTGCTTCATCTGCTCCGCTGGATGCGGCTTCACAGAGACCACTGAGAATTCTATTAACTAGGAAAAAATAGAATAAGGTATCTCCTCCATTGATGGGGGCAAAAAGCCATACCAGAAGTTCAAGGTTTAATAATATGGCTGAAAAAATGACGATTTTACGCCTTCCAATAGTATCTGCTAGCCCTCCTAAAGGAATTTCAAATAAGACGATGGTGAGAGCCCATATAGAATTTAAAATGGCAAACTGTGAAAGACTTAAACCAAAATCTAAAAATAAAAGTGTGAATACGGGGTAGTAGTAGCGTGCACGAAAAAAAACTCGATAGTGAATGAAGGTTTTGGTGTTGTTTTCCGCTACTTGCTTTGCGTCCATAGCCTTTCACCTAAACGGAATTTTTTGGATTCACAATGTCTATTTAGGAATTAGTTTATTATTGAGCCCAACTAGGTCTTATTTGATCTTCTAATTTTGGTATGCTTTGGTCAAATGCTGGTTTTGCCGTCTCATCAAATAGAGACTTCAGACCTAAAAGTTCGTTGATGATTTCAGGATGCTGTTGTGCGAGATCGTTTGATTCTGTTGGATCCGAATGCAGGTTATAAAGTTTTACAGGATCTAATTTAATGATTTTATTTGGATCATAAAAGGGAGGATTGCTCTTATAAAAATGAGCTTTCCAGTTTCCTTTTCGAATGGCATAAACTTGGGCTCTAGGAGGAATTCCTGTACTTAAATAAAAGAAGTGGTCTCGTTTGCTAAGTTCATTTTGCAAAAGAACTTTACTCAAGTCATATGAATCACATGGAGTTTCTACATTATTTGATTTTGGCAGTAAATTCTTAATGGTGCTGTAAATATCAAGAGTGCTACCCAGTTGATTGATTACTGCAGGTTCTATGGTTTCTGGCCACCAAAAGATTGCAGGAACTCTTTGCCCTCCTTCACTTGGATAAAATTTAGAACCCTGTAAATTTCCTGTAGATCCTGGGTTTCTATTATACGTAAGGTCTGGACCATTATCAGAAGTGAAAATAATTAAGGTATTTTTTTCAATATTAAGAGACTTTAGTGTTTTGATAATGAGACCAACGGAATGATCAATTTCTTCTATTGCGTCACCATAAGGACCATGTTGGCTGATGCCTTTAAATTTCTCAGAGGCCATAAGGGGTATATGTGGCATAGTATGTGATAGATATAAGAAAAAGGGTTTTCTTTGATTTGATTGAATGAATTGAATAGATTTTTCAGTATACCGTTTTGTAAGCGTTTCCTGATCACAGGGGTACTCTATGATTAGATCACTTTCCATCAAGGGCACCCAATTTTTAATTTTATTTCCTTTAGAACGCATTTTTTCCAAGTTCATGCCTTTTCTAAAATTGATCGAGTCTGAGACTTTCATTTTAGGATCGACTCTCATATCATTTGAATACGGAATACCGTAAAAATAATCAAAACCATGTTTCTCCGGCAGGTATTCTTCGGTATGTCCTAAGTGCCATTTCCCGATGCAGGCGGTGCGATAATTATAATCTTTTAAAAGTTCTGCTATCGTATGGCTTTCAGGGATTAATCCACCTGCAGACCATTCGTAAAATACTTGCGAGTCTGTTCCTGTTCGGAATGGGTATAGCCCTGTCATCAATGCGGCTCTACTTGGAGAACAAATGGGTGAGGCCGAATAGAATTGAGTCCATTTTTGTCCTTCTTTAGCCAAAGAATCTAAATTTGGTGTCTGGATGGTTTCGCTTCCAAAACAACTTAAATCGCCATAGCCTAAGTCATCCGCAAAGATTATAATTATATTAGGAAATTGACTGCCTTGGATTGATGATAATCCAAAAAGAAATACAAGGTAAAGAATCGGTTTTAATGCTAACGTCCTTGAAATCATAGTGTTATCAAAGTTTGTGCTCAGTTAATAAGAGTTCTTTTTTTGAATGAGCAGAGTCAACAATTGCATTAATCACTTGAATATCTCGCAGACCCATTTCGGGGGGCGTTCGGCTCTTTTCAAGATTCAAAATGGCACGACATTGTCCTTCTAGTTGATGTTTTTGTTGAAATAAGTGAGTATAATTCATCTTTCCGTCTGGGGAAAATCCTTTTTGACCATCGTAACCAAAGGCTGAATGAATCACCAAGGAACCTTTTTCCGTTTCAATAGTTAGAGTATTTTCTTCTAATCCGTAGCTTGAGCTATGGTGGCTAGTTTGCCCATTTGACCATCGAAATGTCCATTCCCAATGCTCTGGAAATTCTTTAAATAATGCTTTTCGGCTTGTGTGGGATTTTGCTTGGACGCTGATCGGGCTCTCGTTTGCTGCATAAAAAGCTGATTGTATGACATAAACACCGATGTCGTAAATTGCCCCCTCAATGTTCATAGCTCGAGACATACGCCAGTCATTATCAACTGCAATCGAAGCTTGGTCGTATGAAAATCCGCTACGCATGATTGACCAATCACCGTAGTTTCTTTTTCGCATAGCATTCATAATGCTTAAATGAAAGGGATCCCAATGGAGCCTGTAGCCAATTTGTAAGCTTTTATTAGCTTTTACTGAAGCTTCAATCATACGAATGCAATCAGAAGCGTTTGGGGCCATAGGTTTTTCAACAATGACGTGTTTTCCTGCCGCTAGGCATCGAATGGTCTGTTCGCAGTGAAGCCCTGTTGGTGTGACAATGTATACGCAATCGATTTCAGGGTTTTGGGCAATGGCATCTAAGTTTTCATATGAGTATACATTAGAATCCTTTATGTTATATTGTTTTTGCCATTTAGAAACTTTTGCCGGGCTACCAGTGATGATCGCTTTTACCGAACTGTAAGCCGATTGAGCAATGGCAGGTGCAATCCAATTTTCTGCATAATATCCTAGGCCACAAACGGCAAAATTCAATCGATTTGGATTCATTGATTAAAAAAACTTGTGATTATTTCACTTCAATCTTTCTGGCAGATACGACTGATTTCATGGAGTTCTTCTTCGGTAAAATCAGTATGATCACAGGCTTTGAGGTTTTCTTTTATTTGTTCAGTGGTACTCACGCCGATTAATACACTGGTGACGGATTCAAGTCTTAAGCACCAGGCTAGCGCAAGCTGTGCAAGTGTTTGACCTCTCTTTTCAGAAAGTATCGTTAAATTATGTATAATGGATTGATGTGTTTCTACCTCGTGATGGCTAAGAAATGGGGAGTCTTTTCTCTCGGCACGAGAGCCTTTGGGAATCGCATTGCGATAACGATTGGATAATAGTCCCTGTGCAAGTGGGGAATAGACAATCGAACCGACACCCGCTTGAAATAAGGAAGGCAAAACATCCTCTTGAGGCTTTGCATCTAGCATATTATAGCGTAATTGGTGAATCAGACAAGGAGTGCCTAATCCTTCGAGGATACGAATCGCCTTAAGTGCTTCTGTTTCTGAATAATTTGAAATTCCAATATAGAGTGCCTTGCCACTTTTTACCAAATGATCCAATGCTGACATAGTTTCTTCAAGCGGAGTATCGGGGTCGGGTCTATGATGGTAAAAAATGTCTACATAGTCTAGGTTCATTCGTTTGAGGCTTTGATCACAGCTAGCAATTAAATACTTTCTTGAGCCAAAATCGCCATAAGGCCCTTCCCACATTCCGTATCCAGCCTTAGTCGATAGTATTAATTCATCACGATATGCGCTTAAATCATCTCCAAGTATTTTTCCGAAGTTTGTTTCTGCGCTACCTGGAGGAGGCCCGTAGTTATTTGCCAAGTCAAAATGAGTGATTCCGTTATCGAATGCTGTTTGTATAAGCTTTTTTTGATTTTGAAGATCATCATTTTTTCCAAAATTATGCCACAAGCCTAAAGACACTTTTGGTAGTTTAATGCCGCTTTTCCCACAACGCTTATAAAAGTTTTTAGTTTTATATCGTTGGTCACAGGCTTGATAGGGTTTTATCAAATTCATAGATGGTAGAATCTCTTAATTTTGAATAATGTAAAATAAAAAGGGAGCTTATATAAGCTCCCTTAGATGAACGACTAATTAATTAAATTAGTCCGATAATAAACCTAGTACAATAATACCGGCTATCACTGATACCAAAGAAGCACCAGCACCGATGAAGCCATCGATTAGAGCGGTAAGATTTCCAACCACATCGAAACCAGAAGCTCCGAATACGATTTGTACGATTATTAGTAGACCAGCGGATGCAATTAGAATACCTTTTAAGTTTCCAATGATAGATTTTACTGAATTTGTAATTTGTTCCATATTTTTGTTAGTTAAGGGTTACTGTTTATGCACGTTTGCGTAATAATCCGAGGATTATCAGGAGGGCAATAAGCCCAACGAAACCGTTTTCTCCTCCAATCGAACCTACGATTGCCGATAGATTTGAAACGACGCTGGCTCCAAAAATGGCACCTTGGCCGAATATGATTTCAGCTACGATGCCAAGAGCAACCAAACCAATTCCGAGTTCGGATATAGTTTTGATTACATCTGTTATTTTTTCGGTTATTTTTTCCATATGTGTATGTAGGGGTTAAACTTGGTTTTAGAAAACTAACTAGAGTTTCTAAAGCCCAAGTAAAAATAGGAAAATCGATATAAAAATAACGCTTATGGGGGAAGTTGGGGACAGGATCTAAACAGGAAGTGATCTCGTCTGAAGAAAAGGAACTTGAACTAAATCCATCTAGTTCTTTTAAGTTTTTTCTAAAAAATAC
>CAJWEH010000064.1 GCA_913031135.1 uncultured Puniceicoccaceae bacterium | reverse complement strand
TTATATAAATAATCTAAACATAGTTTCATATCACTCTAACAATTGAAATGGAAAAGAAATACACACAACCAAAAGCACAAGGATTATACGACCCAAGATTTGAACATGAGAATTGCGGGATAGGACTGATCGTAGATATGAAAGGTCGTAAATCTCATAGTATCATTAAAGAGGCTTTGGAAATTTGCGTAAATCTAGATCACCGAGGCGGTTGTGGCTGCGATCCGATCACCGGAGATGGCGCAGGATTGTTCATTCAGCTCCCTCATAATTTCTTCAAAACAGTTTGCCCAACGGAGTGTGGCTTTGATCTACCAAATGAGGGTGATTATGGTGTGGGCTTTGTTTATCTCTCAAAGGATGCAAGCACTCGTGATCGGGAAGAGTCGATAATCAACTCAATTATCAAAGAAGAAGGTCAAAAACTAATCGGTTGGAGAGACGTACCCGTAAAAAGCGAATTATTGGGCAAAGCATCCGCTGAATGCGAACCGCTCATGAAACAGTTTTTTATTGAACGCAGTTCGGATATTGAGGCTGGTTTAGCATTTGAGAGAAAACTCTATATTATAAGACGCTTAGCTACCTATCGCTTGCGTTATAAAGAAAACTTAGATTCCGATTTTTACATCAGTTCGCTCTCTAGTCGCACAATGACTTACAAAGGGATGCTTACAACAGAACAACTTGGCCCTTATTTCCCAGATTTAAGCCATGAAGCGATGGATTCAGCTCTAGCGCTCACACACTCAAGATTCTCAACGAACACATTCCCTAGCTGGCCAAGAGCACAACCCTTCCGTTATCTTTGCCATAATGGAGAAATCAATACAGTTCGAGGAAACGAGAATTGGCTCTATGCACGTCAAATGCAATTGGCGGGTGACGTCTTTGGTGATGACTTAGAGAAAATTCTTCCCATCATTCGTGAAGATGGCTCAGACTCCCAAAAATTTGATAACTGCTTAGAGTTCTTAGTTTTATCTGGTCGCAGTTTAGCCCATGCAATGATGATGATGGTTCCTGAACCTTGGGAACGCCATAAAAACATGCCTCAGTACAAAAGAGACTTTTACGAGTTTCACGCTTGCCTTATGGAACCATGGGACGGTCCTGCCTCTATGGCAATTTCAGACGGCATTCAAGTAGGAGCAACTTTAGATCGTAATGGACTCAGACCCTCTCGTTACTATGTCACCTCCGATGATAAAATTATTCTAGCTTCTGAAGTTGGCGTTCTTGAGAATATTGACCCTAAAACCGTGATCAAAAAAGGACGCCTAGAACCAGGCAGAATGTTTCTCGTCGATATGGATGAAGGTCGAATTATTGATGACCAAGAGGTTAAAAAAGGCATCTCCATGGAACAGCCTTATGGGAAATGGCTTGAAGACAATCGAATCCATCTTTCGGATTTACCAAAATCAGAAGACACCATTGAAGATCAATTTGACACGATTGAAAATAGACAAAAAGCCTTTGGATTTACTTTTGAAGACATTCGTTTTCTAGTTCAGCCAAGTGCTAAAAGCGGCAAACAACCACTAGGCTCTATGGGCAATGACGCTCCACTTGCTGTCTTATCGGATAAGCAACAATTACTTTATAATTACTTTAAACAGCTTTTTGCTCAGGTGACAAATCCGCCAATTGATCCAATCCGAGAGGAGCTAGTGACAGCAAGTATCTCATTCCTTGGATCCGAAGGAGACTTAACTCAACCAAGTCCTTCCTCTTGCAGAATGCTGAAGCTAGAATCTCCATTACTTGACGAACAAGCTATAGCAAAAATAAAAGCTATTCAAGAAAAGGATTTTGAAGCGCGGACTCTACCCATCACTTTTGAAGTGGAATCTTCAGATGCAATTAATGAACAAGCCTTAAAATCGGCACTCGATCAGTTATTTCAATCAGCAGACCAAGCAATTGAAGCGGGCGTAAACCTCATTATTCTATCTGATCGAGAGGTCTCTCAAAACAAGGCACCGATTCCAACTTTATTAGCAACTGCTGGATTACATCACCATTTGATTCGTCAAGGAACTCGCACAAAAGTTTCCCTGATCGTTGAATCTGCTGAACCAAGAGAGGTACAACACTTTGCACTATTACTTGGATATGGAGCCGATGCCATTAATCCTTACCTATCGCTTGAGAGCGTTCGATTTGCGATTGCTAATGGAGATTTAGAGTTACCAGCCGATCAAGCTTGTGCGAATTTCCTAAAAGCGAATTTGAATGGGGTGATTAAAACTATGTCCAAAATGGGTATTTCAACCATTGCCTCCTATCGCGGAGCCCAAATATTTGAGGCCATTGGATTAAATCAATCGGTAATTGATGCTTATTTCACAAATACAGCTTCTAGAGTGGAAGGGATTGGACTCGATGCTATTGCAAAAGACATACAAACTCGTCATACCAAAGCTTTTGCTCCAAGAGACGATGTTCGAGATGAGGCGCTTGATCCAGGGGGCATTTATCAATGGAGATCTGGGGGCGAACGACACCTCCTTAATCCTGTGACGATTCATAAACTACAAAAAGCGACTCGTCTCGGGGACTATGCAATTTTCAAAGAATACTCAGATGCCATCAATAATCAGTCCAAGGAGCTCTACACTTTAAGAGGCTTGATGGAATTTAAGTTTGATGAATCTCAATCCATACCAATCGAAGAGGTTGAACCCGTAGAAGCGATTGTAAAACGATTTAAAACTGGGGCTATGTCCTATGGTTCTATTTCTAAAGAAGCACACGAAGCTCTTGCCGTAGCCATGAATCGACTTGGCGGAAAATCCAATACGGGTGAAGGCGGCGAAGAGATTGATCGATTCACGCCCGATGAAAATGGCGATAGCAGGCGTTCAGCTATTAAGCAAGTGGCATCCGGTCGTTTCGGAGTCACAAGTTACTACTTAGTGAACTCTGATGAGATTCAGATTAAGATTGTTCAAGGAGCAAAGCCAGGCGAAGGCGGTGAGTTGCCAGGTCACAAAGTGTTACCACAAATAGCAAAAACTCGCGGTACAACTCCTGGGGTTGGACTCATTTCCCCTCCTCCACATCACGATATTTATTCTATCGAAGATCTCGCTGAGTTAATTCATGATCTAAAAAATTCAAATTTACATGCGCGCATAAATGTTAAATTGGTTTCTGAAGTGGGCGTTGGTACAATTGCCGCAGGTGTCGCAAAAGCAAAGGCGGATGTTATTTTAGTTTCTGGCTATGACGGTGGAACGGGTGCTTCACCTCGATCCTCTATCCAGCACGCTGGAGCTCCTTGGGAATTAGGTGTCGCAGAAACAAATCAAACACTCTTATTAAATGATTTACGCTCTCGTGTAGTCGTTGAAACAGACGGTCAATTAAAAACGGGTCGGGATGTAGCAATCGCTTGCTTGTTAGGAGCTGAAGAATTTGGTTTTGCTACCGCCCCGCTCGTTACACTTGGATGTTTGATGATGCGAGTTTGCCATTTGAACACCTGTCCCGTTGGAGTCGCGACACAAAACCCAGAATTACGTAAAAAGTTTAAAGGCGGAGCAGATGCTGTCGTTCACTTCATGAACTACGTTGCAGAAGAAATCCGCGAACTAATGGCTAAACTAGGATTTCGCACAATAAACGAAATGGTTGGTCGAGTTGATAAACTTGAATTGCGCTCAGCAATTGACCATTGGAAGGCTCAAGGTCTCGACTACAGTAAAATTCTCCATCGCCCTGAAGTTGGGTCTGAGGTCGGCACCTACTGCCAAATGAAACAGGATCACTTGCTCGATAAGTCATTAGATATCACAAAAATACTCAAGCTTGCACAGCCCGCTATTGAAAAGGGCGAATCCGTTGAAATCAACTTACCCATCGTCAATACGAATCGTGTCGTTGGAACGATAACTGGAGCTGAAATTTCAAGACAATATGGACTCAAAGGACTACCTGAAGACACAGTAAAAATTAATCTTACCGGATCGGCTGGACAAAGCTTAGGAGCTTTTTGCCCTAAAGGCATGACATTCACAGTTGAGGGTGATACCAATGACTATCTTGGGAAAGGTTTGTCTGGAGGAAAAATCATTGTACGACCACCGGAAGGCTCTTCGTTTGTAGCGCACGAAAATATTATTACTGGAAACGTTTGTTTTTATGGAGCGACTAATGGAGAAGCTTTTATTGCCGGCATGTCTGGAGAACGATTCTGTGTTCGAAACTCAGGTGTTCAAGCAGTCATTGAAGGAATTGGTGATCATGGGCTCGAATATATGACAGGAGGTCTGGTCATTAATCTTGGTAGCACTGGAAGAAATCTAGCCGCCGGAATGTCTGGAGGTGTCGCCTATGTATTTGATGAAGCGGGCGACTTAGTTAAAAATAGTCTTAACCCCTCAATGGTAAATGTGTATCAATTAATAGAATGTAGTGACCAAGAGATTGAGTCCGTGCGTTCTCGAATCGAGAAACATGTCGAACTGACCCATTCAAAACGTGGACAATCTATTTTAGATAATTGGAATGAGTCACTCGGTAAATTCCTTAAAATTATGCCTCAAGATTACGAACGCGTTCTTGATGCACAAGAACGAGCAAAAGAACGAGGACTTGAAGGAGATGAGGCAATCTTAGCAGCATTCGAAGAAAATGTTAAAGCAGGGCATTAATTTTTATACGAAAGGAACAAAATGGGAAAACCAACTGGATTTTTAGAGATTGATCGCAAAACGATTCCAAATCGTGCACCCAAAGAGCGTGTAAAAGATTGGAATGAGATTCATGAGCACTTTGATGCGGCAAAGGTTCAAAAACAGGGTGCCCGTTGTATGGATTGCGGCACCCCCTACTGTCATACTGGTATGACACTCAGCAACATGGCTAGTGGTTGTCCAATTAATAACCTCATTCCAGAATTCAATGACTTGGTTTATAAAGGGCATTGGAAAGATGCTTATCACAGACTGAGCAAAACTAACAACTTCCCCGAGTTTACTGGACGTGTTTGTCCCGCTCCTTGCGAAGGCTCTTGTGTTTTAGGAATCATTGAACCCCCAGTAACCATCAAAAACATTGAGTGTTCTATCATAGATAAGGCATGGGCGGAAGGTTGGGTAACTCCACAAGTACCAACCCAAAGAACGGGCAAAAAAGTAGCTGTTGTTGGATCAGGCCCAGCGGGATTAGCTGCTGCTGACCAACTCAATAAAGCAGGTCATTTGGTTACCATTTTCGAGCGCGCTGACCGCCCCGGAGGATTACTCATGTATGGGATACCAAATATGAAACTTGAAAAAGATACGGTTATGCGACGCGTCCACCTGATGGAAGAAGAAGGAATCATGTTCAAATGTGGCATAGAAATCGGCAAAGATCTATCCTCTAAAGAGCTATTAAATGATTTTGACTCCGTCATTCTTTGTTGTGGAGCCACAAAACCGAGAGATCTCCCCATTGATGGTCGTGAATTGAAAAATATTCGATTTGCGATGGAATTCCTAGGACCAAATACGAAAGAGATTTGGGACATCAAAGATGGAAAATCCGAACAATTTTCTGAGTTAGCCAAAGGAAAACATGTGGTTATTATTGGTGGCGGTGACACTGGTACCGACTGCGTGGGTACCTCCTTACGTCATGGATGTGAGCATGTGACCCAACTTGAAATTATGCCAAAGCCTCCAACCGAAAGGGCCGAAAATAACCCATGGCCCGAATGGCCTAAAGTCTACAAAATGGACTATGGGCAAGAAGAGGCTGCTGCTATTCAAGGAGAAGACCCAAGACAGTATTTAGTCAGTGCAAGCAAGTTTGAAGGTGATGAAAATGGAAATGTAAAAGCCGTTCACGTTCATAACATCGAATGGGTCAATGACAATGGACGCTTTATCCCTAAAAAAGTGGAAGGCAGTGAGCGTGTGCTAAAGGCAGACCTAGTCTTACTAGCGATGGGCTTTCTTGGACCTGAAAATACCATCGTTGAGGAATTAGAACTAGAACAAGACCAGCGCTCTAACATCAAAGCGGATTATGGTTCATTCAAAACATCTATCGATAAGGTATTCGCTGCAGGTGATGTTCGACGCGGGCAATCTTTAATTGTTTGGGCAATCAATGAAGGTCGAGCTGTTGCACGGGAGTGTGACCGCTTCTTAATGGGAACGACGCAACTCCCATAAAGCATTGCAACTCTTCACTTAGATAAAAAATTCAATTTTTTAATTTCGAGGAAGTCCCCTGCTGATTGTCGATAAATCAAGCATGACACTTTAGCCGTTGTTGCATTTTTAGGGGCAATCAAAGGGGCTATTATCGTTTTAAATGATTCTGAAGTCCCATTGGGTAGTTGTATAATGCTTTCATTAGAAATAACGTTTCCTTTGTCATCGATCCAAACCACAATAAATTGTATGCGTGAATCTGGACTCACTTTGTATTGTATCTCAGCCTCTAAAATAGTGGAACGATAGCGTCTCAACTGACATTCACTAAAGAGCATGTAGCTGTCTGAACCTTCTATTCTCAAACCTTTTGAGTGCTCACCATCGGACAGAATTGGATCAATCCTTAAATGCT
>CAJWEH010000063.1 GCA_913031135.1 uncultured Puniceicoccaceae bacterium | reverse complement strand
TTTGACATGCCACCTTGACATGAGTTGCAGTCATAACCTGCAAATGCTGAAACCGATAGAAAAGAAACAGCCGAAATTAATAGTATTAATTTTATCATAGAACTATATAATAATGAAGAGATTGAATAAATCAAGCTATTATGGAGATAAGCTACAGAATCAAAAAATGGATTTCTGAATCCTATAATTACGCCAATATTGTTGATTTGAATGTTGAGTAACCACTATTTGAGTGATGAATAATCACCAATATGAGTAAGCTCCTTCTCATTTTGATAAGCTCGTTGTTTACAGGCTAAACGATTAGCAAGTCATTTGCTTGAAAAAGAAGGCTAGAGTCGGGTAACTCTACAAACAGATGATTTGCTAAAGTGAAAGAATAGCCAAAGGCAATTAAGAACAGCCACAGCTTCCACCTTCGCCCTCGGAGTCATCACTTCCGCCACAGCAACCTCCAGATGCTTGAATGTGACCTTGAGCTAGCTCTTCTTCAGTAGCGTCTCGAACGTCGTCGATTTGAACGGAGAAATGTAATGTCTGTCCTGCAAGTGGGTGGTTGCCATCGACGGTTATAATATCTGCATCGACTTTTGTGATAACCACAGGCACGGGTCCTTGCTCAGTGCTCGCTTGAAATTGCATGCCGACCTCTAAGGTTTCAATGCCTTGAAATTGTGCTCTCGGTACTTTCTGAATGAGAGCAGGGTTATTTGTCCCATACGCTTGCTCGGGCTCAATATTAGCTTCAACGGTATCGCCAACCGACTTATCAATGAGTGCTGACTCTAAGCCTGGGATGATGTTTTTGTGTCCGTGTAAGTAGACCAATGGGCGACCTTCGGGTGCTTGATCTAAGATTTCTCCGCTAGTGTTTTTGAGTGTGTAATAAATAGAGACGACTGTGTTGTTTGCGATTTGCATAATAGGAATGTTTAAAAGCCTTAACAAAGATACTTTGCTCAAGCTGTCAAGCAGTCAAAGGCTTCCTTCTTTCGAATTAGGGATGCAAGGCAGGCTTAATCGAAATCAACCACTTGATAGAAGCGGTTGCGTTCCGCTTCCGTATCGACAGGAATCACCATAAACTCTCTGCCACCACTTCCATGAATGCCGCTTCCGATATTGACCCACACAGGGTCTTCTAAGCTATTGCTGTATTGCATTTGGTAGATGCGACCGACGACACTGTCCCAATACAGGTGTGCCGCTCCGTCAGTGATCGTCGACTCCACTTCCGGCATCGCTGAGACTTCGGGTACCACGCCTAGGGCTACCACTCGAAAACCGACACGTTCTTTTCCAATATTCAATTGTTCTGTTCTATAAGTAAACTCTCTTGATGGATAATTACGAAAAAAGGCTTCAATTGCATTATAAGATTGTCGGGTATTTCCACCTAAAAAAGACCCTGAATTCCAACAAGAAGCAGTGACACGAAAGTCTCGCCCATCATAATGATCATAAATTTCCTCGTAGTATTCTCCGACATTTCCAAAGAGGTCGTAGGTTCAATTTTGCTCTCTTTGGCTAGAGCCGACCTGCCAAGGAAACCGCATAAAATCGGAATTCCAGCCACCTATGCCTTTGAGGGGGGTAATGATCTGCTCCACGCCTTCGGCATCAAAGTACCTAAAGGTGGATTCTTCGTAATAGGAAGTAAGGAGAAACATCACATCCCTCGGAGCTTCTTCATAAGTATTAGTATAATATTGAACGGCTTGAAATAAGCTAAGGCCTGCGCCATATCTATGGATATTACCGGAGCCTGCGCCATTGGAATAAAAGCTAAAGCCAGAGCCATCAGGCTTATAAAAAGCCGCCTTAGACCACTCGAAAAAAGTCGGTAGGACATAGACAGTTCCAAATTCTGCCAAGGCACCGTCTCGATCGACATAATCAAGAGCATCGATCGTATCATTATCGGGGTTGGATTTTTGAATGAGTTTATAGGCACCTTGGTAGGGGTCACCTGAAGTCAACCAATTGCAAAATTTATAGCACTCTAGTAGGTTGACTTCGGAGACGGGTGCGTGGACACCGAATTGTGCCTCCTCTGAGTTCCAATGATTGACAACCGGTCGAGAGATGCGAGCGTCAGCAGCTAGTGCTTGTAAAAACTGGGCGATCGAAATTTCGGTTTTACCGATGCGATAGTCATAATCGGTATAAGGCATATCGTTGCCGAAATAATCTTGAGAGGGCTCATTACTAGCGATGGGGACAAAACTAATGTGGAATTTTAAATCACCCTCACCAAAGTCATCCGCTTGTATTTGAAGGGGAACAAGCGTGTGAATGAAAGACAGTATTAATAAGTGTACAATAGCAATTTTCATAATAAGAATATGAGGTGTTGCTCCTTCTTTTATTCCCTTAAAGAATTCTTTTGCTAGCAAATCTAGTCAGAGGGATTGCTCATGACATTCGCCATCTTCGCTTTGCTTCGTCGAACGTTCTCATCCCTAGTTGGGGCTTTTAGCACTTGCTTTGCAAGTGGCGGAGAGAGAGGGATTCGAACCCCCGGAACCTTTCGGCTCAATGGTTTTCAAGACCACCGCATTCGACCACTCTGCCATCTCTCCGTATCTTGAAAAATAAATTGGTAGAGATTCGGAGATAACTTGCAAGCAATTCTTTTTAAAAAGTTGTGGCTGGTGTTTCTGTTTTTAAAAGAGTGTGCGATCGAGATTCCTGTATTGAATAGCTTCTAGTAGGTGTTCGTCGGCTATGGCTTCTGATTTCGCTAAGTCGGCTATAGTGCGTGCGACTTTTAATATGCGGTCGTAGGCTCGTACGGATAAGTTGAGCTGATTCATAGCATCTTTTAGAAGGCGCTCTTGTGCTTGGCTTAAAGGACAGTATCGCTTGAGCTCTTGTTGGTTCATTCGTCCATTGCATCGTTCATAGGCTTTGCTTTTTTGTGCGTAGCGATCTTTTTGAATCGCTCGAGCATTTTCACAGCGTTGTTTGATGCTTGCGGAACTTTCGGCGTTTCGAGTATTTTGAATGGCTTCAATGCTAAGTGCGGGGGCTTCAACATGTAGGTCAATTCGATCGAGTAAGGGGCCACTGATTCGAGATCGATAGCGATGGATTTGGTTTAAACTACATCGGCATTGTTTAATGGGATCTCCGTTATATCCGCAGGGATAAGAGTTCATTGCGGCGATTAACATAAATGATGCGTGCAGGGTGATTTTTGCCTGACTTCGAGAAATGGTCACTTCGCCTTCTTCGAGGGGCTGTCGCATGACTTCTAGTGTCGATCGCTTGAATTCGGGGAATTCATCTAAGAAGAGGACTCCGTTATGCGCTAGGGATATTTCTCCAGGTTTTGGCACACTACCACCTCCGAGTAGAGCGACATCACTGATCGTGTGATGAGGCGCCCGAAATGGGCGTTGCAGGTACCGTTCTTTCGCATAAGCACGATGACTCATAGCTGAGTGAATACCTATGATTTCTAGGTATTCATCCATTGATGGTTCGGGCATGATGCTCGGTATGCGTTTTGCGATCATTGATTTTCCAGATCCAGGACTCCCTATAATTAAGACATTGTGATTCCCGCTGACCGCGATTTCTACTGCTCGCCGTACGGATTGTTGTCCTTTAACTTCTTTGAAGTCTAAATCATTGTTCGTTTCAGTAATTTTTGAAAAGGGTATTTGTTTGATGGGTTCAATTGGCTTTGTCTGTTCCAAAAATCCAACGGCTTGGCTTAGCGATTCGACGGGAATGATTTCAATGCCTTGTATCAGTGCAGCTTCTTCTGCAGTTTCCTTCCGTAATAGGACGCCTTTTAACTTAAGTTTTTTAGCAAGTATAGCTAAGGAAAGCCCGCCTTTGATGGGTCGTGTCGCACCTGATAGACTGAGTTCGCCTGCAATAAGGTAGTCTTTGAGGGCATCGGCTTTGCATTGCTGGGTGGCAGCGAGTAAGCAGAGGGCGATGGGCAGGTCGTAGGAGGGACCTTCTTTTTTGAGGTCTCCTGGTGCGAGGTTGATGGTTGTTTTTGTGGTGGGTGGGTTGAAGCCACAGTTGCCGAGAGCGGAAAAGACGCGATCTTGCGATTCTTTGACAGCGGAATCGGGCAGTCCGACTAAAATATATTTGAGTTCCCCCCGTTCTCCACTATTCACTTCTATAGTAACAGTTTGTGCTGTCACTCCTTGGAGTGCGCCTGATTGTGTCATTGCTAACATAATAACTATTTTAAAAAACGTTATTGTTTTACTAATAGTGTGTCGATTTATTTTTTTAATAGGATCAAGATTCAGTTTTGAAATTAGGAGTAACAGGGGGGATTGGCTGTGGAAAGTCTATGGCGTTAGAGTGCTTTAGAGAGTTGGGTGCTCAAGTTTTGTCGTCGGACAGCATTGTTCGAGACTTGCTTGAGGGAAATCCTGAAGTGCAAGCTGGAATCGTTGAGTATTTTGGATCTGAGGTTCAAAGTGCGGATGGTGCTATCTATCGGACGGCTTTAGGGGATCGTGTTTTTAAGAATGCTAAGGATTTAGAATGGCTTGAGGCACTATTGCATCCTAGAGTCGGTGCGTCTTGGCAAGAATTTCTAGAGTTACATATGGATTCTTTTGTCTGCATTGAAATTCCTCTTTTGTTTGAAAAAAAACTTGAAAAGCATTTCGATTTTGTTGTTTGTATTAGTTGTTCGGATGCGATAGCGACCAATCGCTTATTGGTAAAAGGGTACTCGGAGGAGACGATTTATTTACGACGCAGACAGCAATTGCCCTTAGCCTCCAAAATCGCACAGTCTGATTTTATTATTGAGAACTCTAGTTCAATTGAATTTTTAAAACAACAATGTCATTTACTGTATCATCGTCTAAGTGCTTTAGGCTAATGAGTGTTTAGAAGATACAAAATATTTTACTTAGACCCTATGAGCGAAGAAGAATTAGAATTAAATACGAGTCCTGAGAGCAGTGATTCTGGAGAGACGCCAGCGACTCCCAAGAGAAAAGCGACCCGTAAGAAAGTGGTTAAAAATGAAGCGGAGGGATCGGCTTCAGAGAACGCAGAGACGGACGCAGTCGTCCTCAATGGACGAATGGAATTTTCTCCGGATGATGAGGATGATTCTAGTGCAACACAAGTTGGAGCTAGTGAGCCTATTGATTCGCCAAGTACGGATGAGGCTTCTGAAAAATCTGAGGGCAGAGCGAACAACAAGGGGCGGAATCAACAGCCTAGGGGCAATCGCAATCGTAATAAAGAACAGAATTCTAAAAATAATCGGCATAAGCAGCAAAGAAATGGCAACAAGCGACCTGCTAAGAAAGGGGGGTCACGCTGGCAGAACCGTAAGCAAAGAAATTCGGATGAGTCGGATTTGATCGAGTTTGAAGAATTATTGCAGTATGAGCCTTTGCAGAGTTTCGAGAGTATTCAAGCGTTACAGGCTTCTTTAGAGACTTCCGGTTCCGATTTTGATTTCGATGCGCTCTATGCAAAAGATCTCAATGCATTGAGAGAGGCATTGTCTGAAGGAGGTCTTGAAATCGTTGGACATGCTAATCGCTATTCCATTATTCAGGGGTTTGTTGATCGTGCTTTTGAAGCGAAGCAGTCTATTATTACGACGGGAGTTCTTGATTTGCTAGAGGATGATCAAGGAGGATTTTTGGTCTATCAGTCAGACAGCTACCGAATAAAGCGATTGTCTGCTTATGTACCTCAGGCCTTCATCAATCATTATGGCTTGCAGAAAGGTCACATTCTTAAGGTGCAGTTGCATGCTAAACTTGAAACAACGACTTGCAATTTTGTTGTCCAAGTTATCAGTGTTATGGGGGAACAGCCTGAAAAAATTTCAGAGTGGGTGCCCTTTACGGAAGGTGTTCCCTATTATCCTTTAGATCGTATTCTTTTGGAATCGGATATTGTTCCAGATAAAGACAATCTTCCCATGCGAGTGGTTGATTGTTTGACCCCGATTGGTTTTGGACAGCGAGGTTTAATTGTGGCGCCCCCTAGAACGGGTAAAACAGTTTTGATGCAAGGGATAGCGAATTCTATACAGATTAATTATCCGGAGGCTCATTTAATTGTCCTTTTGATTGACGAGCGGCCTGAGGAGGTGACTGATTTTAAAAGAAAAGTTGAAGGTGAGGTGATCAGTTCTACTTTTGATGAAAATGCCGAAAGCCATGTTCATGCTGCTGAGGTCGTGATTGAAAAAGCAAGGCGTATGGTAGAGGTCGGTAAAGATGTGGTCATTTTATTGGATTCCATCACCCGTTTAGCTCGTGCTTATAATACGTGTATGCCGAGTTCTGGCAAAATATTATCGGGTGGGGTGGAAGCGAATGCACTTCAGTTGCCGAAACGATTTTTTGGCTCGGCACGTAATATTGAAGAAGGCGGTAGTTTGACGATTATTGCAACCGCTTTGGTTGAGACTGGTAGTAAGATGGATGAGGTTATTTTTGAAGAGTTTAAGGGAACGGGTAATATGGAACTCCACTTGGATCGTGCCTTGTCTGAAAAGCGTATTTTCCCAGCTATTAGTATGGATAAGAGTGGTACTCGTAAGGAAGAACTGTTATATCACCCAGATGAGATACAGAAAATTTATTCACTGCGTCGAGCCATGAAGGGTATTCCTACGGAGGATGCCATGGAAATGCTGATCCAACGCATCAAAAAAACTTCTACAAATATTGAATTTTTAATGAGTGT
>CAJWEH010000062.1 GCA_913031135.1 uncultured Puniceicoccaceae bacterium | reverse complement strand
TTTTAATTTATGATATTCTTTGTTAATATTTCAAAATGAATTTTTATTTTTTTATTTTCTCCTTACTGTTTGCAGTAATTGGTCTTTTAGCTGACGAGGTCGTTAATTATGACCTATCATTGGGTAAATATTCAAAGGTAATCCAAGAGGTTGAGGCTGTTTATATTGTCGATTACATTCCCGATAATTTATATAATAAATTACATGAATTAGATGTCATTATTTACGATATAATAGCCCCTAAATTGAATGCTTCAAACTACAACACGTCAAAGGTTAATAATCGTATCGCTGCTATTAAAAATATTTCATTAAAATATTCTAAGACTGGGTATTTAAGAAGCGCCAATAGCATAGAACAAATGAATAAGATGCTCATGTATAGCAAAACATTAGACGAGCATTTCAGATATACCAAATTGACTCCCGACCGAAAGGTAATTGGGACACTCGAGTTTGGTCTCAATAATATTACCTTCAAAGGAGATTTTGCTGATTTGAAACGAAGAATCCAAAATCTACAATTTGATATAGATAAATTAAATGAATTAAATAGCTATGGTGCAGGAATCGATACTAGTACAAGGCGTGGCAAAACGATGGCAGCCACTAAAACTTATATTGATGCGTTCCATTACCAAAAACTTAGACCCTTAATTTGGCTCTATGAGGAATTAACGGAAACTAACTTTGAGGAAAGGATTGATAATATGGACAACGTTGATCCCAAGGTACGATTTGCTGAGTTTTCTAAAAATGAATTACCTTCAATAGTTAGTTTTTTTGAAAATAATCAAAACATCTATAAAACCGTGCCAACAAAAAATCAATTTTCGGTTCCTTATGAGAATGTTGGAGGATTTGTGATCTTAAAAGCTAAAATGTTTGGGCGCTCCTTCTACTTTGATACGGATGATTATTACGATAAAAAGCACTCCATTAATGCATTTGAGCAGTATTAATCAAAACCGTTTAATAATAAAGTCTAGGATTCATTTTATTTACTTTTAGCTTTCCATTCTTTGGTCTTATCTAATTGTAAATACTATGCATAATACAGTATTATTTGACCTAGATGGCACTTTAATTGATCAGTTTGATGCGATACATAAATCGGTAAACTACACACAAAGGAAATTAGGTATCGCTGAAAGCTCTTTCATCAAGGTCAAACAGGCGGTTGGTGGATCGATTCGTCTGACTTTAGGGCGTTTATTTGATAATCATTCATTGGAAGAAACACTTCCCCTATTTAAAGAGCATTTTGAATCCATTATGATGGAAGATGTGTTTATTCTTCCTGGAGTGGAGTCCTTTTTGTCCCAGTTGTATAATCAGTCTATAAATATGGGAGTCTTAACGAATAAAATTGGGACACATGCTCGTGCTACGATTGATTTTTTAAAATTAGATTCTTATTTTCAGTATGTTTTAGGTGCCGAAGATATTGGTTTGAAAAAACCCAATCCTGTTTTCACAGATCATATCTTAAAACTAATGGATGCTTCCCGTGATACAACTTGTATAATTGGCGACTCTCCTTTTGATTATCAAACTGGCGTTGAGGCAAATATTCCTGTCTATCTTGTAGCAACCGGCACACATTCTGTAGAAGCACTTCAAAAAGAAACAGATTGCCAGTTTATTTACGATACTATGCATTCACTAGCAAAAGACCAATTTCATTTTAATTTATCATAGCGTGTTACAAAAACTACCAGATGCCGTCCTATGGGACATGGATGGAACTTTAATTGATCAAACAGCCTCAATTTTGCGCTGTTATCGTGAAGTGCTTTATAAAATGGGTTATGATGTTCCGAGTGATTATACTATTATACGAAGTTTGGGCGGACCACTAGCATCCACATTATCTGAATTGCTCCCAATTGAACAAGTTGATAAAGGGAGTGAATTATTTCGTAACTTATTTCCCCAATATATGTTTGAAGGAATGAAAGTATTAGAGGGAGCAAATGAGCTTATTGAAAAGTTGGATTCAAAAAACGTACAACAAGCAATTATAACAAATAAGCAAGGAGAGAATGCACGCAAAGTTTCAGCAAAATGCGGATTTGATAAAATCATTAAGATCTGTGTTGGCAATGGTGATAACGCTTTCAAAAAGCCTGAACAAGGATTTACAGAATCGGTGTTGAATCAATTGCAAGGACCATTGGAAACGATCGTTTTAATTGGTGACTCTCCTACTGATATTCAAACAGCTTTGAATTATGGGATACAGATTATCGGTGTTTCAACCGGTGCGCATTCTATTGAGGAACTAATGGACTCAGGTGCAGATATCGCCTTCACTTCATTACTCGATGTGATTAAACATTGGTCTTTATAGGACTTTGTTCCAATGCGAATCAATGGTATCGTGAATTCGTTCTGCAGAATCAAGATCTTTAAGGAAATCAGAGAGAAAAAGATACGAGTCCCACTCATTGTCCCCACTTAACATTTTTTGATAGACGAGTGCAAGTGACTGCAAGGCATTGTAGTAGACTGGATTGATACGAACGGATACGAGTGCGATTAATTGAAGTCTGGATTTTAATAATGACTGTATTTGTCCGTCTTCCCTGTTTTCCCATACTTCATGTAGCGTCATTAGTTTCCCTGAGTTCTCTTTAGCAACATGCAAATTAGTCATAGCATTCAGCCATTCTCTTGATTTATCAAGTGTTTCAAATTGCTCATTAATTGAGTTAAAAGCTGTATAATACAATGTGGAATAATGCTCGATAAAATTAAAATTTGGATCGTTAAGTTTCTTTTGGTAAGCAGCATTTAAAGTTTCTAAGACATTCATGCCTTGAAATGATTTGAAAAATAATCCCCTTTTTTCTTTTTTGCTAAATGGACTCGCCTTAATAATTTCCCAAATTAAAAAAGCATTTTTTTTGTCTACCCTATCAGATGAAAAGAATGAATGATCAAAGAATTCAACAGATAAAGTATTGGTTTCAGAATCTGACCAAAAGAGTTTTTCAGTTTTAGGTCTTAAACGAATTTCAACTAGTGCACTTAAGCATTGGATGCTCCAAGCTTTATAAATCGTTTGATCTAAATACTGATTTCCGAAGTAAGAAAAGCAATAGCTTTGTATGAATGCTATGGTTATGCCTTCAATAGCTTGCTCGAGACTAAGCGATTCATTCCAGTTAAAGTTAAGCGTAATTGAACCGTCCTCTGATATCGGACATGAATAAGAGTCCACATCATCAAATTCTCGAAGCCTAACGAGTACTTTTCTAGGCGGATCCTTGAAAGAAAAAGAAAGCTCATTTTGAATGACTGATGCGGTGAATACACTCAAATCATTTAAAAAGCTAACAGATTTTAGATCTGTGCCAATAATCTCAAAATAATCATTCTCCGAGGTTACTAATTTGGTTTCAGAAGATGCTAGCAACACCTGAAGGTAAAGGATCGTAAAAGCAAATAATTTTAATAGTATGCCGTTTCCTGTAAAAAAGGACTTCATTTGGGTATTAATTAGCACATTACCTTGAGCTATGAATTTCTAAATAGCTAAAGTAAATCGAGCTATATGATAATAAGATCAATAAACTGCCAAAAATTGAAAATCCATATAGCGGTAAAAAAAGTTGTGTGATAGCGAAGCCAGTTAATAAAACAATTACGTTCGACTGAAAAAAGGATGCGGACATTTGAAAGAGTTCCGATAGATCGAATAGAGATCGTATATCGTTGCTAGTTTGGTAGCGGTATAAAACTGAAGCTAGAATAGGCATAGCAATTAAAAATAGAAAAGCAGATAATAAGCTAGATAGTGCCGATAGCCCGATTGAATCAAGCAATGACTGCATCCCTTTAAATAATAGAAAAGGAAGTATTAAGAAGATAATGCTAATGGCTGTTAATTCGATCCCCTTTATGAATAAATTTGGAAAATCAGTCCATTCAGCGTATTCAAATGATCCCTCTGTAGCGATCTTTTTAGTCAAAAAAAAGAGATATCCAAATGCAAAGAAGTGAAGAATTGGGACAAAGCATAAAAGACCGCCAATTAAAAAGGTAAGTAAGAATTTAGGGCTATGAATTAATTTAAGAAATAGTGTTTCAAACTTTAACATAATATGTAAGTTAAATGATTATAAAAACATATTGATAATATGGATTATTTTCAATCATTAAAGGATACCGTAAACAGTGCCATCTTGGAGTATTTGCCAAATGCTCAAATAAAACCGACTAAATTGCATCAAGCGATGCATTACTCATTGTTGAATGGCGGGAAGAGAGTCCGAGCATTATTTGTCTGCATTTGCGCTAAACTATTTCCCCAAAACGTGGATCCCCTCCCCGCAGCAATCGCTATAGAGTTGATTCATGCCTACTCCTTAATTCATGACGATCTTCCAGCAATGGATGATAGTCCTACTAGACGAGGAAAACCTTCTTGTCATGTTGAATTTGATGAAGCTACTGCTATTCTTGCTGGTGATGCGCTTTTAACAGAAGCTTTTTTAGTTTTATCGAATGCCTACAAGAAAAACCCACCATTAGCTTTGGCACTCATAGGGGAATTATCTTTGGCATCAGGTAGCAGAGGTATGATAGCTGGGCAACAAGAAGATATCGATAATGAAGGTTTGGCTATCAGCAAAGAAAACCTTGAGTTTATTCATGAGCATAAAACGGCTCGTTTAATTCAATGTGCTATTAAAATGGGATTCTTGTGTGGAGATTACCATCATATCGACAAACATCAAATAAAGTTGCTTGGATATCATTTAGGTATGGCATTTCAATACCAGGATGATCTTTTGGATGTCGAATCAAATGAAGAAATACTTGGTAAACCGACTCAATCAGACGGCCAATTCGACAAACTGAATGCAGTTAAGGTTTACAGTGTTGAAGAAGCTAAGACTAGACTGAATGATTTTTTTCAAAGTGCTGAAATACTTATGGATGAACTTGAGGTCGACACTACAAGTTTGCAAACTTATGTCGAAAGCTTGAGGCAACGAAAATTTTAGCGTATAGCACCTTCTTCGTGCAATAACTCAGCAATTTGAATCGCATTTAAAGCAGCGCCCTTCCAAAGCTGGTCGCCTGTTATCCAAAGTGATAGTCCATTTTTAATTACATTCGTCTTTCGCATACGACCTACCGCACAAGGAACCACCTCAGAGTAATTAATTGGCATTGGGTATTTTAAATTATCCGGGTCATCAACTAATTCAACATTAGGAAAATCTTGAATCGCCTTTCTTGCGCTTACCATGTCTATTTCATTTTCAAAAGAGGCTGTTACGGAAATGGAATGTGCTCGAAATACTGGGACACGAACGCAAGTACAGGCTACAGCGAGATCATCGAGTTGTAAAATTTTTCTACTTTCATTTAAGAGTTTTAACTCCTCTCGAGTATGTCCCTCTGAATCAAAACGGTCTACATGTGGTATGACATTAAAAGCTATTTGATGTGGATAAACATTCTTTTCAATCGTTTGACCATTTGACCAAGCATTTAATTGATCTTTTAGTTCCTGTAACGCTTCAGCCCCACTTCCTGATACGGCTTGATATGTAGAAGCTATGACAGTCTTTAAACCGAACATTTTATGTAAAGGATATAGACCCATCAAAGTGATTGCAGTTGAGCAATTAGGGTTTGCTATGATCCCCTTATGGCCTAGCGCAGCTTTCGGGTTGATCTCAGGAATAACCAGTGGAACGTTGGGATCCATTCTAAATGCTGAACTATTATCAATGACAATGCATCCATGTTTTTGGGCTACAGGTGCATACATCTCTGATTGTGAGCCACCAGCACTAAAGATGCATATATCCAGCTCCTTGAAGCTATCTTCCTTTGTTTCTTCAATCGTCCAAGATTGATCACCATAAGATTGAACTTTCCCCGCAGATCGAGAGGATGCTAAAAGCTTTAACTCAGAAAAAGGGAATTGTCTTTCGTGTAATAAACGAATGATTTCTTGTCCAACAGCACCAGTTGCTCCTAAAATGCCTACTTTATATGTCATTTGAATTCTTAGATAGTGAAAAAATACATCTTGAGCAAAGCTGTGAGCGATTGTCAATAGTACCGACTAGACAATTTCTAATTATTTCCATTTCTAAGCAAAGCTTATTTTTGTTTTCTGATAATGAGATCATTCAGTCATACACTATATCCACTTCTAAAAATCCACCCTCTTGCTTAAATAATTCTTATGGCACTCCTATTGGGCTTCATGCTGTATCCGATAAAATTGGTGATGGTGAATTAAGGGGAACCGTATTTAAAGGACGAGTTTCTCAAGGTTATAGCTATCGTGACGCTCCCCTAGTAGAACGTTCAAAGAATTTAATAACATCAAGAATTATCCGTATACGAGGGCTTGATCCTACCTTAAATGCTGGAGGTAATCACGACTCTTACAGTCGTTACATTTACATCCACGGCACAAATCATGAGCAGCGCTTAGGTGAAGCTTTTAGCCTTGGATGTATTGAGATGTCTAATGATGATTGTATTGATTTATTTGATCGTATTTCAATTAATAGCTTAATCTGGATTGCGTAAGTTTAATCAATTCGAAAAGCCATGCGAAAACGGTTCTTTTTATTATTTGGTGCAGGCTTAAATTTCTGAATACGGTCAAAAACTGCAATTATGCTTTGATCAAATTCCTTGATTCCCGATGACTTGAGAATTTTTACATTTTGTATTTCACCATTTTTAAGAATTGTGAATTCTACCAATAACTCTAAATTAGAGAATTTAGATGAGGGCTTAAGTCATTTTG
>CAJWEH010000061.1 GCA_913031135.1 uncultured Puniceicoccaceae bacterium | reverse complement strand
GGTTTTTAAAAGCTTTTGCGCTTAAAGATTCCCTGGTGGTAATTAATTTAAATTTTTGAAGATTCTTATTATAGGGATTATTTTCATAAACACTATTCACCAAGACGCAGGGATAATTTGCTGCTAAATCGATCACTTTTTGATAGCGACCATGATGTATTGCACCCTCGCCATTTATAACAACTAAGTCAGCTGCTTCTAATATTTGTTCATGTTTATCGATAGAGTTGAAATCTATTGGTAATCTCGCAATAAGGTTTATGCCTACTCTTGCAAACTGTTCTCTAAATGTTTGTGAGACTAAATGACAGCCAAAGTGATTATTATGTAGAGAGAAATCGCCGACTAAAACAACTTTCTTACTGAAGTTTTTTTCTTTATTATGCATTTTTTGATAACATTAAATTGCTGTTGTTGCGTTCGCTAATTGCATAGTTATATTTTGATAACAACCTATCGATAAAGTCTTTATCTTTCCATTTATCTTTATGCGTATATTCAATGACAATTTTTTTAGGCAATAGTTCGATCGGTGCAGTCTCAAAAAATGGTGCTAAAGCATCGACTTCATAACCCTCTACATCAATTTTGAGTGCGTCAATTTTTACAATGGAATATGCCTGTAGGATCTCAATAAGAGGTTTTGTTTTAACAGGGATTCCCGTATTAGTACTTTCATTAATGCAAGCTTGGCCAAAACCTGAGGATGTATCTAAAAAAACATCCTTATTATTTTTGCCAACTGCAAAGTTAGCAACATGAATATGTTTATTGGATTTAATGTTTTTTTTATCTAAAAGTTCAACATTCTCTCTTATTCGCTCACACATTAAAGGATTTGGCTCAATTGAAAGAATAGTCCCCTGTTTATTTGAATTCATCTGCGACAAAATCATTTGAGAATAAAAGCCATTGTTTGCGCCAATATCTATAAACACAAAACCATCTTGTATACCTGCT
Source organism: uncultured Puniceicoccaceae bacterium (assembly GCA_913031135.1). GTDB lineage: Bacteria > Verrucomicrobiota > Verrucomicrobiia > Opitutales > Coraliomargaritaceae. Next base: position 5,882 of record CAJWEH010000061.1, on the reverse strand, counting down.
TGGAGAAATTCGATTTCTTCTTTGTCATCTTTGCCGACAAATTTACTTAAATTTGATAATTTATCGAAATAAAACTTAAAAGGAGTATTATGGACTCTGACAACTAAGCTAGGGGTAGGGTTGGATGGACTAGTTCTTTTTTCCAAAAACTGAGATTTCAAAAAATGAATTGAGTATTTTCGAAAGAAGCCACGTCCTAAAAAAGTATTTCTAATTAAAAGGATTACTAGCTTTTCAAATAAAGACATGATCAATTGGGCTTTTTAAGTTTATGTTAAGTCCGTTATGATTGGAATGTGAATCTTTAATCAAGAGGTTCTTTATGCTTTTTGTTTTGGCACATAATTCGGTTTAGAAGTGTGGTGCCTAATTCTTTTTGCCACTCTGTGGGTAAGTGTCGCCATATAAAGTTCGAATCTAATCTAAATGTATCAATTGAATGCAACCTAACTAATCGATTTGAGTTTGCATATTTATTCAATAGAGATTCATTGTGATTTTTCCCAGTAAAACCATGGGGTTTAAAACTATATACCTTTTTTCCTGATGAAATAGCTTCGCTAATCATAGAGGCACTATCTTCTGAAACAAAAATGCAATCAGCGATTCCCATAGTGGCTAAGTAGTGATCTCTGTCTGCTTTGATTTTGATATAGTCATCTTCTATGGAATTTTTAAGAATTTGAGGGGATACTTGCCAGGCTGATTGAATAAGTGCTTCAATGAAGTCAGGTGTTCTTCTAGAAGTAAGGAAAATTAATTTTATGTCATTGGCTTTAGCTAATGACATAAATTGGTCAAAAATAGTTTGGAAAGACTCAGCGGTCCATTTTATACCAGATCCATTTCCACCGATTAAAATACTTAAGACTTTATTTATTTTATTTGGGTAATATTTTTCTGATAAAGCATGAATCTGTTCTTGATTAATTGCATTAGGAACAATTGGTACATCTAGGAAACCAGAGTAGTCCTCATATTTTTCGATTGCTAAATAAGTAAATGCTTCTCTTTTAAGGTGTCTAAGAGAACCAATATATAAATTTGGAATTTTATGATCTTTTGCAATTTTAGCATTTATCCATTCAGTTGCACCTCCTGAAGACACTATAAAATCGTAATCATTATTGATGAAATTATTGAGGCATATTGTTTTCGGCAGTAAAGAACGCAAGGTTTTAGACCATAGTAATGCCTTCCTTAGGAACCCAATTTTCCAAGAAATATTGAAAGTAAACACTTCAACTTCAGTCACCAGAGATAAGGCGTAAATGATTCCTTCCGATTTAATTAAATGACCTTTTTTACCATCAGACAGTAAGCAGATTTTAACTTTTTTACGCATAAAAGATTAGCCTCTAGTCACTTGTGATAATTGATGGGATTTTCAAAATAAAGTGCATTTTATTCCACCGTGACGGATTTTGCTAAGTTTCTGGGTTTGTCGACATCGCATCCGCGTTCGAGTGCTATGTAGTAGCTGAGTAATTGAACGGGTATACTCATTAGTATGGGCAATAGGATGTCGTGTGCGTCGGGAATTTGGATTAGGTCATCAACCGCATCTTTGGGTAGGTCACATTTTTCGGGGGCAATGCAGATAACGGCTCCCTTTCGGGCTTTGATTTCTTTAATGTTTGCGAGAGTTTTTTGGAACATCTCACCATTCATGGTTAGGAATACGCTTGGGCATTGCTCACTTATGAGGGCGATGGGGCCGTGTTTCATTTCAGCTGCCGGGTAGCCTTCGGCATGAATATACGAAATTTCTTTTAATTTAAGTGCACCTTCTAATGCAATTGGGAACATCATTTGTCGTCCTAAGAACAAGCAGTCTTCATAGTGCGCATATTTTTTGGCAATTTTTTGCACCTGCTCAGTCGTCTCCAAGGTTTTTTTCGTAAGTTCAGGTAGCTGTTTGAGGGCACGGACAATTTCGCAGCCATCGGCGTAACTCAAGTTTCTTGATCGACCAAAATAGAGTGCTAACATGGAGCAGAGCATGACTTGGGATGTGAATGCTTTCGTCGAGGCGACTCCAATTTCTGGTCCGGCGTGTTGGTAGATACCTCCGTCGCATTCACGGGCAATGCTTGATCCGACGCTGTTATTGATGGAGAGCGTTTTATAGCCTTTTCGTTTGGCTTCTTTGAGTGCTGATAGGGTATCGATGGTTTCCCCAGATTGGCTGATCGCAATGATCAAAGTGTTTTTGTCGAGAGGGGCATTTCGGTAGCGGAATTCTGATGCGTATTCGACTTCGACTGGAATTCTAGCGTACCGTTCAATGAGATATTCGGCAATCAAGCAGGCGTGCCATGCGGTTCCGCAGGCAATAAAAACTAGGCGATCAACTTGTTGTAATTCTTGTGGGCTGAGATTAAGACCACCGAAAAAGGCGGTGCTTCCATCATCTGAAAATCGTCCTCGCATCCCATTTTCTAAAGCGTTTGGTTGCTCGAAGATTTCTTTTTCCATAAAGTGCTTGAAGGATCCGAGTTCCGCTTCGCTAGTATCCCAGTCAACGGTTTGAATCACCGCATCGACGCTCACATTTGATATGGTTGAGATTGAAAAATCATCCTTATTTAAATGAACGATCTCATTGTCGTTCAAATAGACCACATTTTGTGTGCAATGTGTAATGGCGTTAACATCTGAGGCAATAAGGTGTTCCTCTTTACCGACTCCGATAATCAGTGGGGAGCCTCTTCGTGCACAGACGAGTTCATCGGGATATAGTTCTGAAATAACGGCAATTCCAAATGTGCCTTCGACATGTAAGAGGCTTTTTCTAACGGATTCAAGAAAACGACTGCCGTCTTTTACTTCAGGTTCTTTGTCGTAGTGATAGGCAATCAAGTTCACTAATGTTTCAGAATCAGTTTCGGAAGCAAAGGTATAACCCTTAGTAGTTAAAAAGCTTTTTATTTGAGTGTAGTTTTCGATCACTCCATTGTGCACAAGTGCAAAATGTCCGTCTGAACTCATGTGGGGGTGGGCATTGGCTTCAGAGACAGCGCCGTGTGTCGCCCAACGAGTATGACAGATGCCCGTGGTTGCATTTTCATATGCTTTGGGGGTTGATTGCTCCAAAACTTTCACTCTGCCAACCTTTTTGGTGAATTGTAGTTGTTTCTCGCTGATGGCGGCGATGCCTGAAGAGTCGTAGCCTCGGTATTCCAAACGCTTTAGACCTTCGATTAAGCGACTGCCAATTTTTTTAGAGCCTACGTATCCAACGATTCCACACATATTTTAACAAATTATTAGTATTCGATTAGTTGACAATGATTTACTTTTAATCCGTAATTTTAACCTAATGAGCAAGCGTAAAATTATCTGTATAATTATGGGAGGGGGTCGAGGAACACGACTCAACCCTTTAACTCAAGTTCGCTGTAAACCAGCCGTTCCCCTTGCAGGTAAATATCGCTTGGTTGATATTCCAATTAGTAATTGTCTGAATTCTGGCTATAATCAGATTTTTGTTCTGACACAATTTAACACCGCTTCTTTGCATAGGCATATTCAAGAATCGTACAAGTTTGATCCATTTGGCGGGGGATTTGTTGATATATTATCTGCAGAGCAAACCGAGAAAAGTGATGACTGGTATCAAGGTACAGCGGATGCAGTTCGTCAGAATCTACATCATTTTGGAGCAACGAACGATTCTGATTTATGCATCATATTATCGGGCGATCAATTATTTAGGATGAATTTGAATGATTTAGTTTCGGAACACCTTAGTCATGGTGCAGATGTTAGTATTGCCGCAAAGCCATTGAGTTTAAATGAGGCTGGAGGCTTGGGTCTGATGCGAGTGAATGAACAGTTGCAGATCACTGAGTTTGTTGAAAAGCCTAAAGACCCTAAGGTGATTCAGAGCTTATCAGTTGGACCTGAAGTCAAAACAAAAATGCAAGACCCTGGGTCGGAGGAGTATTGTTTGGCGTCGATGGGGATTTATGTCTTCAAGGCGAGTGTTTTAAATGAGGCACTAAAGAATGATATGAGAGATTTTGGTAAAGAGGTCATTCCAAGTTTGCTTGGCAGTAAGCACTTACATAGCTATATCTTTGATGATTACTGGGAGGATATTGGTACTGTAAAAGCGTTTTTTGAATGTAATCTCGGACTAACGGATGTTCAACCGCCCTTTAATTTTTATAATGAAGATAATCGTATTTATACCCGAGCACGTTATCTGCCCGCAGTTAAATTGAATGGGGCCCAAACCTTTCAGACAGTAATTGCCGATGGTTCGATCATTAATCATGCAAAATTACATCGTGTGCTAATGGGGGTTCGATCAATTGTTGGTCAGGATTCAACTTTAGAGAATGTTGTGATGATGGGGTCTGATTCGTTCGAAGATGAAAATGATCTTAAGGAAAATCATACCAAAGGTCGCCCGAACATTGGGGTTGGCGAAAATTGTTTTATCAAAAACGCCATCTTAGATAAAAATGTGCGAATTGGAAACCATGTCGTCTTAGATCCGACAGGGCTCGAAGATAATTTCAAACCAGGGCTTGATGTTTCGATTCGAGATGGAGTATTGATTGTTTCAAAAGATGCAATTCTTCCAGATGGGTATCATTTAAAAGCATAGCCTTAGTTAATTTGTGGTGTTTTCTTTTTTGCGTAGAGCCAAAAGCTTATGCCAAAAATTAAGAGTATGATTGAGTAAAATTGTCCTCGACTGATACCGGCTATCAAGCTGGCATCTGGTTCCCTATAGACTTCATTAAAGATTCGAAGCAGGCTGTACAGGATTAAGAATTCTCCTGTGAGTTGTCCTAGAGATGCTTTTGTGTACCAGAAGCGGAACTGTAGGTATATGAGTGGGATGAAGCCCTCGCTTATAGCAGCATACAACTGAGACGGGTGTCTCGGTTGGATTCCGTAATAGTTAGTTAGTGAGCTAAAGGTCATAGGACTATTTGGAAATAAGACGGCCCAGGGAACCGTGCTAATTTTGCCCCATAATTCACCGTTGATAAAGTTGGCGATTCGTCCTAATGCCAAGCCTAAGGGGGCTACAACAGAGATGCAGTCAACTAGCTTTAAGCTATTTAAATTTCTATTTTGACAGAAGATCAAAAGGGCTAGGCTGACGCCAATAAATCCTCCGTGGCTTGCCATACCGCCTTGGTCGATGCGAAAAAACAAAAAGGGATTTCTAATGAAGTCCTGAAAATCGTAAAAAAGGACATACCCTAAGCGACCACCAATAAGCACGCCTAAGATAAGATAGGTCATTAAGTCGGAGCGATCCTTTGCATTGAGTGATAGTTTGCCTTTCTGCTCACATATTTTTAGAAAATACCAGACTGCGAAAAACCCGAGAAGATAGGCGACTCCATAATAACGAATTCCTTCAATACCAAAAATTGTTGTAGGGAATTCTATGAGAAAGGGGCTTAAATCATGTACCCAATAATCGTTTGTTTCCATTCTGCTTGTGGTTGCTTGATATCATACGTGCGTCAATTACACGCATAGTAATCTTTTTTCTTTTAAAACAAATTATTCCAATTTATACAAGGTTATGCGTTTGTTTAATTTGGCATTCATAGCTTCTGTTTTGCTTTTTAGTGTTCTCTCGAATGCTCTTTATAGCCAAAATCAAGACATACGTACGAGTGTTGCTGATTTGACTCAGGATTTTAGTGCATTGGATCGTCAAGTACGATCGATACAGTTTGAGTTGGAGTTACTGAAAGAGAATCAAAATTCAGAGCCTACCGATAAAGCAATTCGATTGTTAAATGCAAAAATTCTTAAAGTTGAAAATGAGTTAAAAAATTTGCGTATGGAAATGGCTCAGAGAGACCGAGCGTTAGGGGAGCAGCTCTTGTCGAAAGTGACGGCTC
>CAJWEH010000060.1 GCA_913031135.1 uncultured Puniceicoccaceae bacterium | reverse complement strand
GTATGTTTTCAACTAGATACTCTTTTTCTTTTTTAGATAAATTTCCTTGGGCTAATAAATCTTTGTATTTTTGGCTAATTCTAAGCTTTGGAATATAGTCATTGTTCAGATTTATTTTCCACTCATTGTCATCTTGGAATATTTGTATGTCAGGTTCGATAATCGAATTGGTATCGGGGCTAAATCGTTTGCCAGGGGATGGGTCCATTAAAGAAATTAATTCTATCGCTTTTTGTACAGATTCATCGGACTCTTTTAATTTTTTTGCAATTTCTGGAATGCGTCTTCTTAGCAGTAAATCATAGGATTCCGTAATAATTTTTGAAGCTAAGCTATCCTTTTCTTTACCTTTTTTCCTCAATTGAATTAAAAGGCATTCTTGCAAATCTTTCGCACCAATTCCAATCGGGTCAAAATTTTCGAGTAACTCTAAAGCTTCTAGGAATGATGGGTACGGGATATTAAGTTGCAGTGATAAGTTAGATGGCGAATCACTAAGATAGCCGTTTTCATCAAGGCTTCCAATGATTAAAATCAATACTTCTTTTATGCTATCATCACAATCACATAAGCTGACTTGGTCTATAAGGTGTTGCTGTAATGATTCGCTTTGAGTTAGAGAATTTAAAAAGTGTTCTCGTCTTTCTTGAATGACTTGGTCTGAGCCAGAAATGCTATATTCAGAACTCATTTGATTCTCCATGTAATCATCAGAAATTTTTTCAAGAATACTAAAATCATCGGAATTGAAGTCGAGCTCTTCATCTCTTGATTCACTATCATCTTGTATTAACTCTGATTCAGCCTCAACGCTGACCGAATCGATGGGCAGTTCTTCGAGGAGTGGATTCTTTTGAAGTTCACTTAATATGGCGGTTCTTAAATCAAATGAAGCGGACTGCAAAATTTTTAAAGAATTTTGCAATTGCGGAGCAATCGAAAGGGACTGCGATTGCTTTTGGCTCTGTTGAAAGTTTAAACCAGACATACGATAGTTATAATTTTTTAAGTCTATTTTATCAATAAAATTAAAAAGAATTCCTTAATATTGTTTCTTTAGCTTGTTTGACAACCTTTGAACAATGATCTTTTATGTCGTAATGATAACGATATCAGATAGTGCCTACAAGCAAATCTCTAAATTAAAAGAATCAAAAGCGGAGCCGGATCAGCATTTGCGTTTATTTGTCGAGTCAGGTGGGTGTTCCGGCTTTGAATACGGAATGTCTTTTGATTTTATTAAAGAAGATGATGTTAAAATTGAAAAAGAAGACCTTTTTATCATTATTGATCCAACTAGTCTCTCATACCTAGATGGTTGTCGTATTGATTTTGATGATGGGTTAACGGGAAAAGGGTTTGAGATCAATAATCCAAATGCAAGCAGCACGTGTGGTTGCGGGCGCTCTTTTAATTAATCCATAAGTTTGTTATTGATTAGCTAAGTTTATGGAAAACAAGTTTGAAGAGGTCTTTCAATTAGGAGCGGATGCTACTGATTATAACCTTGTATCTACAGATTATGTAAAGACTACAGAGTTTAACGGTAAAGAGGTTCTAATCGTCGAATCAGAGGCTTTAAGGTTTTTGTCAGAACTTGCGACTAAAGAGATTTCTTTTAAATTGAGAACCGCTCATTTAAAACAGGTTGCTAGTATTTTAAGTGACCCTAAGGCGACTGCTAATGATCGCAGAATTGCTGCTACATTAATTAAAAATGCATGTGTAGCAGTTCATGGTGTTCTGCCTCTGTGTCAAGATACTGGTACTTCCATTGTTTTTGCAAAAAAGGGTCAAGCTATTTGGACAAATGGTGATGACCAAAAGTTTATCAGCCAGGGAATCTATGATTGCTTTAAAAATGAGAACCTTCGTTATTCTCAAATGGCGCCTATATCGCTTTATGATGAAAAAAATACAGGCACAAATTTACCAGCACAAATTGACATAATGGCGAGTTCTGGGCAGGCTTATGAGTTTTTATTCATGACTAAAGGGGGTGGTTCTGCTAATAAAACTTTTTTTTATCAAGAAACTAAAGCATTGCTTAATCCTGCTAATTTAGAGCGATTTTGTATTGAAAAAATGAGTACTTTAGGGACATCAGCGTGTCCTCCTTATCATATTGCTTTTGTAATAGGCGGTACTTCTGCTGAGTCTTGTTTGAAAACGGTCAAGCTCGCTACTGCTCGTTATTATGATGCTTTACCAACCTCGGGAAGTGAGAATGGCCGTGCTTTTCGCGATATTGATCTAGAGAAAAAACTTTTAGCTTACACCCGAGAAATGGGATATGGAGCCCAATTTGGGGGTCGTTACTTTGCCCTAGATGTTCGTGTCATACGTTTGCCTCGTCATGGGGCATCTTGTCCTGTAGCCTTAGGTGTTTCTTGTTCGGCTGACCGTAATGCCAAGGCGAAGATTGATAAATCGGGTATCTGGCTTGAAAAGTTAGAGGATAATCCAGCTCAATTTCTTCCCGAAAACCCTGAAATCGAAATAGAATCAAAATCCGTTGTTTCAATCAATTTGAATCAACCTATGCCATCTCTATTGAAAGAGTTGAGTGCCTTGCCAGTTGCTAGCTCTTTAGAATTAAATGGAAAAATCGTTGTCGCTCGTGATATCGCTCATGCTAAACTTAAAGAGCGTTTGGATAAAGGGGAGGGTCTTCCCGATTATTTTAAAGACCATGTCATTTACTATGCGGGACCAGCTAAGACTCCATCAGGGAAGGTTTCTGGGTCCTTTGGTCCAACTACTGCCGGCCGTATGGATTCGTATGTTGAGGAATTTCAATCGATAGGAGGTTCTTTGGTTATGCTAGCAAAGGGTAATCGCTCTAAGTCGGTTGTGGATGCCTGTAAGAAGTATGGTGGATTTTACTTGGGGTCAATTGGTGGTCCTGCAGCTTTATTGGCTGAAGAAAATATTAAATCGGTCAAAGTGCTCGAGTACGAAGAGCTTGGAATGGAAGCCATTTGGGAAATTGAAGTGGAGAACTTCCCGGCTTACTTATTGATCGATGATAAAGGGAATGATTTTTTCGCTTCAGTAGCAGATGCTTGTTCAAAGTGTGCTTTAAATGCTTACGAATCTGCAAAGAAGCAGGCTTAAGTTTTAGCCTTGCTCATGAGAAAGACTCCGGCTCCATCATGCTTATGGATCCATGGGTAATAAGTGTTTGAATGAATTAGTGTGAATCCATTGCCTGATTCGGATTCTAAAAATTGTTTAATGACAAAAGCATTTTCAACTGATTCTATGCTGCATGTGCTGTAGACAATACGTCCACCAGCTCGAACTCGCTTGGAGGCAGATTTTAGAAGTTTCAGTTGCAGATCTGCACACTGTTCAAGATCCTCTTTTTGTAAACGCCAACGCACGTCAGGCTTTCTTTGAATCACGCCTGTGTTTGAACAGGGTGCATCTAAAAGAACAGCATCATACTGCGTCGGGAGTTGTTGTTTTTCAAAAAATGACTTACTGAGTGAACAAACATCGCAGGCCAAGAATTCAAGTAACAGGTTATCATTTTTATATTGTTGTAGATTCTCGTTCAAGCGATCCATGCGTTTGCCTGGAAGATCAACGGCTACAATCATACCCTTGTGGTTCATTCTTTGAATGCAATCAAATGTTTTGCCACCTGGTGCAGCACATAAGTCTAAGATTTTTTCGCCTTCCTTTGGGTTTAAAGCAGTGACAGAATGACTTGTAGCAGGGTCTTTAATGTACGTGGAGCCATTCTCTAAAAGTGCTTTGATTTCTAGATCATTTAAATTACTGTTTGCTAGACGATAGAAATGATTCCCCATAGCCGTCAATTTCTCTTCAAGTTCGTTCGGCATGGCTCGATTATAGAGGTAAATAGATGGAATTGATTGGTTCCATTTCAGTAATGCCTTAGTGGCATCATGCCCATGGGCGGTTACCCAATTTTCAACAAGCCACTCAGGGTGGCTATAGAATATCGATAGCGATTTGCTTTCAGATTGACTGGCAAGTTGACTCGGTAACTTGCGCAAGATTGCGTTGAGGAATTTTACTTCACTTGGGCTGACCAAGCGCTTTGATTCTTCAACTGCATTGTGAATGATTTTTTCTTTTTTATTATTGTTGCTCTCAATCAGTTCATAGCCACTTGTAAGGAGTATCGAGAGTAATAAATTTTTGGGTGTTTTCTTAGTTATTGGTTTTAAAGCATCTGAGATTCTTGATTGATTTCTTAATACACCATAAAACAGATTTTTAATTCTAGATTTTTTTTCATAGCAAAGGTTTGACGGAAGTTGATCAAATAGTTCATTGGACTTTTTACGCTTTAATAAATATTTATGTGTCAATAGGGTTGCCAAAACCCAACTAGAGCCATTTTTATATAAATCTTGCAAATTAACGCTTCTCATCTCTTAAAAACTTCTTCAATATATACTGTTTACCAAATTTGCATTCAATTATGAACAAAAATGCTATAGACACTCTTTTAGAAAAAAATCCTAAACTCGCACCATTGCGATCAAAATTTGAAGCAATGATTCCAGGAAGTTATTGCCTGCATAGAAGTTGGGGCTTTGGAAAAATAGTTGATTATAATGAAAGTGAAGATCGTTTGATCATTGATTTTGAAGAGGGGAAGCAAGGTCATGCTATGGCGCCTGTATTTTGTGCGGATAAATTAGATGTTCTCTCAGAAAAGGATGTCTTGGTAAAGTCTCGTACAGAACCAGATGCGATCAATGAAATTATAAAGAAAAAGCCTGCAGATTTAATTGTCTTAATGTTAGAAAATGCCGACAACCAGTCGATGATGGCATCTGAAATTGAGCGTTTGTTGTCTCGTTTAATGGGGCCCATTAAATATAAAAAATGGTGGACGGCTACGAAAAAGGTTTTGGTAAAAGATCCTAGGATTGCTGCACCTATTAAGAAAACGGATTATTATTTCCTTAGAGATGAGCCAATTAACCCTGAAGAAGAGGTTTTAGAACAGTTCCATGCTACTAAAAATCCTAAGGAAAAGATTAACTTAGGTGAAAAGCTATATAAATTATCTGAGAATATTTCGATCATTCGTGAGGAATTACCAGAGATTTTGTCAGATCTGACAGACGCAATTAAAAATGCTAAGTCTCTTAGCCAAGCCGATCGATTGCACGGGGTTTGGGTGCGCAATAATCTAGCACGCGAACTTCATGAGGACGTTGAATTATTAGAGCCATCCTCTAAGTCAATTTTGGAAGCAACAATCGATTTCTCTGAATTAGCAACCGATCTTCCGGTTGTTTATTATTCCCGTTATTTAGACCTTATTAAGCGGGTTTTCCCTGATAAATACTCAACTATGGCAGAGGATTTATTGAAAAATTCTAACGGTAAATTCACTACTGAGTGTGTGAATTTTATGCTTGAAGAGAATATGGCTGAACGAATTGATTATTGCTTAAAGCGTTGGTTGTTAGAGCAGACGATAAAAGCACCTTTGCTATTTTGGATTGTTAAAGCCGGAGCCTCTAAGAAATATGAGCCATTAATAACTCCTTTAATCTCAACGCACTTTTTGTCGGCAATGTTTTATGCAATTGATAATGAAGCGCTTCAAAATGCAAGTGCTCGAAGAATCCCACTTGCAGATATTTTAAGTGAAGATAAGGAGCTGATACCTGACTTACTTGCAGATGCTAATGTTGAGACAGCTACCGATTTAGCTCAAACTCTTTTACTTAACCAAGGATTTGAGGATCTTACAAAGAAATCACTTTTAGCTAGATTTATTAAGAAGTTTTCAAGTATTCAAAATTTACTTTCTTCTGAGTCTAGCACGCAAGAAGACCATCAAGATGGCTTGGTTGTTTCGCAGAAAAGCTTTGATTTAGCTAAGGTGGAATATGAGGAGTTAATCAGTGTTAAAATTCCTGAGAATAAAGAAGCCATTGCTGTTGCTAGAGAGCATGGAGACTTGAAGGAAAATTCTGAATATAAAATGGCACGACAAGATCAAGATATTCTACTTTCTCGTAAGAACGAGCTTGAGGTCGATCTATCTCGTGCTCGAGTAACTGACTTTACTGATGCGACTCTAGAAAATATTGGCATAGGTAGTGTTGTCACGCTGAAGGAAGGTTCTTCGGGCAAGAATAGACGTTACTCTATCTTAGGAGCTTGGGACAGTGATCCTGACAACGACATTTTGTCCTACAAAACACCTCTTGCACAGAGCTTAATTGGTAAGAAAGTCGATGATTCTGTTCAAACTAGCATCGGAGGTAATGATGAGACTTGGACGATCCTTAAACTGGAACGTTGGGTCGATCTAAATTCTTAGTCAATATTGTTTCGCAATTTTAATAATCAATGGCTCGGCTTCGATAACCGAGCCATTTTTATGTATGCAAAAATAACGACAATTGAGCCCACAAGATAGGTTATTTGTGGTCCATAAAAAAAATAAGATAGGGCAGCAAGAATGGGTCCTGATGCTCGAGCAAAGGAACCTGCAGATCGAAATAAGCCAAGTAAAGCTCCTTGTTCTTCTGGCTTGGCAAATAATGATGCCAATGCACTCATAGATGGTGAGCACAGACCGATCGATAAAGACATTACGGTTAGTGCGCTAAAAAAGAGTAGCAGAGTGTTTGAAAAGGAAAGTAAAACAAAAGCAATGATCGATAAAAATAATCCTGATAGGGATAAATTATAGGGTCCAACTTTTGAAGATAGTCTTCGAACTAATACACCTTGAGCAAGAATAAGTATGATTCCTATGTAAACAAACATCATCCCATTTTGAAAGGTACTGAATAAAAAGCGATCTACTGCAAAAAAGGTTAAGGTGAATTCCATGCCACTAAATGCGATCATGAATATCAAGTAGGTCAAGTTGAGCTGCTTGCTATCAACTGTACCGTAATTAAATAATTTAAAAATTTTAAAAGGTTCAGCCTTAGTTTTTTTGCGTACTTGGCTGGGTAAGGTTTCCTTTAATTTAAAGTTTACCCAAAT
>CAJWEH010000059.1 GCA_913031135.1 uncultured Puniceicoccaceae bacterium | reverse complement strand
TGTCTTAACCACGCCGCCAGCGTTCACTCTGAGCCAGGATCAAACTCTCCGAATCAATAATTAAGATTCAAGAGTTCATTCCGTAGATTCTATGAACTACTATAAATTGTGCGTAAAATACAAAGATGTATTCTACTATTTTAAATGTGTTAGAATTGACGGTAAAACCGACAATCACATAAAGTAAACTTTCAAAGAACCTTTCGAAAAGACGAAAGCCCACAAAAGTGAAGAGTTGGATTTAATCCGTCAATAGCTAATTTTAAAAAAATATAATTTTTAAAAAATCTAAATCAGATCTCGTTCCAATACCCCCAAGTGAGAACAACGGAAACTGTCTGTAATTTAAAATGGATCAAGCTTTTTTTTATTTTTTTTGAAAATAGTTTCAAAGACTACTTCCAAGCACCTTGCGAGTGCGATAAATAAAAGGCTCTAAGCCTGTTCTAAGGCCTCTGAAAATAAGGCTATCAATTGCTCTATAGGTTCACACCCAACAGAAATGCGAATAAGATTTCGATCTATTCCCAATTTTCCAAACAGACTTTGGGGACTCGTATCTAAAACCAAATCATAATGGGCCAAATAAAAATAAGGACAAACGATGGTGAATTCTGCACCAAAACTAGGTCCCTTGACCAACTGTAGGTAGTCATAAAAGTTTTCTAATGAGCCCTTTAATTCGACACTGATGATTGAGCCATAGGCACTTTCATGCTTGAGGTAGGCTTTACTATTCTCATTGGCTCCTGCATAATAGAGTTTTCTGACCTTAGGATGGTCTTTTAAAAAAGGAACTAAGTGTTGGCAGTTAGTATTCATTTGCTCCACCCGAGCACTCGCCGTTAAGATCGTTTCACTCAGGCGTAAGAGGTCTAAGCTGTAGAGCGGCACTAGGCTTTGTCCAATAGACTTTTTCAGAGAATCGTAGGACTTACTCTTGTGATTTAAGGCTAAAGCTCCTGCCATGACATCGGCCGTATACGCTAAATATTTTGTCACACTTGTGACCAATACATCGGAAAACTCCAAACAGCTGATGTTATAGATAGACGCAACCGAAGGATCTACAATAACTAAGCCGCCAGCATCCCATACTGCTTGAGCGATTTTTTTCAGGTCGGCGATTTGGCAAAAAGGATTCGTTGGACATTCTATCACTAAAGCAGATAGGGAATCATTTGTTGATTGAATCCGCGCAACAATCATTTCGGTATCGCTTGGGTCATAGATCACTTCAAGCGACTCATCTTCATCTAGATACTGATTTAAAATCGCCCCTGAATCGACATATAACCAACCAAGCTGCATCCATTGCGTTCGCCCTTTTGATTTTTGAACCGCTTGCACTGCCTTGAAGGCTGAATAAAAAGCATTCATTCCAGAGCCTGTTAAATGAATAGCCTCCTCAGAATGTGCGCCAATTACTTCTTGAATATGAGATCGTACGGACGCTTTCTTTTTTTCAAGATCAGAATCACTGATCAAGCATTCCTCAGAAAGTGACAAGAGCCCCATCTTGGCTAGCCCGACTTCGGCATTTCTTGAGCTGACCTGAATACCCGAGTGCTGAACAAATGCTTTCAGAGTCCTAACCGAATCCTCATACGATTGGTCCACAAATAACAGAAAACCTTCGATTCCAAAAACATCCGCTTGAAGGGCACGAGATTGAATCCGAGGCTCTAAGGTTTGTAGCATCTCTAAAAGACCCTCCGAACGGTAAACCAATGCAGCGAAAACATGCTCTAAGCCAAAGTGTGCTAAAACCGCATCTGTCAATTCGTGCACCCAATGATGCCGAACAAAACGAGGATAACCCTGTTTCATAGCATTGGATACTTCAGGATCTTTTTCCTCATAGGCACAAACATCCGCCATTGTAGGAATATTCGAAACAACCGAGTGCGGTACATTGGGAACGGGCTCACCTAACTGGTATTTTTGCGTACGAGACATAAATTAATTAAAATTACTTAAAGAAAATGGTTTAAACTATTTGCGATTTATAGAATAGCAATCTTTACATAAGATGAATAACTTGCAGTATAAAATTATGCACGCTTCAAGAAGAAACTTCACAAAACAATTAGTCTGTACGAGTTTCGCTCTCCCCTTTTTAACTCTATTGCCCCACAATTCAAGTGCCAGTACCTACATTGTTAAAAAGGGTGATACCCTCTCAAAAATAGCGAAAGCAAATGGAACAAGTGTTTCAAAAATCAAACGAAGTAACCAGCTTAAATCCGACCTCATCATAGTGGGGCAGAAACTCACCTTACCCACGCCTGATTATTACTCCTACAAAGACCCACTCAGACACATCCAATTTCAAAATACTAAAATAAAAATTGATAACGACAAATGGAAACTCATCGTAGTTCACCACAGTGCCACTGAGCGAGGGAATGCCTCCATATTCGATCGCTCACATCGAAAACGCGGCATGCAAAATGGCTTAGCGTATCACTTTGTTATTGGAAATGGCTCAGACTCTAAAGACGGTCAAATTGAAATTGGTCCGAGATGGAAAGAACAACTGCATGGAGGCCATGTGAAGAGTGAATTTGTCAACCAAATCGGTATCGGCATTTGCTTGGTTGGAAACTTCGAAAAAACAAAACCAACCAATGCTCAAATCAAGTCATTAATAGCCTTGATCGATTGGCTACAAACCAAGGTCATTCGAAGAAAACTTAAATTTGCGGGACACAAAGACATTGAAAAAAACTTATGCCCAGGAAAAAACTTTCCGCTCAAAGCATTACATAAGCGTTACGCATAATTACGCATAAAAAAATCGGCCACCTTATTCGTGCGAAAGAAAAAGATGGCCGACTTTAAGGACACATCATTCATACTAACATCAGCTAATATAAAATAGTACGTTAAATAAGCACAATTAATCTAAAAAAATATTTTTGCTAATAATAGAAAGCTTGTCAACTTTTTTAATTCATACAGTGATGAATTGCATGTCTTCATATTCTAGTCATTATAGTGCCTTATGGATTACAAATTGATCGATAGCGGTAATGGTGAAAAACTAGAACGTTTTGGAAAATACACATTGGCTCGCCCGTGCTCTCAAGCCATCTGGCCAAAATCTAAAGAAAAACAATCGGCATGGGATCAAGCGGACGCCTCTTTCAATCGCAAGCAGGGACTTAATTGGACTGGCAGAGATCGACTACCCAAAGAATGGACGATTGCGATTAATGGAATTCAAATGAAAGTCTCAACCACGGATTTTGGACATATCGGCATTTTCCCTGAAACTATCTCTCTCTGGCAAATGATCCAAGAAAAGATTCAGGAAGCACAAACAAAGTCTAAAAAACCCTTTCAATTTTTAAACCTCTTTGCCTACTCAGGCGGTGCAACGATGGCTGCTGCGCAAGCAGGGGCTCACTGCTGTCATGTAGACGCCTCTAAAGGCATGGTGCAATGGGCTCGAGACAATGCACAACTCAATCAACTCGACTCACACCCGATCCGTTGGATTGTCGATGATGTCAACAAATTCCTTACCCGTGAAATTCGACGTGGACGCCAATATGATGGCATCCTCCTAGATCCGCCTTCATTTGGCAGAGGCCGAAGTGGAGAACTTTATAAAATAGAATATGCACTAGTAGAAACCCTAGAAAATGTAAAGCAAGTCTTCAATTCGGAGCGAGGTTTTGTCCTCCTAACCTCACACACCCCAGGATTCACACCCACAGTTTTGAGCAACTTATTAAAAAAAACTTTTCTTTTTGGAAATATTTCACAGGGGGAAATGCTCTTATTGGGAAATGAACTAAACAGTCTAACTATTCCGAGTGGCACATGGTCCTGTATTGCTTAAAGTAGCATACACGACCAAGCACCAAGCATTAACCAAGCATTAAACTTTGGCATAAAGAGAGAAAAATTGGAGACAAAACCATTAACATAAAAAAGAGTAGTCCATATCCATAAATTTAATAAACCAGCGATTCGTTATATTCATTAGACATTCATTCCATACCAACTATAATGTATAACTCATCTACCCCATGAATATTAAAACTATTTTTAAAACCTTAACACCATCACTAGCGATTCTGTTACTGGTTCCCTTCTACCTTACTGCAGACAACTATATTTCTGGACAAATCATAGCTAAATTTAAAGAACCACTACCCTTCATAATAGACGAAGAAACGGGACAAAAAATACCATATACCTTAGTCGAAGCCTACCCATCGCTTAACTTTAAATTCATGCACCCATCCCTCACAAACATGGTGCTTATTAGTGGCGATAGCGTTGAGCAGTTAATCGCTCTTTTTCAAGACCACCCACAAATAGACTTTGTCCAGCCCAACTACAAACAATCCCTACGCTCCATCAGCACTGCCCGAGCGGTCGTACCAAATGACACATACTACGACATACAGTGGGGACTCGAAAATCCCAATTCTGCAACGCTTGGACATGATGTGGATTTTCAAGATGCCTGGGAACTCGGAAAAACATCAAACCCAGATCAACCGGTTATCATTGCAGTCATCGACTCAAACATAGCCATTAACCATCCAGATTTAAAAGACCAACTTTGGGTCAACCGCTTGGAAATCCCTAACAATGGACTAGACGATGATCAGAATGGCTATATAGACGACATCCATGGCTATAATTTCGGGAATGATACGAGTGATCCAAGCGGACCCTCCGATCACGGCTCCCACGTATCTGGTATTTGTGTCGCCGAGCGTAATAATAACGAAGGCATCAGTGGCATTATGCCAGAAGCGAAATTAGTCGCACTCGCCTGTGCTGACGAGAATGGAATCCTTACCAATCTTGCTACCTTTCTGGCGAAACAATACGTACTTGATTTAGTGGAACGAGGAGAGAATGTTGTCGTAGTCAACGCATCCTATGGAGGACCCGATTTTAGCCAAATTGAATACAACACAATTGAAGACCTAAATGAAGTAGGTGTGCTCTTTTGTGCCGCATCCGGTAACGATTCAATAAATGTAGAAGTCGAAGTCGATCTAGACGGCGATGGTCGTATCGATAGAGGAGAAGACCTAGACGGCGATAGATGGCTTGATAATGTCAACGAAGACACCAACAACAACGGAATCCTAGACCCAGGGGAAGACCGGGATTTTGATCGGAGACTCGACTTTGGAATCGAAGACATTGATGGTGACGGACTACTGGACACGACTGAGGACTTAGACGGAGACGGTCGTTTTGATATTATTAATGAGGACACCAACAACAACGGAATCCTAGACCCAGAGGAAGACCTAGATGGCGATTTTTTTCTCGATTTAGGAATCGAAGACATCGACCGAGATGGTAACTTTGACGATGTCAACGAAGACCGAAATGGCAACGGACAACTCGATGACACCTACCCAACCTCCTATAATTCCTTCCCAAGCGACTACGACCTAGAGAATATCATTTCCGTCGCTTCTTTAGATAGTATTGGCGACCTTTCCTGGTTCTCCAACTACGGAGCCACAATCGTTGACTTAGCCGCACCCGGCTCTGATATCATATCGACCGTCAATCCCTCTTTAGAGCGAATATCCAACCTAAGCCTAAGTAATGGAAATGACTACACCTTATCTGAGCTTCAGTATTCAGGAGACCTACCCGATGGAGGACTCAGCGGAACGATCATTGATTGTGGAATCGGCAGCCCAGAAGACTTTCCCCAAGTCGTTAACGGGCAGATCGCACTCATACAAAGAGACATTCTATTCTTCAGTGAGAAAGTCGAGAACGCCATGGCAGCAGGTGCCATCGCAGCCATTATTTATAATAATGAAGCAGAAGACCCCTTTGATAATTGGACACTCAATGACCCACGCGACCCACCGTGGATTCCTAGCTATCGAATCACTCAAGTCGAAGGAGAAGCCATCGTTGACGCACTCCCCCAATCAGGCACTCTGGTGAGCGCCATGGAAAACCACTATACAGATCGATACAGCTACAATTCAGGCACCTCAATGGCATCCCCTATGGTCGCAGGAGCGGTCGCCTTTGCCGCAATGAACTTCCCAGACGAAACCGTCCAAGAACGGAAAGCCCGTATCTTAGATACAGTCGTACCCCTGCCAAGTCTGACAAATCGAGTCCTAACAGGAGGTACGCTCAACCTACGAAATATTGTCGACAGCGATACCGATAACCTACCCGATTGGTGGGAGATGGACACTTTCAGCACCCTTATCTACTCCGCCAGTCAAGACAATGACAACGACGGCGACAACAACCGAGAGGAATTCTTAGCACAAACCGACCCCACCGACCCCAACTCTAGATTACAAGACGCCGACTACTCAAAAATCAGCGACTTTAGCATGACAGAAAACGGCGAGCTGGAATTCACCTTTATCGCTTATCCAGACATTCGCTATTCAATTGAGAGCATTGACGGGCTAAGTGGTTCTACTTGGATTAATGAACTCAGCAATCTAAACGGAGACGGCACCCTACAAAAAGTCACCATCGATGAACTCGATGCACAAGAAAGCCAATTTTACCGCATCCGATCCAGCAAGTAAAGGAATACACATTTTTAAACAAAGGGATAGGGTTAAACTACTATCCCTTTTTTATTACTGTCTAGAGTGAGTCCAACTTTTCAAAAATCGAATACACAGACAAAGAAAACTCATCAAAACAGCCAACGCCGACGGCTTAAAACCCACCCAAAACTGTGCACCATCAAAAAAGAAATACGAAACTAAATCGAAAGCTGCAACGGAAGCCCAACCATTCGAAATTAAATCCGTCGAAGATAAAAACCCACTCGAACGCTCAGTCGAAAACGAGGAAACAGGAATGCCTTTCTTAGTCCCAGAGCTCTCAATCAAAAGCGATGAAAGCAAACTAGAATGCGAACCCGAATCAAGATTTAACTCAGTATGAGCCTGCGCATAGATGATACAATGCACAATGCTCACGCATAATAATAGGAATACAAATGAAAAAATTTGCTTGCTAGCTCGCTTCATAGGAATGGATGTCAACCCATACGAGCATA
>CAJWEH010000058.1 GCA_913031135.1 uncultured Puniceicoccaceae bacterium | reverse complement strand
CCAGACCCGAATGTAGCTCACCTAATTCTGATTCAGTCAATATCCCTACATGCTTGAGCATCGAGGCATGGGCACGACTACATGCAATATCATATAAAGCCAACCGTTTATCAAAAGAAACCGATTCTCCTATTTTCAACATCAACTCAGAGGGCGATTCCTTAAAGCGTCCTCCCCAAGTGACTTGTTTCTCTTTTTCCTTCATATGCCTATCTTTATGAAAATTCTTTCCAAATAGTGCAAACTAAAACCACTCTAGATTAACACCGATTAGAATATGCCTGAAACGCCTCTAGCAAAGACTCCTTCAAGGGAAAGCACGCTCTACCTAAACATAACTGCTCTTCAGAATTTGAATCCGCAATTAAAAATAAAGGTCGCCATTTATGCTTTAAGACTTCGGTTCGAATCGCCTCAAGTCTTTGACTCTCATGCACTCGTATAATTGCCATTGACTCTTGGCTAGCTATGGCATCTAAACCGTGTGCAACTGCGCTTGCCTGCTGCTTAGCACGAGCACCATAGGCACTAGCTTCTCGCTCAAATAAAGTTTTATAATCGACATCTTTAAATAAGACCGAAAGAGCGGAAAGCGAATGCAAGACGGCACCATTTCCAGAAGGAACTGCATTATCGAACCATTCTTTCCTACGTAGCACAGCGGTTTCTTGATCCTTAGCCGTAAAATAAAAGCCGGGGCTTCCTGTATCGGAAAAAGCCTCTAAAAGCGTCGCAAATAATTTTCTGGCACGATTCAAATAGGATTGGGAAGCACCAAAATCGACCCAATCAATCTTACTTCCCACAGCCAATAGGGCATTAATGTATAAGGCGTAATCATGAAGAAACCCATCCACCTTTTTTCCTGATCCTTCATAATGGATCGATTGAAGCTTGTAGCCTTCATTTTCTGACTCCAATAACTTTGCCCCAATTGAATCAACAATTGCTTGAGCCTCCAGGAGCCACTCTTTTCGGTCAAAATAAAACCCCGCTTCTGCTAGGGAAATCGCAAGCATACTATTCCATGCCGTCAGCATTTTTGAGTCTCTTACAGGCATTACCCTCTCCTTATTCCGATGCTTCAATAAAAGGTCTCTAGCATCTTTTAAAGCAGTGCGCGTTGCACAATCAGCTTCTTGAAGTGCTGGAACCGATAAACCATTCTCAAAATTACCCTCAGCCGTTATCCCATAAGCCAAGCAAAATTGCTTGCCTAGTGAAGGGCCAAGTAGCGCCTCTATCTGCTCTCGCTCCCAAACATAAAAAAGCCCTTCTTCTCCCTCGGTATCTGCATCTAATGCTGCAGAATAAAGCCCTTCTTCCGTACGCATTTCTCGATTTAACCATCCAATGGTTTCTTCAACAATAGACTCATAAAGAGGATCCTTTGAACGCACCCAAGCACGTGTATAAGTAGACAATAATAATGCATTATCATAGAGCATTTTCTCAAAGTGCGGAATTAACCAATGCCCATCCACACAATAGCGGGAAAAGCCTCCCCCGATTTGATCATAGAGCCCACCATGGGCCATTGCCTTGAGCGTGGTCGTTAAAACTTGCTGAATACGGCGCTCTAACTCCTCGTCACAAATACGATTTAATTGAAACGACATTAAGAAATTCAATGCCATAGCCTGTGGAAACTTGGGTGCTTCACCAAATCCTCCGTATTGATCATCGTGATTTCCGCAAATTCCAATTGCCGCTGTTCTTAAATTATCTAAATCAAACGAATCAGATTCGGGACTCGATGCGCTGGCTACGATTAAATTTTGCTGTATAGCTTCCGCATTTTCTAAAAGTTCCTCTTTTGAGTTTTTATAAAAATCAGCTATACGAATGAGCAATTGAGGCCATGGAACCAAGCCATTACCCTTATCCTCTGGCGGAAAATAAGTGCCTCCAAAAAAAGGTCTGCCATCCGGTAAGCAAAAAACATTTAAGGGCCACCCACCCCTTTGAATGATCATTTGAACCGCCTCCATATAAACTTGATCCACATCTGGACGCTCCTCTCGATCCACCTTAATACAAACAAAATGCTCATTCATTAGATCGGCGATAAATTCATTTTCAAAGCACTCATGCGCCATAACATGACACCAGTGACACGATGAATAACCAATCGAAATAAGAACTGGCTTGTCTAATTCTTTTGCTGATTGGAAAGCGGCGGCACCCCAGCTTTGCCAATGTACCGGATTTTCTGCATGTTGCTTTAAATATAAACTAGATTCGTCTGCTAAGGAATTTTGCATAAAAGAAAAACGACAGAAATGAGCTTTGAATTCAAGTAGTTTAAGCTTTTGAATTGAAGTACGATAATTAATTCCCAAGCTAAAACAATACAGAAACAATGACCCAAATTAAAATTCTAAGCGATCGAGTCGCCAACCAAATAGCCGCCGGTGAGGTCATTGAACGACCCGTAGCCGTTGTAAAGGAGCTCATAGAAAACAGTATTGATGCAGGAGCCTCTAAAATTCTGGTAGAAATTAAAAACGGTGGTAAAAGTTTTATAAAAGTGACCGATAACGGAGTTGGTATGGACCCTGATGAAGCCTTGATTTCACTTGAGAGGCATGCAACTAGCAAACTCAAGGAAGCGAATGACTTAAACGAAATCCGAACCTATGGCTTTCGAGGAGAAGCACTCCCATCAATAGCATCCGTTTCAAACTTCATCTTAAAAACGAGGACGGAAAATGCCCTTGAAGGCACAGAAATCTTAATCAGTGCTGGTAAACTCATTCATAATAAATTTTGTGGCATGCCTCCAGGCACTAGCATTGAAGTGAGCCAATTATTCAAAGGTGTCCCAGCAAGAAGAAAGTTTTTAAAATCTGAAGCAACGGAATCCGCTCACATTTATTTCACTATTCGTTTATTTGCGCTCGCGCATCCAACTATTGCTTTTGAATTAATCGATGAAGGGCGTTCCATCATTCGATCACCCGCTTGCACTAATTTCTCGGACAGAATATCCGAAATATGGAACCAAAATATTTCAAAAGATCTGCTGCCGATCAAAGAATCAAATGCATCTCAAAACCTCAAATTAACCGGTCTGATCTCAAAAATCGGCACGAATCGATCCACTCGAAGAGAAATGATTTTTTTCGTTAATAATCGTCCTGTCGAAAATAGAACCCTATCCTATGCTGTCTTAGACGCCTATGCAGGACGCATTCCAAAAGGCAAATTCCCCATTGTCTTTTTGTTTATAGATATAGATCCATCTGAGATTGACGTGAATGTACATCCGACAAAACGGGAAATAAAATTCAGAAATGAAACTAGCATTCGACAATTTATGGTAAATGCAGTGCATGCTAAACTTGAAGCAATCCATACTATCAATGCTCCAGAAAATAAAACAAAAATCGAATCCTTCCCTGAAGCAAAACCCATTCCCGTTTTCACATCACCACCGAGTCCTAAAAAAGAAGCTATTAGTGATGTCCTTTCAAAATCAGCACCGCCTAACATTCAAGAAGGCAAACCCATCAATAAAACTATTAAGCCTGCGATCACCCAAGAAGTAGAGCAGGCTAAGAGCCAAGAAACCCACTGGCAATTCATTCAAACGCTGAAGGGAAAATTCGCGCTTTATCAAACTGAAAACGGATTAGTGATCTTAAATATCCTGAGAGCAAACCAGAGAATACACTTTGAAAAAATCATCGCACATCTAGAGAAGAATACCCAAACCATTCAAGAATTACTCCTCCCGATACAAATTGAATTAGAGCCATTAGCTGCTGCTAGCTTAGAGGAACATATTCAGCAACTAAACGCAAATGGCTTTGGGGTAGAAGCCTTTGGCAGAAATACTTATCGAATATTCAGCATACCAAATTGGCTGGATATGGATCAAGCGGAAGTATTTATTAAAGACTTGATTGAGCACTTGAGAACTCGAGGATCTATTTCAAAAAATCCTACACTTCCTCTATTTTGGGATAGTTTAGCAAATACAGCAGTTAAAGAGTTTTATTTTAAACAACTAGATCTAAGTTCCGATATTCTCAAAAGCATTCCGAATGAATTATTTAAATGCCAAGACCCACTTGTAAACCCATTAGGTAAAAAAATCTTTTGGGAAATTGAATGGACTGAAATACAGAAAAAAATGAGTTGATCAATTAGTAACAAGATTGTAACAATTGTGGGATAACTTCGCATTTTTAATATGAGGCAATCAAGTGGCACTGATATTTCAATAGTTGCATCGAATTTGGATTTATTTTCAAGCGATGGAGACCTTTGTGCGCTCTGTGATCATGCAATAGAAAATAAGTTACAGGGCATTTTAGTTTTCCCATCATCCGTTTCATTATGTTCAGATTTATTGTATAATTCTGACGTCCAATTAGGTTGCGCTATTTCATTCCCGGATGGACGCTCCACGCTAGCGACCAAACTATTTGAGATTAAGGAAGTCAAAAAACTAGGAGCACAAGCTGTTACTGTATTCTGTAATTATTCCGCTCTGAGATCTGGTGAAAAAAACTTAATTAATGAAGAGATTGAAAAAATCACAAAGCTTGCAAAAGAACTTAAGCTAAAACTCACCATTGCAGTAGAAGCATCGATTCTCAAACAGAAGCAATTAAAGTATGTGGTGAAATTATGCAAAGAGTACGAGGTTGATTCCTTTTTAACCTCCTACGGGTCTTCATTTTCAGAATGTTGTAGTCATTTAAATGACATTTCCGACAAGCTAAAATCTGAGATCACAGTTGTCTCCTATCTAGAAAAACTGAATCGTAAGGATGTTGAAAAACTGTTCAATTTGGGCACGAGTACAATCCTAACCTCGAATCGATTAAAAAGCCTAAAATAATCCACTTGGTATCGATTGAATCAACAACTTTTCTATGTAGGATATTAGGAGATTCGAAGGACGAATAACTCCATTTTTATTTAAGAATAAAGCGCAACAGTCTTGATCGAGCTCTTTTTTATTATAAGCGATAATTGCTATGCGTTGTCCCGCTTTAAGCCTTAATCCTTCCAGGCTAATAGGTTCCCATAAATTCGGTACACCATACTTTGAAAAGGTAAGATTCCAACCGACTATCTCAGAATCTTTCAACGAATGATTTTTTAAAAACTTTGAATTTTCAGCTAAAAAACTAGGCGTTCCATTAAATCGCACTTGTACTTTAACTCGCGCTTTAAGCTGACCTAGGTACTCAGCAAAACTACGGATAGAGCCTGCCTGCACAGCCTTGTAAAAATCGAGAGGATCAACCCCTATGAGATTCATA
This sequence comes from uncultured Puniceicoccaceae bacterium, assembly GCA_913031135.1. GTDB lineage: Bacteria > Verrucomicrobiota > Verrucomicrobiia > Opitutales > Coraliomargaritaceae. The sequence continues at coordinate 1,896 of CAJWEH010000058.1, read as the reverse complement.
CCATTCCAGTTTGAATGCCAGTTCTTTGAATCAAAATCTTTCGAATCATACCAAGACTGAAAATTATCTGACAATTTCAACCCTAACTCAAAATGCAAATGTGCCCTTTCTTTAGGAATCGTATAACCACCTGCTGTCCGACCCATTCTGGCAATACGCTGACCCTCTTTCAGTTGTGATCCTAAATGAACACTTGGGTCAACAGAATGTAAATGCGCATATAATGAATAGAAGGTAACACCAATATCTTTATGTTCAATGACCAGGTAACGACCATAACTGCTACGGCTAGACGCTTCATTGATATATACGACACGCCCTGGAAGCACAGAGTAAATAGAGTCTAACGCTTCAAAATCTTTACCTCGCTTCAATCCAAATAAATCCAATCCCTCATGAAACTTTTCGCCATCATTACGCACACAACCATATAAGCCTGATGTGGGATTTCCTGAAACCGTTGCTTGTACAAACGACTCGATTCCCTTTCCTTCAACAAATGCAGTATTCGCAGTCGGCCAAACAAGCGCTTGAGCACTTGTTATGACAGATACTAAAATCAAGCATATCAAAAACCTTGAAAACATCGATTAATTTAAATTCAAAATAATAATTCACCAATAATAGCCTCAATTTTTTCGACAGAGGCTTTGCTTGGAACGACGATTGGAATATCGAACGTACGCTTAGTCTTTACATGAGTGAAAACTTGAACCGTATCCTCATCAGTAACCGGGCTCGATTTTAATATACGTTTTCGCTCAAGGCTAATCGCAAATAAATACGATAATAGTGCACGCTCTTCCAACACCTGATCCCCCTCAAATAACGATAAAAAGAAACTTTCAGCAGACTCCTTGCGCTCTTCATTAGTTAAGCCTTCCGGGGTTTTTTCAGAAAAGACACGTTCCCACTTCCCCAAGATAAGTCCATCTGTACTCGCTCTCCAAGCTTCAATCTCTGACTTAAGGATATCATACCGCATAAGTTCAGGCGAGTCGGATGGCTTAATCACTAAACAAAGCACTTCCGACCCATCGATAAAGGCACTGCCACTGAACGAAGAAACCTTTCCAAACTCTTTAATCTGCCAATGATTCATTACTATCAGTAGCTCTTTTTAAAGAAACTTTTTCAAGCTTTTACGCATATCTATGAAAAAATAATTGCAGAAACTAAGTAATATTTTATCGATACTTTCAAGATGGGAAGAACGATTGCTATTGGAGATGTACACGGCTGTGCCTGGGAATTTGAGAAATTGTTAAAAAAGATCAAACCCGAGCCAACCGATACGATTATTCAATTAGGAGACTTAATCAACAAAGGGCCTAATAGCCACGATGTCATAGCCATCGCCCAAGATTACAAGATATCAGCTGTGATGGGAAACCATGAACTCCGTCTCTTAAAGGCAAAAAAAGACAATAAAGGAAAAGCTTTAAGCTCTTACAATCGAGATACCTACGAACAACTCACTAAAATAGATTGGAAATGGATCGAGCAACTCCCCAAGCACATTCATAAGAAACAACTCAAAACCGTACTCGTACATGGAGGGTTTTTGCCAGATAGCCCATGGCGAAGCCAGCCCATTGAAGTTGTTAGCCAAGTGCAGGTTATCGATAAGAAAGGAAACCCACAAAAACGATCTGATGCACCTAGCGGAAAGCTCTGGGTCAACCTATGGAAAAAGAAACCCTTTGTTATCTATGGACATATACCAAGACGAAAGGTCTATCGCACAAAGAAAACGATAGGTATCGATACTGGTTGCGTATACGGAGGAAACTTATCTGCCTACATTCTTGAAGAAGATCGAATCGTACGAGTAGCTGCCAAAAAAGCTTACTGTTAAATTATTAAATATCTTTTAATTCAGAATGGAAGGATCGG
>CAJWEH010000057.1 GCA_913031135.1 uncultured Puniceicoccaceae bacterium | reverse complement strand
CTGTCAGCATTAAGGAAAGACCATCGACCTAAATAAACGGACGTATCGGGTCCCTCTTTAAAAAGGTAGTGGGCATTATTGTTTTTTTTGAAAATTAAGTAAATTGGCTCCATTTCAATTTGAGTCAGCCATACGCCCCTAAAGGAATCAAAAGAGATTTCAGAGGGAATTTCTTCCGATACTATTGTAGTCAAAAAACTGAAAAAACCAATTAAGAGGAAACTTAGTTTTTTAAAATTTCTAAATTGTTGGAGACAGAGCATTAAAGTGAAGCAAGCTAGCAATTTGAAGACACAAGTGAAGAGTTCATCATTGTTTTAAGCAAAATACTTTTGTTTTGGCAAAGAGAAATTATTGATAAATCAAATATGAAGACACCGTTTTTCTAAATTTCAAATTCTCTAGTTCCCATTTTTTTAAAAATTGATCAACTCTTGGAGTTCCTCTTCGTTCCGTAAGTTCTTTCCACCAATCCGTACTTCCGACATGTTTATTGAAGAGTGCTGAGCGTTTCGTTTGTCTGAAAGGGTTTGAGGAGCTGATCTCGATCGATAAAGCCATCATATAGAAGCTTAAAGCAGTGGGTTTAAGGGTATTCCAGTTGCTGATTCCGACATACAAACCTTCTATGGGTTGACCTTTTTTATTTTTGGTACGGATTGGTTTTAATTCGAGTCCAGGTATGGCGTATGAATCAAGCTTCCGTTTGAGTTCTTTGGGGCTTAGTTGGCTGTTGCTTAACATGCGAAAAGGGTAGGCAGTCCCGATACCGTGAGAAAAAGTGCCTTCTTGTGCCCCAAGCCCGGTCATTGAATATCCAATGACGGAAGCAAAGCTTGGAATATTGGGTGAAGTTGCAATCCATTTTAAGCTAGTTTTTGGCCACAACATTGCGCGTTTCCATCCTTTCATGGGAACGACGGTTAAAATACCTTTTTTTTGAAGATCGGGGTCAATGTCTAGCCAGCCTGATTTATTTTTAGCTAAAAGGGCACATTCACCAATCGTTAAGCCATGAACATAAGGAATTGGAAAGGCTCCGACATAACTTTTCCATTCGGGATCTAAATTTGGGCCATCTATTTTGAGACCTCCAAGTGGGTTAGGACGGTCTAGAATTACTACTGCTACATCATTTTCAAAGCATGCTTCCATAGTGTATTTCATGCTGCTAATGTAGGTGTAGGATCGTACCCCGATGTCTTGTAAATCGATCACCATAACATCGATATCTCGTAGCATATTCGGTTGAGGTTTCCTGTATTTCCCATAGAGAGAGTAAACAGGAAGTCCTGTTCTTGAATCGATTTTATTATCGATCGGTTGGTTGGCTTTTTCATCCCCATAGATACCGTGCTCAGGTCCGAATAAGGCTACGAGTTTGAACAGCCGGCTTCTGTTTAATACATCGATAGTTGATTCACCTTTTCGATTCACTCCTGCTGGGTGGGTGAGTAAACCGACTCGTTTTCCTTGTAATATTGAAAACCGATTCGATTCAAGAACATCAATTCCTAAGTGAATAGGATCATATGACCCAAAGAGACTTAAAATGGGCATGCAGAGAATGAAATAGATATATTTCATTTAAATTCTCGTGAGTGATTAGGCATTATTTTTGCTCTTCAACTTTGTAATTTCAAACTGTTCAATATGAAAAGTCGGGTCTGATTGAAAGGTTAGTCGAGCTCCATAATTCCTTTCGATATCTAATAGCAGATGCTCTTCCTCTTTTAGTTTTTTTAAGCATAAAGGATTTAAGGTGATTTTGAGTAGAATTTCCTCTTCGATACCTTCATCATTTCGCACCTTTCTAATTAATTGCAAAAGCCGTCTTTGGAGATCAATCGTGATGCTTCGAATGGATTTGATTTTTCCAGTGCATTGGCAGTAAGGACAGCCAGAGTATATATTGCTAGAATGGCTTTCAGACTGTCTCTGCCGTGTCATTTGCATGATTCCGAAATTGGTCATTGGAAGAATTTGGGTCTTCGCCTTATCGCTAGAGACCTCTCGCTTCATTCTTTGATAGACGGCATTGCGATCTTTTTTGGATTTCATATCAATGAAATCCATTATAATGAGCCCGCCAATATTTCTTAATTTAACCTGTCGAGCGATTTCCGCTGCCGCCTCTAGATTGACCGCTAGAATGAAATTTTTCCCATCCTTATCTGAATTCTTATGAGAGCCTGTATTCACATCAATCGAAATCAATGCTTCCGTTTCTTCAATGACGATTTCTCCACCAGAAGGAAGTGGAACATTTCTTTGATAGGTTTGGTTGAGTTGCTCTTCAATTTTAAATTGATCAAATATTGCCTTTTCTTCCGTGTAATAATGAATCTTTGATTTGGATCTTGGTGAGATTTTAGTCACCTCATTTACTATGACCTCATAGTCTTCCATATTGTCCACTATGATTCGGTCAATGTCCTCTGTTAGGAAATCTCGTACTGTTCTTACAATGAGATCTGGCTCAACGTAAACACAGGAAGGTGCTTTTGAATTTTCGATCCTTTGACTAATCGCATGCCATCGCTTCTTTAAAATTTCTAGATCACGTACAAAATAGCGTAATTTTTTACCCTCACCAGCCGTTCTTATGATCACTCCCACTCCTTCAGGTAGTGCCATATTTCTTAAGATTTTCTTGAGGCGATTGCGCTCATTCTTATCTTCAATTTTTCGAGAGATGCCAAGTGTTCCACCGTAGGGCGTTAGGGCTAAAAAGCGACCCGAGAGTGAAATATTTGTTTTTACTCTAGGCCCCTTAGTTCCAATTTGTCCTTTTGTGATCTGAACAAGAATATCACTACCGACTGGGTAAAGATTTGGAATATTTTTAAAGGATAGTTTTTCTCTGTTTAATTGTGATTTGGATTTGTTGCTTTTGATCACCTCAACGCTATTATCTTGATCAGGAATGATATCCCAATAGTGGAGAAATGAATTTTTCTCTTGTCCAATATCAACGAAGGCAGCTTTTAATCCTGGCTCTAAATTTTGAATTTTTCCCTTAAAGATAGCACCGACTTCATGTCGATCGCCTTTGCGTTCAATATCAAATTTTTCAAGCACACCATTGCGTATGAGTGCGACTCGTTTCTCAATAGAGCCCGAGTTTATGATCAGTTCAGAGAAGGGCTTTTGGTCACCTTGAATGACTTTTTGAATTCTCTGGAGAATAGGGATCTTTTTAGATCGTTTATTAGCGTCTTTATTGAGCTGATGCTTGTTTATTAAATCACCTTGAGCGTTTTTAGGTGCCTCTGTGAGGTGTGGATAGCTTTGTGTTTTATTAGTGTAGAGTGGTGTGTCTTTTGAATTTTGCATTTTATGGATGTCCTATTTTTGGAAATCCCTTTGTATTTTTGGTTAGTTGCCGATCCTGTTACAATTTAAGAAAAATCTTTTCTGTATCGATAAATACTTTGAACAAGTCCTTGAAGTATAAAACAACTTAAAACAAAGGAGCCTCCGTAACTTAAAAAAGGAAGCGGTAAGCCTGTAATAGGGGTTATTCCAATAGTCATTCCAATATTTATAAAAAAGTGGACTAAAAAAAGTATGCTGATTCCAATTGCTAGCTGAGTACCAAAACTATCTCGAGCTATTCCTGCAATACGGATACCGTTAGCAACTATTAGACTGAATAAGCCTATTATAAGGGTGCTTCCTAGAAAACCAGTTTCCTCTGCTAGAACAGAGAAAATAAAATCATTGTGGGCTACCGCTTTGGGCAAGTAGCCAAGCTGGGCTTGAGTTCCATTTAAGAAACCTTTTCCCGAAAAACCTCCTGTAGCAGTTGATATTTTTGCTTGATTTGCATTCCAACTAGCACCTGTGCCAGACGGGTCTACAACTTTAGGAGCGATAAATGTTAATATTCTATTTCTTTGATAATTGTGTAATGGTAAAATTGAATTAAATGTGGATGTTTCTGCAATCGCTTGGTCAGCATTGTTTTGAGCATCTAAGTAGCGACTGTACTGATATATGTCTATACTCAGTGCCGACAAAAGAACTGCGAATAGGATAAATGCAGATATGAAAAATTTCTTCGACAAATTTGAAATGTATAGCAGTGAAAAGATCATGGGTGGGAATACCAATGTAGAACCTAAGTCGGGTTGCATAAAGATCAATAACATAGGAACAGTAAAGATTAAAGATACTTTCAATAGAACTACAAGAGATTCTTTGAAATTTTCTAAATTAGAACGAGCCAATAGACTAGCAGCCATAATTAATGTTGCTATTTTAGCAGCTTCTGTTGGTTGAACCGTAGTGAATCCAAGGTCAATCCAGCGTCTCGCTCCCATCATTTCAACACTCACGGGACTTAGAGGGGTTGCAAGTAAAAGCCCCAAAATGCCAAAGAAGTAAATGAAATGGGCATACTTTAGTACATATTTGTAATTCATTAGGGAGACTGCAAAGTATGCGAAGATTCCCATAGCAACCCATAGAATTTGCTTTTTCCAGTCATTCCCATCTATTGAAATTTGTGCAGAGTAAATAAATATTATTCCTGCAATTGATAATATCAATATAGCAATTGGGTTGATCAGATCAAATGAACTCATCGGTTTGGAATCGTTCAAAGTGCTTCCATGAAAAGAAACTTTCATTTATTAATTAATATCTCCTAAGTAGATGTTTGGGAATACGAGATTATTCTTTTGGATAAAAGGTTTAATGTATTTAGGCAATAAATTGTAATGCGCTATCTCTTTTATAGGTATCCATTCAAAGCCAATTTGCCTTTTATCAGTATCGAATCCTTTTCCAATAAAATTTGAATTCTTTATTGAGCAAACAAAAACATGCTCAATCTGATGAAACTCCTTATGTTGATCGTCAAATTCATGGTTTTTCCCTATGTACTCTCTCGTGTAGAGCAGCTTATCGATAAGGATTTCCACCCCTAACTCTTCGAGGCACTCTCTCTCAAGTGCTTTTGTAAGGGTTTCGCCGTGGTTTTGTCCACCTCCTGGCAGAATATAAAATTTCCTTTCGGATTGCTTCATTTTAATTGCTAAAAGCTTATTATCTTCAATGATAAGAGCTCTTGCAGCTGAACGAATGTATGGCATGAAAAATTGTATTATTTTTGAATTTTTATACTGGGACTAAAAGACCTTTCAAACAATCTACTCATACTTAATACTCTATTAATGTGCGAACAAAAAAATGAAAAATATTTAAAACCATTATTTAAAAATAGTGAAATGAACTACCAGGACTTGATTCAGTTCGTCGATGAGAGTGCTTTTAGTTTAAGCGATTGGATGAATGCTTATGAACGTCTTCAAGTGTGGCTCAGGCAACGATCGTTACAATTGAGCGTGAAAAATTCTTTTGATTACATACATTGTGCCTCAAAAGCGAATTCAAGCCAAACGCATCTTCAATCATTGGACGACCTCACAAGCGAATTTTTAAATACTTATGGATGTGAACGTGCTGAAAATACTCAGTAAGCTTTTTTTCTTTTTGATTTATTTTCAGATAACCTTATCAGCTAAGTTTATAAACTATGAGTGATCAAGCACAGCTACCGGCATCAGTCCAAGAAATTCTAGCTTTAATTCAAGAGAATGATTTGAAGTTAGCGGTGGAATATTTGTTGGCATGGGTGGATCCAGAAATCGCTGATCTGCTCATCACACTGGAAAAACCTCAACAGATTTTAGTATATCGAGCCCTTCCTAGGCAAAGAGCCGCTGACGTTTTCTCCTATCTTGAACCGCAGGATCAAGACTCGCTACTAACCGCATTAACCGACGCAGATACTCAATCGCTGTTAGCGAATTTAAATCCTGATGATCGTACCGCTTTATTACAGGAATTGCCGGCAACGGTGACGAGACGCTTAATGCAGTTGCTCAGCCCCGAAGATTTATCTGAAGCAAGACAATTATTGGGCTATCCTGAGGAGAGTGTTGGTCGTTTAATGACGCCAGAATACATTCGCTTGCGTGCAGAATGGACGGTTGAGCAAGCGCTAGCACACATTCGCAAGTTTGGTCGAGATAGTGAGATCTTTAATATCTTATATGTGACGGAAGATACTGGAAAATTAATTGATAAGGTTCGTATGCGCAGACTCATTTTTTCGGCACCGGATAAAACAATTAGAGAGTTACTTAATTATAATTGCATTAGTATTTCCGCATTTGAAGACCGTGAAGTAGCTGTTGATATGATCAAAAAATATGATGTTAATGCCTTGCCTGTTTTAGATTCAGACGGGGTATTGGTTGGAATTGTCACGGTTGATGATATTTTGGATGTGGCGGAAGAAGAGGCCACCGAGGATATTCAATTAGGTGCAGCGGTTGCTCCCCTTGAGTCCTCCTACAGTTCAACTAATTCAATTGAACTCTTTAGAAAACGTATTGGTTGGCTCTTAATTTTAATTTTAGTGAATTTAATTTCAGCTGCGGTTATTTCTAATTATGAGGAACAATTGATTGAGTACATAACCTTAGCCTTATTTATGCCTTTAGTCATTGCAAGTGGCGGAAATAGTGGTGCTCAATCTGCAACTTTAATGGTTCGTGCGATTGCAACGGGAGATTTAAAGTCTCAAGATTGGTCATCAGCAGTTCTGAAAGAGATCTTAGTAGGTATTTGTATGGGATGTGCTATGGGTGGACTCGCCTTTATCGTAGGTTGGCTTTATGGAGGAGAGGGTAATATTGCTCAAGTTATAGGATTGAGTATGCTTTCGATTGTCTTGGTCGCAAATATATTTGGAGCCCTCTTGCCTTTTGCCCTAGATCGTGTACGTATAGACCCAGCGGTCGCTAGTAGTCCATTAATCACTTCCATTATGGATGTCTTGGGGCTGATCATTTATTTTTCAATAGCCCTTGTTTTGCTTTAATTTATGGAAGATGCCTCAACCAACATACAAGAATTAAAAGATCGCATACTTGCCTTTGCTAAAGAGCGAGATTGGGAACAGTTCCATAGCCCTAAAAACCTATCAATGGCGATTTCAGCAGAAGCCGCAGAGTTGATGGAGCATTTTTTATGGCAAAGTGCAGCCTCTTCTCGAGAAGATGTCCATTCGGAAGAATTAAGAGAAAAAATTTTAGAAGAAATTGCCGACATTCTTATTTTTACCATCGAATTTGCCAATGTTTCCGGTATTGATATCGCTTCAGCAATATCATCAAAAATGGAGAAAAATGCCTTAAAATACCCGATTGAGAAGGCAAAAGGCTCCTCTAAAAAATACACAGATTT
>CAJWEH010000056.1 GCA_913031135.1 uncultured Puniceicoccaceae bacterium | reverse complement strand
CGCTGAATCATGCCCCATAATTTTGAGGGCGCGTACCATGGCTGCGACTTCCACCAACCGAGCCATGTCTCTTCCTGGCCGCACTGGAATTTCAATAATCGGAATTTTTAATCCTAAAATATCCATAGTCGCTTCACCGAGTCCCGTGCGTTCCTCAACAACCCCCTTACTCCAATTAAAAAAATTGATCACTAGGTCGATTCGCTTTTCAATACGAACTGAACGAACTCCAAAAAGCTCTGCGATATTGATTATGCCTAAACCACGACACTCCATATAACCACGACTCAATTCATTGGATGTTCCCGTGACTTCTCGGTCACTTAATCGTTTTATATAGGTCAAATCATCAGCTACTAAACTATGCCCCCTTTCAATGAGAGCTAACGCACACTCACTCTTACCAACACCACTTTCCCCGCAGATAAGTGTACCAATTCCCTTAACATCTAGAAGAGTCCCATGTATCTGGGTTCTTGGAGCAAAATAATCTTCGAGCAGAAGTGTTGCTTCTGTTGTCAATATTTTTGAAGGAAGTTTTGAGCGAATTAAAGGCGTTTTATATTCGTCCGATAAAGCTTTCAGTAATTTTGAAGGCGCAAGATTTCTAGAAATGATTATACAAGGTATCTTTTTTTCAAAGAAGACTCGCATGACCTGTTCCAATTCTTTCGGCATCAAGGAACGAAGATATCCCATTTCACCGGCACCTAAAAGCTGTATTCTTTTCGATGCGAAAAATTTAAAAAAACCAGTTAGTGCTAAAGCTGGCCTATTGAGACTACGCTCACCAATCATACGGTGCATTCCAGTATGACCCGATACGACCTCGAGCTCCAAAGGCTCACAAAAGGAATCATAAAACTGCTTAACAGAAAGCGCTTCTACGTATTTTTCATTTAGCTTTACACTCTTTGACATAACTCCGTATTTTTAGATATTAAAGCTCTCTCCTAAGTACAATTCTCTATTTTTAGGGTCATTGATCAGATCCTCACTCTTCCCTTCAGATAAAATCGAGCCCTCATAAACAAGATACGCTCGGTCTGAGATACGCAAAGTCTCCCGTACATTATGATCCGTTATCAAAATACCGATACCTCTTTCCTTTAAGCGTATGACTATATTTTGGACCTCCGAGACACTAATGGGGTCGACCCCACTAAACGGTTCGTCTAAAAGCAAGAACTTAGGAGATGGCAATATCGACCTTGCAATCTCAAGCCGTCTTCTCTCTCCTCCACTAAGCGTAAAAGCCATTTGAGAAGCAATATTGGTTAAATTAAAATCCGCTAAAGTCGATTCTACCTTATCAATGCGCTCAGATTTTGAGATCGGTAACGTTTCGGCAATCGCCATTAAATTATTCCATACCGTCATCTTTGTAAAAACGGACGATTCTTGAGGCAAGTAGCCTATTCCTAAACGAGCCCTACGGTACATAGCGTAATCACTAATATCCATCCCATCTAATAAAACCGTTCCCTTCGTTGCCTTTATCAATCCTAAAATGATATAAAATGTGGTGGTTTTACCCGCTCCATTTGGACCCAATAACCCGACAATCTCATTTGAACTAATACTAAAGCTGATATCATTAATAATTCGTTTTTTGCCAAAATCTTTAAACAAATGATGGGCCTCAATTTTTGAGCTCTTTAATAAATCTGACATAATTAGAATAGACCAATAATATTACTATTCTTCAAGAACATCTTTTTCCTCATTTGTTCCTTTCTGAAATAAGTCAAAGCGTACTTTTGCCCGCTTACCTGATTCCTTAGAACCTAATACTTCTGTTTTCTGACTCATTCGATCAAATAAGATACGTTCACCCGAAACAGAACCGCTCGCATCCTTAAGTTTCGCTTCTCCAATGAGCTCAATAAATCCAGTATCTGGATAAATGATTGCCTTATTAGCACTCCCATCAAAATCATTTTGAACGAGGCGAACTGAGTAGTCGGCAATCACATCAACGAGTTGATAACCAGAGGCTAATTCGTCAGAGCGAACCCAATTTAAAAGCAACTGGTCCGAAAATAGTTTAAAGCCTTTTCGATCAACTTCTACTTCTTTTGAAAACACACATTCATAAGCTTGCTCTAGCGGATTTAATTCAAATAAATCCGAAACGATAACCGTATCCCCCATTTCTTTCTCATCGCCTAATCGGATACTATTTTCTTCAAGCGTATTGAAATCAAACACTTCTGTATAGGGAATTTGCACTCGCACCCTATGATTCTCTTTAAATGCCTTTAACTGATCATCTTGGATAACCAACCGATCCGTCATCACCGTTACAAAATCATTCTCAAAATGAACAGACTTTGATACATTCAATCGGTTCTCAAGGGGATAGTGCTTCATAATAAGACAATTAATTTCATAATCCAAGTGATCGATGTAAGTCGATCCATTCGCTTCACTATAAACAAGCTCCTGTAATGATGATTCATTTGTATGAGTAAGCATATCCTTCGTCTGTACGAATAACTGGTCTGTAAAAACTTTAAAGTTATCGGACCGATAAAAGACTTCCTCTTTAAAGAGAAAATCATACCCATCTGACTTCTTAGAAAAATCGATTTGTTTTGATTGTATATAAATCGAGTTTGAACCTTTTGATCTAGTCTGAGCGGACTCAGCACCTTCTTGCTCTTCAATAGTCAAAGAACAATAAGTCACCTCATTATCAGAATCCACAAAAATATTTGAACGATTCACCTCAATTTGCTCTCCTTTCAAATAGGCATTATCAAAGGATAACTGAGCATCTTTTTTGAAAAATGCTTGTTCACGCTTTGGGAAAATTTCAAAAAAATCTGCCTCAATTTCACGACCAGAAAACAATGCCTGAGTATTACCCACCCCTTCTATTCGCATTAAGCCTGAAAAATTGCCCATTTGGCTAAGGTCGATCTCATCATTTGAGTTATTCAAAGATTCTAAATATAACGAATTGCTAAATAAACTCACCGAATCTGAAGATATTGAAACCCGATTTTTGAAATCAAAAAGATAGCGATTCCCCCTAAGATCTAACTTTAAATAATCGCTCCTAATCCTTGTACCCGAAAGATTTTCTGTATCAGAAAAAATCATCCCAATGTTTTGATCAAATTCCACCAAAACATCTGAGTGCACTTCAACATAACGCTCTTCAGAATTCCAAATCCAATCAGCACCTTTTATCTCAAAACCATCACCCTTTATTAAAATGGAATCGTCTGAATGAGAAATACCAGACTCCGTATCGAGCAAGGCACTATCACTAAACACTTCACACATCACATCAGTAGAAGCATCCGCAGAGTACAACCTTAAGTTAAAATACTTAACCGATATCAAAGCATCTTCATAGACACCCGATTGACCCCTTAAAACCCACTTAATAAAACCTGACTTTGAAAACCTAGGATATCTAAAATCTTTAACCGATTCGGATATCTCAATCTTGGCAAAAAGGAAAGAACCGATTATCTGGGCAACAATTAGAGGAAAAACGAGAATGAATGCTCTCATACTGTAGATTCAAATCCTTTTTCCAAAGCTAGTAAAACACTTTTTATGTCTCTTCGGATTCCTCAACAAGTGAAATATTCAAATCACTTAATTGATTTTCAGAAACGACCCCAGGGCTTTGCGTCATCATTTCCTGCCCTTTTTGATTCTTCGGAAAGGCAATGACATCACGAATACTTTGTCTGCCGGCGAGCAAAGTGACCATTCGATCGAGACCAAATGCAATTCCTCCATGAGGCGGTGCCCCATATTCAAAAGCTTTCAACATGTATCCAAAACGATCTTGAACAACCTCAGGTTCGATTTTCAAAACATCTTCAAATACCTCTTTTTGTAACTCTGGCTGATGAATACGAATCGAACCCCCGCCTAATTCAACCCCATTAAGAACTAGATCATAATGCTGACCCTTTACCTTCAAAGGATCCGATTTAAGCAATGAAATATCCTCAAGAACGGGTGCTGTGAAAGGATGATGAGAAGCAACATAACGACCAGCCTCTTCATCAAATAACATCAACGGGAACTCAATAACCCATAAAAATTTATAATCATTGGGATCAAGCTTGAGCAATCCTCTAGCAACTAACAGTTGGGCCGCTTCTAAACGAACACGACCTAATATAGTGCACGCTTGTTCCCATTCAGAGGCCGCAAAAAATACAATATCACCATCTTCCATCGCAAGCTGATCTTTTAAACTCGCCAGTTCTTGCTCGGACAGGAATTTGAGAATCGGCGATTTCCACTCACCCTTCACACACTTAATAAAAGCTAAGCCTTTTGCACCGAGCGCTTTTGCACTGTCTTCTAACTTACGCAACTCACCTTGAGTAATATCAGCTAAGCCTTTTGCATTAAAGGCTTTGACGGACCCTCCAGACTGAACAACCCCAGAGAAAACTTTAAATGTCGAATCTTTGAAAATTGCATTACAATCAACCAACTCAAGCCCAAATCGCATATCAGGTTTATCCACCCCAAATCGATTCATCGCATCAAAATAACTCAACCTTAAAAAGGGTGTTGGTATCTCTACTCCTAAAACACGCTTCCACACATCCGCCATTAACCCTTCTATTAAAGCATACATATCTTCTCGATCGATAAAAGAGAGTTCGATATCTAGTTGTGTGAATTCTGGCTGTCGATCAGCACGTAAATCTTCATCACGAAAACAACGTGCCAACTGATAGTATTTTTCAACACCCGCAACCATCAGCATCTGCTTGTATTGTTGAGGCGACTGAGGCAAAGCATAAAAAGCACCAGGATTCATTCTCGAAGGCACTAAAAACTCTCTCGCCCCCTCAGGTGTACTCTTAAAGAGCATGGGAGTTTCCACTTCAGTGAAACCCACCGAATCCAAATAAGTGCGAATTGCCTGACTCGTTTTGTGCCTAAGTCGAAGAATATCTAAATTTGATCGCCTTCTTAAATCCAGATATCGGTAGGTCATTCTCAATTCTTCGCCCACCTTATCAGTAGTGCTATCCATTGGAAATGGCGGTGTCTTAGATACATTGTGGACCACTAAATCGCTTGCATGTACCTCAATAGACCCCGTAGCGATCTGTTGATTGACGGTCTCCCCGATCCGTTCTTTAACCAGTCCAGAAACGGAAAGCACCGATTCAGGCTTTATTTTTGAAAATAGCGCTTTAAGTGAGGCATTTTGCGGGTCTAATACAACCTGAGTTAAGCCCTCTCGATCCCTTAAGTCGACAAATAAAATCCCTCCATGATCTCTCACGGAATCCACCCAGCCACTAAGGCACACTATCTCTCCAGTGTTAGCGACTGTAAGTTCTGAACAATTATGCGAACGTTTCATAGAAAAGCGATACAAACGACAGATCGAAACGAAACAAGCAATAAATTCATCAATTTAACAGATACATTATTCAACCATCTTAAACCTAAAGAATTTCTTCCCTTCCCCTGCTTGGATAGGGATTTGTACAGTAGAGGCTCCTCCTGTAGTCCAAATCCCAAGGTCATCACTTTGTTCAACTTCCATAGTAAGTGTCGCTTCGCCATTATTTATCTCAATCATTGTTGAGCCAGCTCTTAGGTCTTTAACTTCATCTAGTGATAATTTTGAATCACTCTCGACTATTGCCGCATCTCTTTGAACTAGTGCTGAGTCATGGTCATTAATCAAATCCCCGACATATTCCTCTAAGGTCTTTGTAGCTACAGGTGGATCAAATACCTCATAGGAGACATTAAATCCATCAACGTGCACTTTATAGCCACTTGTACTAATATCAACATAATGACTGTCTTCCGTCATCGGGATCGAAAGTGTAGTGAATTGCGGCAAAGAAGCATCACTACCCCCCAAATAATCTACGCTATAATCCCTATCATCGTAGGAAACATTAAATCCATCGACGTGCACCTTGTAGCCACTGACAGCGATATCCACATATTGAAGATCCTCACCATTAGGGATATCTAAAGTGGTGTGTGCTGGCAATCCGCTTCCGTAGCCATAAGCCCCAAAGTAATCCACAAAATACATACCCGGCTCAAAACTATGAGCGTAAAAATCATCAGGATTAGCTTGTCCCGAAGTCATCGCATAAAGAACCAGACCATTTTGATCTGTTATTGTAAAAGAACCCGAATTGTGATGCTGATTGTATAATTCAGCCGCAATTATTTTAGCCTCTTGTTCTGAATTAGCGTAAATCATCTCCGAAAAGTAGCTCTCTGTCTCCCACTGATCGAATTCAATCGAATCTAAGCTGAATAATTTAGAATCGGCTTTTGATAGACGAATGATTGAATTACTTAATAATTCAACCCCATTAGACCACCAGCGCAACTGCCCCTGTTGTGCCTGAAAATTAAACAGCTCATAGCCATCCCCCGAATCACTGACCGATGTGTAGTCCTGATTACTTCCGAGCGATCCTGCATCCAACAAAGTAACGGATCCGACGCCTATACTGTGCGCTGAGAAATCATTGGGCTGAGCCACCACTTGAGGCATGCTATACAGGACGGTATCATTACTATCTGTTATTGTAAAAGACGCTGAATATGTACTGTTAAACATGTCTGCTGCTTGTTCTCGAGCCTCTTGTTCAGAATTGGCGTAAATAGTCTCATAAAAATAGTTCTCCGTCTCCCAACGGTCAAAAACAATCGATTCCAAATTAAATAAGTCGTGATTAGAGGTCTCAATTCGGATCGTTGAATTATTTAACAGTTCAACTCCGTTAGCATACCAGCGCAGTTGCCCTTCTTCAGCTAAAAAGTTAAATTCCCAGGGTCCATCACCGGTATCACTGACAAAAACATAATCCTGATCAACTCCAAGCGAATCAGCATCTAGCAAAATCGGATTGTAGACAGTGGACGTTTGTTCTTTTGGAAGAAGCGCGAACACTCGACTCTCAAGAGTCTCTAATTCAGAAACCTTAGCATCGTAAGACGCTTGAGTCGGACGAGCATCTCGCTCAGCAGTAACAAGTGCCTTTTCCACTTCCAGTGCATCATAAGCTTCCTGAGTCGGACGGGCATCTCGCTCAGCCTCAACCGCCTCTTTTGCTACTCCTAATGCATCGTAAGCTTCTTGTGTCGGACGGGCGTCCCGCTCGGCCTCAACTGCTGCCTTTTCCACTGTGAGTGCTTCATAAACTTCTCTTAAATCTGCAACTCCATTCCCATTTGAATCAGCAGATAATGGATTTAAACCGAGGGATTCTTCTTCAAGATCGCTCAAACCGTCATTATCATCATCGAGGTCATCAAGGTCGTAGACCCCATCATAATCGGTATCCACTAACAAGGTCGCTATTGCAAAATCACCCGAGTGCCAACTACCTCCCCATACGCCAATATGCCCAGGAGGGGTCACTGTCCAATACTTATGATTCCACCAATAGTGATACTCCCCATCATAGGACATCGGTGTTCGTGAGTATAGAAATCTCGGACCACTATCAGACCAAGTGGGTGTTCCTAAATTGTATTGTACAGATGCAGCAACACTGGTAGCCAAACTCTCATTGCCCCACCAAGGCTGGCTACTTATAAGCGAATAAACTGAGTTAAAATTGCTATTGGTAACCACACTGATTCGATAAGGATTTCCATTGATAGGCGAATAATTGAAAACAACTCAATAGAAAGACAATTGGTATTAAAAGGTAATACATATGATTTAATTATAATATAATTTAGAG
>CAJWEH010000055.1 GCA_913031135.1 uncultured Puniceicoccaceae bacterium | reverse complement strand
TAACGGCTTTTTTAGTTGCTGTTTTCTTTTTCGCTACAGCTTTTTTAACTGTTGCGGTCTTTTTCTTTACGGGAGATTTCTTCGCTACTTTTTTAACGGCTTTTTTAGTTGCTGTTTTCTTTTTCGCTACAGCTTTTTTAACTGTTGCAGTCTTTTTCTTTGCGGGAGATTTCTTCGCTGCTTTTTTAACGGCTTTTTTAGTCGTTTTCTTTTTTATTGGGGCTTTTTTAGTCGTTTTCTTTGTCGCCATTTTTAGAATTTTTTGAGTTAAAATTATTTGTTAGAAAGTTGTATGAGTGCTTCTCGGCATCTTGGGGAAACTTTACCCCAACCATCTGCTTCTATTAGTTCTGGAACCCATCTCCAGCTCCTTGGGCATTTTTCTCCATCTGCATGATCCACAACAACATTAATCATCTCTACAGAGGCATCTTCTTTAACCTGTACTTCAGAAAGTATGAAAAGCTCTGCTAATTCCTGTTCATATTTTTTGAGTAGTTGAAAAATAGGGTCTTCAGGGTTTCCGGTAAGAATTGCTTTAGCATCTAAACTTTGTCCGATGATTTTTTTCTGTCTTAAATCCTCAAGTTTTTCATTGAGATGATCGTTTAAGAATTTGAGCAGTTGCTTTATTTCTTCAGAAGTTTCTTCAAATTTCCAAGTTTGCGAGACTGTTGGCCAATCGGATAAAGCGATGGGTGAATGTCCAAAATCAGAATCGTTTGTGAAGTAAGCGTGTGCTTCGTCGGCGGTGAATGGCAGTAAGGGTGCAATTAACTTTGTGAAGGTATTGAATATTATGTGTAAAGCCGTTTGTGAGGAGCGTCTTAAGGGGTCTGATGGAACGCGTGTATACAACCTGTCTTTTAAAATTGAGTGATAGGTCGCAGATAAGGTATTTGCACAAAAGGGATCTATGAAATCTTTAAATGCTCGGTGAAATTCATATGCATCATAGGCTTGGCTCACTTGGTCGACTAATACGGATAGTTGATGCAGTGCCCATTTATCTAGAGGGTGTAGATCATCAAAGGCTACACAATCTTTTTGAGGATTAAAATCATGCAAGTTTCCAATTAAAAAACGCAGGGTATTTCGAATGGTTCTGTAACTATTAGCGACATTTTTTACAATTTTATCTGATACGGGAACGTCTCCTCTATAATCTTGGGAACAAATCCAAAGCCGAATAATATCGGCACCATATTGGTTAATCCATTCTTCTAAAGGTCGCGCAGCTCCATCGCTTTTGGATAACTTTGTGCCATCTTCTTTGACAATAAATCCGTGGGTTAAAATGCTTTTAAATGGAGCGGAATCATTTGCAATTATGCCAGTCCAAAGTGAGCTTTGAAACCAGCCTCGGTGTTGGTCACTTCCCTCTAGGTACATGTCTGCAGGTCGAGATAAATTCTTTCTTTGTTCAAGAACGGATCGGTGGCTACAGCCAGAATCAATCCAAACATCAAGGGTATCCGTTCCACATTTTAATTCGCTTGGGGTTGGCCAATGACTTGGACATTGCACACCTTCTAAAATCTCAGCTGCGGAATGTTCAAACCAATAATCAGTTCCATGAGTGCTGATTTTGTCAGCAATCTGTTCCGTAACATGTGCGTCTAGATAAGGTTCTCCAGATGAATCATAAAATGCTGGTATCGGCACTCCCCAGGACCTTTGGCGGCTGATACACCAATCGGGCCGATTCTCTACAGCGGCACGCATTCTATTTTGTCCCCAGTTAGGGATGAAGTTTACTTCGTTTAAAGATTCCAGTGCTTTTTGCCGTACGCCGTCTTTGTCTAGCGCTATGAACCATTGGTCCAAAGCTCTAAAGATAACAGGGCTTTTTGATCTCCAACAATGTGGATAACTGTGCTCGATACTTTTCTTTGCTATAAGCGCCTCTTTTTGGGCTAGAATCTTTAGGACAGAGCGATTGGCATCGCTGATATTTCCGTCTTTTTCTAGTACGGATTGTCCAATTAATTCGCTTGGGATTTGTCCGTCGTCTACATAACAACCTTGATCATCTAGGGGGCAGTATATTTCCATTTCATACTTTAAGCCTGTCAGGTAGTCATCCATTCCGTGACCAGGGGCAGTATGAACGCAACCAGTGCCACTTTCAGTGGTCACATAGTCTGCTAGGACGATGGGGCTCTTTCGCTCGACAAAAGGATGCTGAGTTTCAAGGTTTTCTAATAGTTTCCCTTTAAATGTCGTTACAATGGATAGGTCGTTAAATGTGCAGGCTGTTGCGGTTGAATCGAGCAGATCTTTTGCCACTATAAATTGTCCTTTATCGCATTTGAATAAGACGTATTCTGTCTCTGGATGAACCGCAATTCCAAGATTTGCGGGTAGAGTCCAGGGGGTGGTTGTCCAAATAATAATGTTTGTATGGGTGCTTAGGTCGAGTGTTTTGCAGGCTGATTCAGTGAGTGAAAAACCAACATATATCGAGATGCTTTTGTGGTCTTTATATTCGATTTCAGCTTCAGCTAAAGCAGTCGAGCAGGGAATCGACCAATAGACCGGCTTTTTACTGCGATAAATGAGTCCTTTATCAATAAATTTCGCAAATGTGCGGAGTTCTTCTGCTTCATATTCTGGATGAATCGTCCAGTATTCGTTGTCCCAATCGGCTAAGACGCCTAGGCGAGTGAATTGTTTAGACTGAAGCTTTTTATAGTGATCTGCAAATCGGGCACATTCTTGACGAACTTCAATAGTAGTATAATCAGTTTTGCCTGCTTCTTGAAGTTCTTTAGAGACCTTATACTCAATTGGTAACCCGTGGCTATCCCAACCTGGAATATAAGGTGCATTGTATCCCTGCATCCATTTATGTCTTAAAATGGTGTCTTTTAACGTTTTGTTAAGTGCGTGTCCTAGGTGAAGATTACCATTCGTAAAGGGAGGGCCATCATGTAAAATGAATGTTTTATTAGAACTGTTTTTTTTAATGATGGAATCGTATAATTGTACGTCTTTCCAATAATCTACACGTTTAGGTTCCCGTTGCACCAAATCTCCTCGCATCGGAAAATTTGTCTTGGGAAGGTTTAATGTATCTTTTAAATCAATCGACATGATTGGAGTGCAATTTTTTGCAGAATTTGCGAAGTCTGTTTTTTTGCTACTCCAAGTCAAGCATACACCTCACATTTGAGTATTTTTTTATTATTCTTGCAGTTTTATCTATTACGTTTTTTCAATGAGGTCATATGATGGACATTTTTGTTAATCTGAATTTTTCAGACTTTTCGGCTTGGTTATTAGTTTTTTTTATCATTTTCGGTATCATGTCCTTGATTTTAGGTGGACAAATCCTAACGACTGGAGCTGTCTACGTAGCCAATTTTTTTCATATTAGCCCGTTAGTGATTGGATTAACGGTGGTGTCTATAGCAACTTCAATGCCTGAGCTTTTTACTTGCTTTACAGCGATTCAAAAAAGCCCTGATCTTGCGCTTGGTAGCATCGTTGGTAGTAATATCGCGAACATTGGTTTAATTTTAGGAGTTACTGCTCTTTTTTCTCCTCTAGTTTCACAGAATCGGTTGGTTCAGAAAGAGCTCCCTTTTTTACTAGTACTGACCGGGCTTTTTGTCTTGTTTGCTTTAGGAGGCTTTTCTCGACTTGAGGGATGCTTGCTCCTAGCCAGCTGCTTTGCCTATTTGATTTGGATTATCAAGAGTTCAATTCAAGAATCCCAGTTGAATCGTACAAAGGCAGAGGTATTCGAAATTAATTCTCCTAAAGGGAATGTTTTACTAGCTTGTTTTTACATCTTATTGGGTGCTTTCTTATTATCTTTGGGCGCCGATAGCCTCGTTATGGGGGCACAAGAGTTGTCCTTGCGGATGGGAGTCAGTGAAGTTTTTGTGGGTTTTTCTGTCATCGCTCTTGGGACGAGTTTGCCAGAATTAGCAGCATCCTTATCTGCTGTTTTTGCGAAGAAAAATGAGCTATGTATCGGAAATGTGGTCGGATCAAATTTATTCAATTTAAGCCTTATTGGAGGGGCTACGGCTACTTTTTTTCCTTTTCCGGTCGCTACAGAGTTTTTTAAATTAGAATTTCCTGCACTCATTGTTATGACTTTGATACTATTCTTTTTTTTATTTAAAAAAGATGCCGTTATCGCCCGAAATAGAGCAATTATACTTTTGAGTGTTTACTTTGGAACGATCTTACTTATTGCTCTGAATTAATTTTTCTTTTAACCTTACATTTATGGAACAGAAATTCAAACCGGTCGTCCTAATCATTCGTGATGGATGGGGAGAAAACCACAACTCAAGCGAAGATAGTTTTAATGCTGTTAAGTTAGCAACAACGCCAGTTGCGGATCAATTGAAACAGGACTGCCCTCGGACTGAAATCGAAGCGAGCGGATTAGCCGTTGGTTTACCTGAAGGGATAATGGGCAATTCAGAAGTAGGGCATCAAAATATTGGAGCGGGTAGAATCGTGGACCAAGAAATTGTTCGAATCAATAAGGGTATAGCGACGGGTAGTGTTGCTGAGAGTCCGGCTTTAAAAGAAGCATTTTCTAATGTTTTAGCTAAGAATTCAAATTTGCACCTCATGGGTTTAGTGTCGGATGCGGGTGTTCATTCTATGCTAGATCACTTGTTTGGTCTTCTTCTTCTAGCAAAGCAGGCAGGCATTCAAAAAGTATTTTTGCATGCATTTACGGACGGTCGTGACACAGGACCTTTTACTGGTAAAGGATTTATTGAGAGAATAGAGTCTTTTATGTCTGAGCATTCTATTGGTCAAATTGCTTCCGTATCTGGGCGCTATTGGTCAATGGATAGGGATAACCGGTGGGACCGAGTTCAACGTGCCTATGATGTTCTTACTGGCAAGGATTTGTCTCATAAATACAATTCAGCAATAGAAGCAATCGAACACCATTATGAGCGCCCTGAAACCGAGAGCACAAAGGGCGACGAGTTTTGTCCTCCCTCAATAGTAGTAGACTCTAAAGGCCAGCCCCTAGCCCCTATTGGTGATAATGATTCTGTTTTATTTTTTAATTTTCGTGGGGATCGTCCTAGAGAATTAACGAGAGCCTTTATAGAGGATTCTTTTGACGGGTTTGATCGAGGTCCTAAAAAAGACATTTATTACCTAACCATGACCGAATATCAAAAAGGTCTTTGCCCAAATGTTATCTTTTTAAAGCCTGAAAAGATGGACGCTATATTGGGAGCCTATGTTTCGGATCATGGAATTCCACAATTTAGATGTGCCGAGACGGAAAAATTCCCTCATGTGACCTTTTTCTTTAATGACTACCGGGAAGAGCCTTTCGCCCTTGAAGATCGAGTCCTAATACAAAGTCCGAAAGATTGTGCAACTTACGATGAAAAACCTGAGATGTCGGCTTTTGAAGTCCGTGATGCCGCTATTAAGGCCATTGAATCAGAAAAGTATGGCTTGGTGATCATTAATTTCGCAAACCCTGATATGGTTGGACATACTGGAGTCGTTCAAGCTTGTGTAAAAGCATGTGAGGTTGTCGATGCCTGTGTGGGCGATTTATTAAAAGCGGTTGATTTAGTTGGTGGGCGTGCTTTGATAACAGCAGATCATGGGAACTCCGATCAGTTGTGGAATGAAGCGACAAATGCTCCACATACCGCACATACTTTAAACCCTGTTGAAGTGGTCATTTATGGACAAGGCACACAAAAACTGAAACTTAAACCATCTGGTTGTTTGGGTGATATTGCTCCAACAATTTTAGAATTAATGGAACTGCCTAAGCCCGAAGCGATGACGGGGTCTTCTTTGATTCTTAATTAAAGCCTCTTGCAGGCAGGCTTGAAATAAGTTCCTACAGACTCACCTTTAAGTATTTTTGGGAATAATTCAGTATCATTTCCGCTTCCGATAAACACACCACAACAGGCTTCTGTTGCAATCTTTGCTGCAGATAATTTGCTGATCATGCCCCCTACGGATGTTTCTTTCTGAGTGTCTGTGGCTAAAGATTCGATATCTTTGTTGATCGTTTCAACTTGATGAATGATCGTATTTTGATTTTTGGTATCCATCAATCCAGGTATGTTCGAAAGGATGAGCAATAGGTCCGACTCAGTTGCCTTCGCAACGAACGCCGAAAGAGTGTCGTTGTCACCAAATTTAATTTCCTCGGCACTGACCGTGTCATTCTCATTCACGATAGGAATCGCTCCAGATTCTAAAATTTGTTGGATGGTATTTGTTACCGCTGTATAGCGCTTGCTTGAATCTAAGTCTTCTCTTGTCAGTAATATTTGTCCAACGGTTATTTCGTAAGCATCCAATTTCTTCTGCCACAAATTTATTAACTGGCTTTGTCCAATAGCCGCACAGGCTTGCAACTGTTTTAGTTCTGTCGGTCGTTTATTGATTTTAAGACGGCTCATTCCTAAGCCAATGGCTCCGGAGCTAACTAGAATGACCTCTATGCCTTTTTGTTTGAGTTGATGAATCTCTTTACATAGATGTTCAATACAGAGATCGTTAATTAAGCCTTCATCGGTTCTAAGTATACCCGTTCCAAGCTTAATGATGATTCGTTTAGCTGATGAGAGTGGTATCAAAACGGAAAGGCCCTAGTCAATGGGTTAGACTTGTTTCAGTTCGGCTTCTTTTTTAGTCAATGCGTCTGCTATTTTTTGGATGAAATCATCGTGCTCTTTTTGTACCTCTTTCTCAGCCCGCTTAAGGTCGTCTTCAGACAATCCTTCTTTTTGGGCATCTTTCAGTTGAGCAATCGCATCTCTTCGAATTTGTCTTATGCGAATTTTACCATCTTCTGCAATCGTTCCAGCCGTTTTAACGAGTTCCTGTCTTCGTTCTCCTGTCAATTCAGGGACGGGGATTCTCAGTAGGCCGTTATCTGCAATTGGGTTAAGCCCTAAGTTTGCGTTTTGGATCGCTTTTTCTATGTCTTTAAGGATGCTTTTATCCCAAGGTTGCACAGATATGGTTTTGGCATCAGGTGTGGTTACGGCCGCGCATTCTTTGAGTCCCATGTTACTTCCGTAAGCGCTTACTTTAACGCTATCTAGCATTGAAGGTGACGCTTTTCCAGTGTGTAAATTATTGAACTCACTCAAGGTGTGCTCAACCGCTTTATTCATAGAATTTTTTAATTCATTAAAGATAGCATTTGTTTCCATAATTTTTAGTATCTTCTTTTACAATTGTTCCAATTTCTTCTCCCATGACTGCTTTGTAGATTGATCTGGGCTCTTGCATGCTAAAGACTAATATGGGCATTTTGTTTTCCATACACAAAGAAAATGCTGTTGAATCCATAATGCGAAGACCATCTTTGAGTGCAGTCATGTAGGAAATACTGTCATATTTAACAGCATCCTTTTCCTTGAGTGGATCCTTGTCGTAAATGCCATCGACTTTGGTTGCTTTAAAAAGAATATCGGCTCCAATTTCACTCGCTCTTAATGCTGCGGTTGTATCCGTTGAAAAATAGGGATTTCCTGTTCCTCCAGCAAATATGACAACGCGTCCTCTTTCTAAATGTCGAGTTGCCCGTCGGAGAATAAAGGGCTCTGCTAATTTATCCATAGGAATGGCACTTTGAAGGCGCACGGTTACTCCCATTTTTTCAAGACAGTCCATAATTGCCAAACCATTAACAACAGTTGAGAGCATGCCCATGTGATCACCAGTTGTGCGATCAATCCCTTTATTTTGAGAGCCATTCAATCCTCTAAAGATATTCCCACCTCCAATAACTAAACCGATCTCCACGCCAATATTCGAAACTTCTTTGACCTCTTCGCATATAGACTTTAGGATGTTTGAATCAATTGGTTCTCCGTCTTTTGTATTTCTCAGGGCTTCACCACTTAGTTTCAGAACGATTCTTTTGTATTTGGGCTTTGGTTTCTTTTCTTCCATTTATTTTTTTAAAACCTACTTTTAAGCCCTCGTCAACTCTACTAAGCTAAAGTTTGTTGTACACGAGTCTTGACGGATTCGCAATCTTTGCTTTTCTTTCCTTTATTTAGGCCGATGGTGTAATGGTAACACTACTGGTTTTGGTCCAGTCATTTGGGGTTC
>CAJWEH010000054.1 GCA_913031135.1 uncultured Puniceicoccaceae bacterium | reverse complement strand
CCGAACTATTTGATAAACTTAAAACTTCATTTGAAACTTTAAGATGACAACCCTCACAAATGTTTTGACTGATTTTAGCAATGTAGGGCGGGCGTTTTGTCTGCTTACTAGCACGATCATACGATTCTAGAACCTCTGAATCAATAGCGCTACGACTTTCATCGAAATCCACCTTGGCTAATTCCGCATCCTGCTTTAATTGGCTCAATCGTTGCTCCAACTGAATGATTTGTTGATTTTGTCGCTCTATCCGCTCCTGAATCTCTACTTTAGACTGATCAAATAATTCACGAGCTGAATCGATGGCATACATTAATTCAATCTCCCTTTCTTCGAATTCGGAAATATCGGACTGAGCCTGCTCAATCTGAAGGGTTAAGGCTCGATATTCCTCATTCTTTTTAACTTCTAATTGCTGATTTTTAAATCGCTGAATATCGGACTCTTTTGCTTTCACTTGTACATCGAGGTCATTTTTCTCAACCTCTTTAGCGTTTAAATCAGCCTTCGCAAGCTCGATAGCCTCCTCTTCCTTTTGAATTAAATTCTCTAGCAAGGCACGTTCTTGGGGTATTCGTTGAATTTCCGTAACTAATTTTTGTAGAATTAAATCTTTATTTTGTACGATTAATAACTTTTCAATTATCGGATTGATCATTATATAAGCATAAGAGATTAATCATAGCTAAGGGCAATTCTTAAAATAAAAAAATGGACGAAAAAACAATTCAGTCACAAATAGAAGAAGCGATCTTCAATTATACGATCGGAGACACTGCTTTAGCAAAAAGCAGCCTAGAAGATCTACTAAAAACACACCCAAAAGAAACTGAAGCATGGCACGCCTTATCCGAAATCCTTTGGTCAGAAAAAGCATTTCAAGAAGCCTTAAAGGCAGCAGAGCAAGCCCATAGCTTAAAGCCCAATGATTTACACATAAACACTACTCTGTCCCGGATATGGGTTCAAATCGGTGATCAAAAAAAGGCAGAACATTACAATGCTCAAGCAAGGATGCTCGGATGGAAAGAAGATCTAAAATCCTCCGATAAGACCAGTGAAGAAAACACGCTTTAAAAAATGCACTCAGAATTGACACCTAGGAATCAATGAATCAACCTATTTAATCAAACTATGGAAGATAGCACCTACACACTAGAATTTGAAAAACCTTTGCGTGAACTAGAGAAACAACTCATCACATTACAAAAAGTGTCCGAAGACTCGAACGTTGATGTGAGCAAAGAAATCAAGGCAATTGAATCGAAGCTTGAGCAACTAAAATCCAATGTTTATTCCGATTTATCCCCTTGGCAGAGAGTACAGCTCTGTCGTCACCCCAAGCGACCTTATGCACTCGACTACATCGAGCGCATCGTTAGCGACTTTGAGGAACTCCATGGAGACCGACGCTTTAAAGACGATCTAGCAATCGTAGGTGGGACTGCCATATTTGAAGGTCAACCTGTCATGATCTTAGGACAACAAAAAGGCAGAAATACAAAAGAAAATTTAAAAAGAAACTTTGGTTGCCCGAACCCAGAAGGTTACAGAAAGGCACTCCGCCTAATGCAGATGGCGGAAAAATTTAATCTGCCAATCATAACCTTAGTGGACACACCGGGAGCCTACCCAGGAATTGGAGCTGAAGAAAGGCATGTTGCCGAGGCGATAGCTGTTAATATCCGAGACATGAGTGCTTTGTCAGTACCCATTATCTCAATAGTTATTGGTGAAGGCGGATCAGGAGGTGCACTTGGAATTGCGGTTGCTGATACCGTCATGATCTTAGAGAACAGTTATTACTCCGTAATCTCTCCAGAAGGATGTGCAGCAATCCTATGGAAAGATCGAGCAGCAGCTCCTAAGGCAGCAGAGGCATTAAAATTCAGCCCTGAAAACCTCAAGGAATTAGGCGTTGTCGATACCATCATATCGGAACCTGCAGGTGGCGCACATAGAGATTATGACCTTGCGGCTAAAAGCCTTAAAAAGGAAATTAAATCTGCGCTCAATAAATTACTAAAACTCGATACAGGCGCACTTCTTGAACAGCGATACTCAAAATTCCGAAATATGGGAGTCTTTGAGGAACAATCCGTTACAGATTAAGCACAAGTCCATCATAAGCGAGCGAAATGCTCTCAGGCAAATCGGCGTTCGTCTCTTCATAATCCACAAAATAAGTCATGTGGGTCAATAAGGTTTGTTTAGCCCCTATTCTCTCGGCACAAGCAACCGCTTCATTGATCGTCATGTGCGTGGGATGAACATTAGGTCTCAGACCATCAATAACCAAAAGATCAATCCCTTCCGACAAGGCGTATGCCTCCTCGGTAATCGCCTTACAATCAGTAAAGTAAGCGATACGCTTACCACTCTCTTTTTCAGTAAAAACTAAACCAAGAACGTCAATAGATCCATGGGGCAGTAAGGTTGATTCCATTTTTCCTCCTTTTGTTTCCAACACCTTAGGCATCTCATTGAGCTGAAAAGCAGGATATCCGATTGATACAGGCTTATCATTTATAGCATAAGGAAATATTGCCTGTATCCTTAAGAGTCCATTCGTCGTACTATAAACTGGAATCGCTGAGCCTCCATTAAGATCACAAAAGCGTCTAAGGTCATCCATCCCCATAACATGATCTGCGTGAGCGTGGGTTAAGACAAATAAATCTAAGGCTTCAATTTGATTTTGAATGCATTGCATACGGAATTCAGGAGCGGCATCGATTTGTATATGAACGCCACCCATTTCAATATGTACAGAGCAACGTGTCCTCCAATTTTTAGGATTCTTTAGATCACAACCACCACTAGGGTGAGCAATCATTGGCACTCCCTGAGATGTACCCGTTCCTAAAAATATAATCTTCATAGTCTTAAATCAATGAAGCAGAAAATAAAAAA
Source organism: uncultured Puniceicoccaceae bacterium (assembly GCA_913031135.1). Classification (GTDB taxonomy): domain Bacteria; phylum Verrucomicrobiota; class Verrucomicrobiia; order Opitutales; family Coraliomargaritaceae. The sequence continues at coordinate 5,620 of CAJWEH010000054.1, read as the reverse complement.
GTAAAATTATTTCGAAATAGCTAAAATCAAAGTACACCAATCTATGGTCACTTCCAGTGTAATAATCATCAGTATACCAAATTCGTTCAGAATCCTTTACGACTCGATTCTCTAGACTTGGGGAGACAACAAATCCATCCACTGTCGTATACGCTTTTTCTTTTGCGTAAAAATGCGTCCAATGATTCCCAGAACGATCTATTGGCAAAATTTGATGTCCAATAATACGACTGCCCTTTTTATAAAACCGCCTCAAAGGAGCTGAATTTGGACCATCATTAAAATCTCCACAAATTACATAGTGAAGGAATTTATTAGCTTCTTTCCGCTTTAAAATTCGATCACGACACGCTTGTGCTTCTGATGTTCGATAACGAACCGATTCAACATCCCTTCGATCACTAGTATACCGACTTTTTAAGTGTACGGAAAAAAATTGAAAATGAAATTTCCCCCTTAAACCCAACCTCAAGCATCCCACGTAAAACACAACGTTTTTCATCAAAATATTTAAACTCCAAATCCTTGTGTTGCACTGAATAACTAGGCTTAATCCGACTCAATAGTCCTGTCATTCGCTCAGAATCCTCTCCCTCCATTAAAAGCAAAAAAGGATAGTCTAAACCCGAAGCCTTAAGATCTTCCTTTAATTCAAATAAAAATGGCATTCCTCCAAGTTCTTGAACAACTAATATATCTGGTTTTACGGCTAAAATTCCTTTTTGAATGATTGATTTCTCAACTTCAGGCTTAGGATAGGCTTTTAACCATGTACCCTCGACTAAGCGATCCGTAATCAAATAATTCCTCAAATTATAGGAAGCGATTCGAACACTCTCACCAGCTCTTAAGTGAACAATAAAAGAGAGAATAAGCGTAAGGAAAACAATCGAGCGTATAAGCGGGATGTTATTTCTACTGATCTTCATTCAAAAGTGCAGATTCACGTTCAACCAAAGTTGGATGGGAATAATAAAAAGCACTATAAAAGGGATGCGGAATAAGGTTCCCTAAGTTTTCGTTATAAAGTTTCCTCAATGCATTGATTAATGGACTTGCTCCATTCATAGCATTTCGAGCAAAAGCATCAGCCTCATACTCATGTTTTCGAGACCATAGCCCATCTAAGGGAGACAACCAAAATGTGAATAAGCCAGCAAACAAAGCGATCAACAAAAAGGCCGGCACAAAGTAATCCTGAACAGTACTTGAAAAAGCGAAGGCTTCAAAAATCCAAGTTGCCTGCATTAGCCATCCAAGGAAGGCGAACAAAAGAAATGAAGAAATGGCTGAAAAAATAAGCCTTTGAGGAATATGACCGCATTTATAATGACCTATCTCATGCGCCAAAACCGCCTCCAATTCATCGATTTCCATCTGTTCAATAAGGGTATCATAGAGGACAATTCGTCGAAACTGTCCGAAGCCAGTGAAGAATGCGTTGGAATGGCCGGATCGCTTACTTCCATCCATCACAAATATTGTTTTTGATTTAAAGCCACACCGATAGCCCAAAGCCATTAATCGATCCCTTAATTCACCCGATTCCAAAGGTTCCAACTTGTTAAATAAAGGCAAAATAAACATTGGGTACAAAACGACCATCACAACCTGAAATAGCCAAAATACAGCAAAAGCCCAAACCCACCAATAAGCCCCCATCTTCTGAACAATCCACATCAAGGTAAGAATCAAAGGAACTCCAATAAAAACACTTACAATAAAACCCTTTACTTGATCTAAAAACCAAAGCTTTTGCGTGCTTTTATTAAAGCCAAAGGACTCCTCAAGCTTAAAGGTATTCCACCAATTCAATGGCACACTGGGTAAACCTAAAATAAAAAGACTCAAAACAAAAACGAATGATTGAGCGAGTAAACTCTGCCCCACCCAACTACTTAAAGACTCATAGATAAACGGAATAAGACCATATGTTAGTATCAAGAGCAAGATGATTGCGTCATAGATAGCACTTAAAACAGAAAATTTGGATTTCGCCTGCGTGTACGCGACAGATTTATGAAATGTTGATTCGTCCATCACTCCCTGAACTGCATCTGGCAGACTTTGAGAATGTTTTTTAAGGTACTTAAAATTGAGCCATTCTAAGTATAAGAAGCTAGCTAACTTGACCGTGATCAAGATCAGCAATACGAGCATAATGTTCATTGTAGAGACAGTAGCACAGTCGAAGCTTTCTTAGAAGCACATTTTTAGAAATTGCACGAGACGACAATCAACCAGTCAGTTGCTTGATGATTTCAACGATTGGCAAGAACAGCGCGATCACAATAAAACCAACCGCCAAAGCAAGAAAAACAATCATGATCGGCTCGATAATTGAGGTGATGCCCGCAACTGCATTATCCACATCTTCGTCATAATTATCCGCAATACGATTTAACATTTTATCGAGTTCTCCAGTTTCTTCACCCACATCCACCATACTTGTCACCATATTCGGAAATACATTTTCACGCTCCATTGGTGCAGATAATGATTCCCCATCTCTCACTTTATCATGAATTTTACTTAGAGCATTCGCATAGTAATAATTACTAGTAATATCTCTAGTAATGTTAATCGCATCTAAAATAGGAACTCCACTAGAAAGCAGTGTACCAAAAGTACGAGTGATTCGTGCGATATTCACTTGTTTGACCAATACTCCAACCTTAGGGAAATTTAAAGCTAAACCATTATACAAACGAGAACCAAACTTAGTACTTAAGAAAAAGCGAAGTCCAAAATAGATCGCCGCTATGATGCCAAGAGAAGCAAGAATTTGTTCTTGGAGGAAATTACTGATATTAATGACAAATTGAGTCGGTCCAGGCAAAGCCGCTCCATCCAACATATCATTAAAAATCGCTTGGAATTTAGGAACCACTACGATCATCAATAAGGTCACAATCGAAACCGCTACCCCAATCACCACAAATGGATAAACCATGGCTGATTGAACCTTCTTTTTCGTCTTTAAAGCTTTTTCTTTAAACCCAGCAAGACGTGAAAGCACAAGAGACAAAACCCCACCTGCTTCACCTGCTTTCACCATATTTACGAATAATCGATCAAAAATTTTAGGGTGCTGAGAGAGCGCATCTGAAAAAGAACCACCTGATTTCACGGTATCTGCGACCTTCTCTAACACGACCTTGAATCGTTTGTTTTGCTCTTGGCGCGTCATCACTTCAAGAGAACGAAGTAACGGAAGTCCCGCTTCCAAAAGCGTCGCAACCTGACGTGTGAAAACAGTCAATGCTTCATCCTTAATCACTTTGCCAAAAGAAAATCCTGCAGACTTTGTGTCTGATTTAGCTTTCTTAGAGCGCTTTTTAGAACTCGTATCGCCACCAGAAGCAACCGATATATTCGTCACCATAGCACCTCCAGTACTGAGCTTTGCTTTCGCATCCGCCATTGATGTAGACTCAATGGTGCCCGTTTTATTATTACCGCTTTTATCGATTAATTTGTACTTAAATTTTGGCATAACTGATTAAGTATATTTTAGAACTTCCTCAATGGTTGTATTTCCGTCGAAAATTGCTCTTAAGCCATCATCACGCAAACCGCGCATTCCCTGCTCTAGAGCTTTTTGTCGGATTTGAAGTGTTGGAGCACGATTGTTGATTAAATCTCTAATGGCATCGGAAACCATGACCATTTCAAATAATCCAATACGACCCTTGTAACCTGTCTTACTGCACTGTTCACAACCCTCTCCATAATAAAAATTCTTATCCGCAATTTCTAACGGATCGACATCCAACATATCTTTTACATCCTGAGTTGGCTCATATGCCGTTAAACAATTTTTACAAATACGGCGCACAAGTCTTTGAGCTAGAACCGCCTCAAGTGAAGCTGAAATTAGGAATGGCTCGAGTCCCATGTCAATCAAACGGGTCACCGCACCAGGAGCATCATTCGTGTGCAGAGTACTCAAAACAACGTGACCTGTAAGCGATGCTTGAACTGCTATCTGAGCCGTCTCAATATCACGAATCTCACCGACCATTATTTTATCGGGATCTTGACGCAAAAAGGAACGCAATGCACTAGCAAAGTCTAAACCGACTTGGTGATTCACCGCTACCTGCATAATACCGTCAATTTCATACTCAACAGGATCTTCAGCAGTTAAAATCTTAGTCTTCACTTTATTCACCTCTCTTAAAGCACTGTAAAGCGTGGTAGTTTTACCAGAACCAGTTGGTCCTGTAACAACAAAAATACCATTTGGACGAGCCACTAATTCTCGAATCGTTTGTAAAATATCATCGGGAAGACTCAGTGCTTCAAGATCAAGATTAACGACTGATTTATCCAAAACACGAAGCACCACACTCTCACCATAAGCGGTTGGCAGAGTGGACACACGTAAATCAACGGGTCTACCAGCAATTGACATCTTAATACGACCATCCTGAGGAACACGATTCTCAGAAATATTCATATTAGAAAGTACTTTAATACGAGAAATAACAGGAACTGCTAAGTTTTGAGGAGGCGGAGCCATCTCATACAAAGCACCATCAATACGATAACGAATACGGAATTGATCTTCATAAGGCTCAAAGTGAACGTCCGAAGCCTTATCTTTAATCGCTTGCTGCAGTACCAAATTAACAAAACGAACAATCGGAGTTTGGTTCGCTAAATCAGACAGTTCAGAATCCGATAAATCTTTATCTTTGACATTAAAAGCTCCGCCAATTTCACCCATCAGTTCGCCGACTGTAGAGCCATCATCCTCATAAGTAGCATCCAATAGCTTTTCAACTTTTTCTGGATCAGCAACTTTCACTATGATGTCTTTTTTAAGCTTAAAAGTAAGATCATCTACAATACACCCATTAAATGGATCAAGCGCATAAAAAGTAACGGAGGTCTTGGTTACTGCTTCTGGAACAACACCATACATTAAAGCAATAGCAGGTGATAAGATTTTTGCCATTTCAGAATGAATGCTCTCTGGTAACTCTGTTTCATAGTCATAGTCCAAATAATCAGCGATCATCTCGAACATTTCTTCTTTAGTCACTAAGTCGGCATCTATGGCACAATTTGCAAGAGACTTACCTGTCTGAATGAAGGACTCGTTCAGGTCAGACAGCACCGTAGCATCCACCCCAGGAGCTTTTTTGAGTATTTCGTATATAGAATCGTTGTGGTCTTCAAACATTGTAAAAGAATTTTGTATACTGTATATCGTAGCTGCTAAATCTTAATCGGATACCGTTGTTTGTAATACTTCTTCAGGAGTTGTTACGCCCGCCAACACTTTTCGTATGCCATCCTCACGCATCGTACGCATACCACCTTCTCTGGCTCGTTCTCTCAATGCAACAAGACTCGCTTCCTCATAAATCATCTGTTGGATATCTTCATTCACATTGAACATTTCAAAAATCCCAACACGACCTCTAAACCCGGTCTTGTTACAATGTTCACAACCCTTACCGATCATGAAGGTCGCATCTGAAATTTGGTCTGGGCGAATCCCTAAAGAATTCAACAAACGTGCCTCTGGCTCTGTGGATTCCTTACATTTCGGACAAATTCTACGCACAAGTCTCTGAGCTAAAACAGAACGAATTGAAGCCGAAACTAA
>CAJWEH010000053.1 GCA_913031135.1 uncultured Puniceicoccaceae bacterium | reverse complement strand
GAGCCGCTTCATCAAATAGAATTTGTTTAGCCATAATTGTATTTTTTTTAATTTTTTAAAGTATTTAGATTATCCTACGATTCCAAGTATGTTGTCCTCTTCTACTAAGATGTACTCAACTCCATCAATTTTTACCGGAGTTCCACCGTATTGAGGTAGTAATACTTTATCGCCTTTTTTAACGTTAAACGGAACCGCTTTCCCACTTTCGTCTTTCTTGCCAGTACCAAGAGCAACAACTTCAGCTTCTTGAGATTTCTCTTTAGCTGAATCAGGGATTATAATTCCACCACGAATTTGCTCTGCTTCTTCTATGCGTTTTAATAAAACGCGTTCACCTAATGGTTTAATTTTCATAGATTTTAATGATAATTTAGTTAATTTTTAAATTTATTTCTTATCTTCGTCATCAAGGACTTCGAAGTCTGCATCAACTGTCTCAGCGTTACCCGCAGCACTGGATTCAGGGGATGGACTTGCTTGAGCTTCTGGATTCTCACCCCCTTCAGCACCCGCTTGAGCATACATCTCTTGAGCAAATGCTTGTAAGATGTTTGAAATCTTTTCCTTTGCTGAATTGAGTTGTTCTGCCTCAGCATCTGAATTTTCTAAGACTTGCTTAGCCTCAGCAACGGCTGATTCAAGTTCTGATTTTTTATCAGCTGGTAGTTTATCACCCATTTCAGTAACTTGTTTCTCAGACTGATAGACTAGATTATCCAACTCATTTCTCGCCTCTACCTTAGCTTTCAATGAAGCATCTTCAGAGGCGTGAGCTTCTGCTTCTCGCTTCAATTTTTCAACTTCATCTTTATCTAAGCCAGAAGAGTCGGTAATAGTAATTTTCTGCTCTTTTCCAGTTCCTTTATCTTTAGCACTGACATTAAGAATCCCATTAGCATCAATATCGAAAGTCACTTCGATTTGAGGAACTCCTCTCGCTGCGGCAGGAATGCCATCTAAATTAAAGTTTCCTAAACGCTTATTATCTTTTGCCATAGGACGCTCCCCTTGCAAGACATGAATATCAACCGCTGTTTGATTATCTTGATAGGTTGAGAAAACCTGACTTTTCTTTGTCGGAATCGTTGTATTTCGCTCAATCATTGGAGTCGCAACACCACCAGCCGTCTCAATAGCCAAAGTTAATGGAGTGACATCGAGTAAGAGAACATCACGAACATCTCCCTGCAAAACACCTCCTTGAATAGCAGCACCAATTGAAACCACTTCATCTGGGTTGACACCCTTATGAGGATCTTTGCCAGTGAGTTCCTTGGCAATTTCAACGACCTTGGGGGAACGAGTCATCCCACCAACTAAAACCAATTCTTTGATTTCGGATGCACTATGCCCAGAATCTGCCAAGCAATTTTTAAATGGTTCTTTCGTTCTTTGGTATAAGCCATCACAAATTTGCTCCAACTTTGAACGGCTCAATGCAATATTCAAGTGCTTTGGACCAGAGGCATCAGCCGTGATGAATGGCAGATTAATATCTGTACTTTGAGATGAAGAGAGTGCTATTTTTGCTTTTTCAGCTTCTTCTTTCAGCCTCTGAAGCGCCATCTTATCACTTCGCAAATCGATCCCTTGATCATTTTTAAACTCCTCAATTAAAAAATCAATTAAGGCACTGTCCCAGTTATCCCCACCTAAGTGTGTGTCACCATTAGTCGCCTTGACCTCAAAGACGCCATCGCCAATTTCTAAAATTGAAATATCAAAAGTACCACCACCTAAGTCGTAAACCGCAATCACTTCGTCCGAACCTTTATCTAGACCATAGGCTAATGCGGCCGCTGTTGGTTCGTTGATGATTCGCTTGACTTCAAGCCCCGCGATTTGACCCGCATCTTTAGTGGCTTGTCTCTGTGCATCATTAAAGTATGCAGGTACTGTGATAACAGCTTCCGTAACGGTTTCTCCAAGATAGGCCTCGGCATCCGCTTTGAGCTTTTGCAAAATCATTGCGGAAATTTGCTCTGGGGCAAATTGTTCAAGCTTACCATTAACTTCCGCCTCTATGTAAGCATCGCCATTTTTACCCTCTACAACAGTATACGGTAAACTCTTTGCCTCATCCTTAACTTCATTAAACTTTCTTCCAATCAAACGCTTTGACGAAAAGATCGTGTTTTTAGGATTGGTCACTGCCTGCCTCTTAGCCGCTTGACCAACGAGTCGCTCCCCATTTTTACTGAATGCGACGATCGATGGCGTCGTGCGTGCACCTTCTGAATTTGGTATAACAACAGGCTCACCACTTTCCATAACGGATATGCAAGAGTTTGTTGTTCCTAAATCTATTCCGATAATTTTTCCCATGCCAAATGCATTGCAATTGCCATACCAATTCTAAAAATTGAAATACAAGAACCTGATTACCAGTAGTTTATGATTTAAAATGCCAATTTTTACGATAAATCAATAATTCATAAAATAAGACATTCTGTCTCTTTTCTGTCACAACTAATGACGTCAAAGGATAAAAATGTCACAGTTTGACTTCTGCAAAATTGCTTTCCTTGAAAATCTGTACAATTTTAATAGGACGAAAATGCAGAAAAAGAAAAAAGTTGATTATGAAGCCTTAAATGCGCCACTCATGCGCATCCCCAAAATGGATATACAAGTTGTACGAGCACTCCTAGATATAGGCATTAAAGAAATTTATGAACTACAAGGACGGGCACCCGAAATTTTGTACGAGGAAGCGAAAGAAAAAAATAATGCATTAAATAAGGATTCGATTCGATTTTTTAAATTAGCTGTTTACTATGCAGAAAATGACAGGCACGATAACAAGTTGCTACATCCAGACGCTTGGATAAAATAAAAATACCATGAACGCTTCCAACAACATATCATTACCTGAAGTCGTTCCAGTGATGAGCTTATCGAATACGGCACTCTTTCCTCAAGCCGTCATTCCTTTATATATTTTTGAAGAACGCTACAGGACAATGTTGAGTGATGCACTCTCAACTCACAGAATGATCGCCATAGCGGATATTGAAAGTGATTTTGAAAGTATAACAAACGATCCAAACAAAATTGCTAGTGTAGGAATCATCCGAGCTTGTAAGAAAAATTCGGACGGAACATCTCATTTAATCTTACAAGGATTAGCACGCATATACATCAAACAACTCTTTTTTGATCAGCCCTATGCACAGGCTAAAATCTTAGAAGCTAAAAGCCGTAAAAAAGAGACTAACAGTGATTACCTCAATATTAAACCAACCTTACTCGAATCAATTCAAAATCTCCTTCAACTGAATCATCAATTACCAGAAGACATTCTACCCTTCCTAGCAAACATTGATGACCCTGAAACTATTTTAGACATAGCTATTGCCAGTATATGCCCCTCTGGATCTGAGAAACAAATATTATTAGAAACCCTAGATTTAGAAGAACGATACAATGCATTTCAAAACTTTTTGATAAAAGAAAAAGAACGAATCCAAATTAACAAAAAGCTATTAGGTGACTTAGATGAAAATGACACCAAAAACAACTAACGAACAGACTTAAAACAGAGTTGTAATCTAAAAAAAGTTTTCATAAGCTGAAGCGTGATTATAGAAAATTTGAGATACTGGCTCGTTGAAATAAATTCTTTGACCGTTTTAAATGAGCTCATTCTTCATTTAACTGCCATCCTAATACTAGGACTGATCTGCCTCGTTATCATAGCCATTATGAAATTTGTCGTTGTTCGGCTCATTCATAAAATTATCCAAAAGACAGATACCGAGTGGGACGATCTTTTGATTAAGCATTCCGTATTAGAACACGTTGCAAAATTAGCCAGTTTCTCCGTTTTAAAACTAGCAAATTCAGCCTTATTTTCATTGGAAAATTCCATTTCTAAAACGAATGAAATGATCATAAGCATTTTAATCGTTTTATCTTTTGTTGCGATTGCAGAATCCAGTTTAAATTTAACCTTAAATATTCTTCAAAAACTTTCCAAGACCTCCAAATTTCCAGCTAAAAGTTTTATACAAGCACTCAAACTGATCAGCTACTTCTTTGGAATCATTTTCATTTTATCCATCATACTCGATAAGTCCCCCGTCTTCTTCATTTCTGGCTTAGGGGCTTTAACGGCTGTACTTCTCTTGGTGTTTAAAGATTCAATTCTTGGATTAGTTGCAGGCATCCAAGTATCTGCAAATAATTTAATCCAAGTCGGTGATTGGATTGAAATCCCAAGCCATAATTCAGATGGTACCGTTAAAGACTTGTCCCTTACGACTTTAAAAGTCGAAAACTGGGACCAAACGATTTCCTCAATTCCAATGCAAGCACTGATCACTAATTCTTTTAAAAATTGGCGAAATATGAGTGAGTCAAATGGACGAAGAATTAAGCGCTCCATCATTATAGACGCAAATTCGATACGTTTCCTAGATCAACAGCAAATTGAACAACTCAAAGAAATAGACCTGTTAAAAACCTACATAAACAAAAAACTAGTTGAATTAGAACAATACGATACTGAATTCAAAAACGCCAAAAAAGACAGACCAAAAATACAAAGGCGACTCACGAATATTGGAACATTCAGGGCATACTGCTTAGAATATTTAAAGCACAATCCTATGATTAATAGCGATATGACCTTAATCGTACGACAGCTAACACCCAAGGAGAGCGGAATTCCAATTGAGATATGGACTTATTCAAATACAACTGATTGGATTGCCTACGAAGGGATACAAAGTGATGTTTTTGACCACCTTTATTCCGTACTGCATGAATTTAATCTAGAAGCTTACCAAAAGCCAAGTGGCTTGGACTTCCACCCGCTACAAATTCAGTCAAATAGCTAAGCCTAAAATCTATCTATGATCTGAGTGAAGGTATCGCAGGGTCTCATAGCAGCTGATGCGAGTTCATTGTTTGGTTTATAATACCCTTGTAATTTAACGGCAGCACCCTGAGCCGCATTTAAATCATGAACTATTTGATCTTTAGATTCAGACAACGCCTCATAAAGCTTAGTGAACGCTTCAGAAAGATCTAGTGCCACTTTTTGTGATGCCATGGCTTCCGCCCAATATAAGGCAAAGTAAAAATGGCTTCCACGATTATCTAATTCGCCAACCTTTCTCAGAGGTGATCGATTTTCCATAAGGAATTTTTCAACCGCTTTGTCTAAAGCATTAGCAAGAATGAGCGCTTTTGAATTATTGAAGCTTTTAGCCAAATGTTCAAGAGACACGCCCAGTGCTAAAAACTCACCTAGTGAATCCCATCGCAAATGGTTCTCCTTTTCAAACTGTTGAACATGCTTAGGAGCAGAGCCACCTGCACCCGTTTCAAATAAGCCGCCCCCATTCATCAAAGGCACAATTGATAACATTTTAGCACTTGTTCCAAGCTCAAGAATTGGAAATAAATCGGTTAGATAATCCCTCAATACATTACCCGTTACTGATATGGTATCGTTACCCGCTTTAGCGCGTTCTAAAGAAAAACGTGTCGCTTCAACAGGTGCCAAAATTGGCAACTCTAATCCAGCTGTATCCATTTCAGATAGGTATTGCTCAACTTTTTTAATGAGTTGGGCATCATGTGCTCGCGCTTTATTTAACCAAAATACAGCAGGCTGGCCAGTCTCTCTAGATCTTTCAACCGCAAGGTTTACCCAATTACGCACAACCGCATCCTTTACTTGGCAAGCTCTCCAGATGTCACCTTTTTCTACCTGATGTTCTAGGAGAACACTTCCATCTTCACGAACGACCTTTATACTACCCTCATCAGGAGCTTCAAAGGTTTTGTCATGTGACCCATATTCTTCAGCTTTCTGAGCCATCAATCCAACATTTGAAACGCTGCCCATTGTTCGAGGATCAAATGCTCCATTTGCTTTACAGAAACGAATTGTTTCTGCGTAAACACCCGAATAGCTTCTATCTGGTATGATGAAATTCGCATCTTGTAATTCACCTGAAGCATTCCACATTTGACCTGAACTTCGGATAGCTGCAGGCATAGAAGCGTCAATAATGACATCACTAGGCACATGTAAATTTGTTATCCCCTTATCTGAATCAACCATAGCAATCGAAGGACCCTCAGATAACACTTGCTGAATGGAACTCTGAATGCGTTCACGATCAGACTCTGCAAGACCTTCTAATTTGGAAATGAGATCGCCGAATCCATTCCGCACATTTACTCCAAGATCTTTAATGAGATCACTATGGGCTTCAAATACCGACTCAAAAAATATAGAGACAGCATGTCCAAAAATAATTGGATCTGATACCTTCATCATAGTCGCTTTCATATGAAGAGAGAAAAGCAAATTTTCTAACTTGGAATCAGAAACCTGTTGCTTCAAAAATGAACGAAGCTTTCGAACACTCATAAAAGTTGCGTCTAAAACTTCTCCTTTGAGAAGAGCAAATGGCGCTTTCAGCTCAATAACTTCGCCCTCTTTTGGATGAAATTCGATTCGCACACTCGTAGGTTCTTCAAGCGTGATTGATTGTTCATTTTCAAAAAAGTCACCTTCTTGCATGCTTGATACTTTAGAAGTACTATCAGATCTCCATTCGCCCATAGAATGTGGATTTGCTTTCGCGTATGCTTTAACTGCAGCAGCACAACGACGATCTGAATTTCCTTCTCTTAAAACGGGATTCACAGCACTGCCTTTAACGCTATCATAGCGATCTTTTATTTCCTGTTCTATCTCATCTTTGGGAGATTCTGGATAATCTGGAATTGTGTAACCTTTTGCTTGAAGCTCTCGAATACAAGTCATCATTTGAGGGATTGAAGCTGAAATATTTGGAAGCTTAATAATATTGGCTTCAGATAATTTCGCTAATGAGCCTAATTCACTTAAGTGATCGGCTTGAAACTGTTTCTCACCCAACTCATTCGGAAATTGCGCTAAAATACGTGCCGCCAAAGAAATATCTCTTGTTTCAACGGTGATTCCCGCTTTATCGGTAAAGGCTTTTATAATGGGTAATAAAGAGAAGGTAGCTAAAGCAGGTGCCTCATCCGTTATTGTGTATATTATCTTTTCTCTGTCTTTCATTTTGTAAAATCAAGCTAGTCTGTAATGTTTGCACAAAATTCTTCAAGTCGCTTTAAACCTTCTTGAATTGTCTCATCAGAAGTTGCATAACTCAGTCGCATGTAGCCAGGAGCACCAAAGCCTTCTCCGGGAACAACAGCCACTTTCTTTTCATCAAGTAAACGATCAGCAAAATCCATACTGCTCATTCCAAAGTTTCGAATCCTAGGAAATAAGTAAAATGCTCCTTCGGCACGATTACACTCGATTCCTGGAATTGCATTTAAACCCGACAACAAATGCATACGCCTTCTATCAAAATGAATCAGCATTTCCTTTACGGCTTGCATTGATTGATCCCAATTTTCCATTGCTGCAAGGGCTCCAAATTGTGCAAAGGTTGTTGCATTAGAACTTGTCTGACTTTGCATACTCGCAACCGCTTTTGCAATTTCAAGAGGAGCGACTAAAGTACCTAATCGCCAACCGGTCATTGAGAATGTTTTACTAAACCCTCCAACGATTATGGTCTTATCTGCAACTTCTTTAGAAAATGATGCAGGACTGTGGTGCTCTGCTCCATCATATAATAAATACTCATAAATCTCATCCGACATAATATAGATATCATGCTCTATAGCGACTTGAACAATTGCCTCCATTTCCTCTTTTGTATAAATGGCTCCAGTAGGGTTGGATGGACTATTGAGAATCAGTAATCGAGTTTTAGAATTAATTGCACCTTTTAATTGTTCAGGACTTATTTTAAAGCCAACCTCCATTTCAGTCGATATGAATTTAGGAGAGCCACCTGCAAGTTTCACCATTTCGGGATAACTGACCCAATACGGTGCAGGAATAATCACTTCATCTCCAGGACTAATCACTGATAGGATTGCAAGGTAACAGGAAAATTTACCACCGGGGCTAACAATGACTTGTGCAGGTTCGACAGAATCAAATTTATTATCTCGCATATATTTATCAGCTATAACCGACCTCAATGCAGGGATACCAGCGGCAGGTGCGTATTTAGTCTTACCCTCTTTAAGCGCCTGCTGTGCCGCAAGCTTAATAAATTCAGGGGTGTCAAAATCTGGCTCACCTGCTCCAAATCCACAAACAGACTCACCTGCTGCCTTTAACGCCTTAGCTTTTGCATCAACCGCTAACGTCGGCGATGGCGAAACTCCTTTTGCCCATACTGATAATTTATGCATATAATTTAAATAAAGATTAAACGATTAAAAAAATAAACGCTCATAGATGAGTAAAGAATAAACATCTATGAGCGCAGATTGAATTTTTTCTGCTTCGGCTTGGCAAGCTTTACCTAAGAAAACATTTCAAACCGAATGACCTGTCTTACTTTCTTTTTTTAGCTGCTTTTTTTACAGTCTTCTTAGCAGCTTTCTTAGCAGGTGCTTTCTTTGCTACTTTTTTGGCTGCTTTTTTTACAGTCTTCTTAGCGGCTTTCTTAGCTGGTGCTTTCTTTGCTACTTTTTTGGCTGCTTTTTTTACAGTCTTCTTAGCGGCTT
>CAJWEH010000052.1 GCA_913031135.1 uncultured Puniceicoccaceae bacterium | reverse complement strand
CAACTGGTTTACACCCAGTAGGTCGTGGGTTCGAGTCCCTCTCCGTCCACCATTTAATTTTTAAAGTTCATGCGTCACATAATATCCATATTAGTAGAAAATAAATTTGGTGTTCTAGCGAGAATAGCAGGTATGTTTAGTGGTCGTGGTTTTAATATTGAAACATTAAATGTTGGCCCGATGCCTGATTCTAACTTTTCAAGAATCACAGCTACCATCATCGGCGACAGTAGCGCACTCGATCAAGCGATTAAACAAGTCTCTAAATTGGTTAATGTAATTGATGTAACAGAATTTTCTAAAGGACAGGCTACTGAACGCGAGTTAATCATGCTCAAAGTTTCGGTATCACCAGAACAAAGAACCGAAATTGTCCAAATTTGTGATATATTTAGAGCAAAAATTATAGATGTAGCTAATCGGTCTCTCAATATAGAAATGACTGGAAACAGTAATAAAATAAAAGCCTTTTTATCCCTAATTGAACCATACGGCATCACTGAAATGGCTCGTACTGGTGGCGTCGCTTTAAAAAGAGGTTAACGCTTGAATACAATTTTATAACTAACTTAACTCATTAAAATCTTATGCCTGCAAAAGTTTATACGAACAAAGATGCGAATATTCGCGTTTTAAAATCAAAAACACTCGCCATTATTGGTTATGGATCACAAGGACATGCACACGCTCAAAACCTTAAAGACATCGGTTTAAATGTTATCATCGGACTATATCCAAAGAGTAAGTCTGTTGCTGTTGCTAAAAAACAGGGCTTTAAAGTATTTGATACAGCAGAAGCGGTAAAGAAGGCTGATGTCATTATGTTAGCAGTTCCTGACATGAAACAGCCAGAAGTTTATGAAAAAGATATTTTACCTAACTTAGAAAAAGGAAAGACACTTGCCTTCACTCACGGACTTGCCATTCACTATGGCTTGATTGTACCACCTAAAGGCGTAGATGTGATTATGGTTGCTCCGAAAGGTCCAGGTCATGTCGTAAGAAGTCAATTCGTTGAAGGCAAAGGCGTTCCAGCTCTAATTGCAGTTTTTAAGGGTTCCTCTAAAAACGCAAAATCCGTTGCCTTAGCTTGGGCTAAAGGCGTTGGTGGCACTCGTGCGGGTGTTGTGCAAACAAGCTTTAAAGAAGAATGTGAAACCGACCTATTTGGCGAACAAGCCGTACTGTGTGGAGGCGCAAGTGCTCTAGTACAAGCAGGCTTCGAAACTCTTGTTGAAGCTGGTTATCAACCAGAAATGGCTTACTTCGAATGTCTACATGAACTTAAATTAATTGTTGATTTGATGGTTGAATCTGGCGTTTCAGGCATGCGATTCTCAATTTCAGAAACAGCTGAATGGGGAGACTATGTGAGTGGACCAAGGGTCATCAATGCGGGCTCCAAGAAAGCAATGGGAGCCATTCTCAAAGATATTCAATCTGGCAAGTTCACTAAGCAGTGGGTTAAAGAATATAAAGCAGGTCTACCCAAATATAAACAATATCAAAAAGAAGGTGTTGCACACCCGATCGAAAAAGTGGGTGCTCGCCTAAGATCCTTAATGCCTTGGGTTAAAAAACGTAATATTAAAGGAACTCAGGCTTCTTATAATTAAGGCGATAACAATTTAGACCCTATTATTCATTTCAAAAATTGCCTCTCAAATGAGGCAATTTTTTTATAGCCATTTTGTTTATAAAAATAAACATAAGAACATGCAGATTAAAGTAGGAACACGAAAATCGCCCCTCGCACTAAAGCAAACAGCTTTGGCTTGTCATTGGATAGACAAGCGTTTGAGCGATTTCACCTATGAAATCATACCTGTAAATACTGAAATAGATAGTCATCTTAACTACTCATTAGAAACGCAAGGTGGCATTGGACTTTTTACCAAAGAACTCGATGCCGCCCTTCTGGATGAATCGATTGACCTAGCGGTGCATTCTTCTAAGGATCTTCCCATTCATTTAAATCCAGAATTAGAAGTGATTGGATACTTACCAAGAGCATCTGCCTTTGATGTACTCATATCAAATAAGTCTATTGCATCGATAGAAAACATCGCTACTTCAAGCCCAAGACGCAAAGAACAATTAAAATCCCTCTTCCCAAATGCGCACTTTAGTCATATTCGAGGAAATGTTGAAACTCGATTAAAGAAATTATCTAATAAAGAAGCCGATGCTACACTGCTTGCTGAAGCTGGTCTGGATCGATTAGATATAAATTCATTTGGAAATTTAAATTTCACGACAATTGAACCGAAGGTGATGGTTCCTGCAGCAGGACAAGGAGCCATTGCAATCGTTTCAAGAAAAGACTCGATGGCTTCATTTGAGCTCAAATTTTGTGAAAAAACTGATCGCGCGGTTTCCTTTGAAAAAGAAATATTAGCGGTGTTAGATGGCGGCTGCCAATCACCTGCCGGAGTTTATTTTGATGGCAGTCACTTGCATTTATTTGAGCCTAGAATTGGTTATAGATGCTTTCATATGAATTCAGAAACTTTTTCTGAATTTCACTCGACTACAATTAAGGCAATCAAAGAAATTAAGGAGCTATTATAATGTCATACAAAGTACAAAAAGGAACTGTTTATCTAGTTGGCGCAGGACCTGGTGACCTCAAACTCATTACTGTAAAAGCAAAAGAAATTTTAGAGCAGGCGGATATCATTATTTATGACAACTTAATCAATATACGCCTGTTAGAGTGTGCTAAACCGAATGCGAAAAAAATATTTGTAGGAAAGAGCTCAGGAAATCATTCAATCCCTCAATCTGAAATTAATGAATTACTCTTAAATGAAATTAACCCAAAAACATCTGTCATTCGACTTAAAGGAGGAGATCCATTAGTATTTGGAAGAATCAGAGAGGAAATTAATACACTTGAAACTGAGAATATCCCTTACGAGATTGTACCTGGCATTACCGCTGCTATGGCATGTGCAGCCTATACTAGTATTCCGATAACTGAAAGGGACACAAGTTCCTCAATAATATTTCTGACAGGTCATGAAAATCCAGAAAAAATGTGTTTGAATTTGGATTTCAGAGAGTATGCCAAAGAAAATGCCACGCTCTGTATTTACATGGGAGTTGGCCAAATGGAGCGGATTGTTGGAGAATTAATTGAAGGCGGTCTAAAGCCTAATACACCCGTAGCTATCGTTGAAAACGGTAGCACACAAAAGCAAAAAAGCACGATTGGTCATTTGGGAACTATAGTAGAAAAATCAAAAGCTCAATCCATACAATCCCCGGCAATTATATTCGTAGGTTCTGTTGTTAATCTAAAAGGATCCCAAAACTGGTTTGAAAATAAACCCCTATTTGGAAAAAAAATCATCGTACCAAGAGCGAGACAACAAGCAGGAAAATTAACAGAGTTATTAGAATTTTACGGAGCTGATGTGATCGAAATACCTTTAATCGCAATAAGTCCAGAATACGACAAAGAAACTATAGCTGATGTCTTTACGGAACTATCCACTTATCAATGGATTCTATTTACGAGCGCAAATGGAGTTCAGCACTTTTTTGATTTATTTTTTAAAGCATATGAAGATATACGTTCAATAGGTCTATCACAAATTGGTGTGGTTGGGAATGCTACGGAAAAAGCGATAAAATCGCTCCATTTAAAAGTTGATTTACTTCCAGAGTCAGCTAATTCAGACGCTTTGGTAGATGCACTGCTAGAAAGAGAGTCTTTAGATAATACTAAAATATTAGTAGTCACAGGAAACAAAGGGTCACCGTCTTTAGTAAAAAGGCTTGAAACTGAAGGCAGGGCCATAGTAGATCGCCTTCCGCTTTATGAAAATAAAAAATGTTCCATTTCAGAATCCCCGTATTTTGAGTCTTTTAAAACTTTTGGAGCAGATGCCATTTTATTTACCAGCTCATCGACAGTGCAAAATTTCATGGACTCTATAAAGGATTTAAGCATCGATCCGAGTATACTTCCTGCATATGGTAGCATTGGAGTCAAAACGAGTGAAACACTAAAACAAATGGGGGCAACGATTGACTTTGAATCTCCTAAGGCTAATTTAGAAAACTTTGTAGTAGAAACCATATCTTATTTCAAAAACAAACCAACCAACAACAAGTAACAGAAATCGCATGACTAAACTTAAAATAGAAACCACACAAGGGATCATTCACTTTAACTTATTTGACTCTCAAGCTCCAAAAACTTGCGAAAATTTTATCACGCATGCCAAAAACGGTTACTATAACGGAATCATTTTCCATAGAGTTATAGAACAATTCATGATTCAAGGAGGCGATCCTACAGGTACAGGTGGAGGTGGAGAATCTATTTGGGGCCGTCCGTTTGAAGATGAATGCACACCTGATTTAAAATTTGATAGACCGGGTTTATTAGCAATGGCAAATGCAGGTCCTGGAACAAATGGCAGTCAATTTTTTATCACTACTGTACCAACTCCATGGCTAGATATGAGGCATACCATATTTGGTGAAGTCACCGATGGCATGGATGTCGTTGAAGCACTTGAAAAAGTTGAAAAAAATGCTGCAGACAAGCCTCTTGAAGATCAGAAAATCATTTCGATCACAATCGAAGAGTCCTCCTAAATGATCGATGCTTCAAAATATCAGAATATTCACTTTTGGGGCTTACATGGTTTTACTGGTCATAAAGAAGATTTCACTCTTCTAAGAGAGCAGGCGTGCATTTCAAGCATGCACAGTCATTGGCATTTAGGGATTTTACCTGGGCATGATGAAGACGGCTCTGGGGATTGTTCTATTGAAGGTCATAAGGATTGGCTGAAAAAATCTCTAAATCAAAAACCCATTGAAGCGGAATCTAAGACTATTCTTATTGCTTATTCAATGGGTGCTAGACTTGCACTATTATATGCGACTCAACATTCCAACAGCTTGAATGGATTAATCCTTATTAGTGCTAATCCTGGAATCGAAGACCGAGAAGAAAAGCGATTACGAGCTATAGAAGATGCTTCCTTATCCGAAACCATTAAAACAATTGGCATCAAAAAGTTCATCGAGTTTTGGAATAAACAACCGCTCATTCAAACACAAAAAAGCGCTCCTCACGATTTCTACCAATCAATGCAAATAAGAAAATGTCACTTAAATCCTATTGGACTAAGTGAAAGCCTTAGAGGATTTGGGCAAGGTGTTTTTCCAAGCTTATGGGATTCCCTCGATAAAATAGATATTCCCACCCTATTAATAACAGGACAAAAAGATGAAAAATACACGCTTTTAAATAAGAGAATGAAAGCCGAAAACAATAATTTCAAACATGCGATAATCACTGATGCTGGCCATGCACCTCATATTGAATCCGCATCTTTTACAGCGCTTGAGATAAAAAAATTCATAGAAAATAATTTCTAGCCTCTTCTGATTTCAGAGGCCTTAAAATTAACATGTATACTGAAGATCTTTTTAATGCGTGTTTGAATCTCAAAGGTCTCTTTATCGACACTATATGGGATCTCTTCTTTGTTAACATCAACAACTGCATGGAACCCTCGTTCCGAAAAGACATCAATTAATATACTAAGAGCTAAAGGATCATCTAAAAGAGGATCTTCCGTATTCACTACAGCTGTACCAGAAATCGCATGTCGTTTGATAATCGGCATGAAATAGTCCGATATTAAACTGATAATTGCTGTAAATAATTCTTTATGGTATGTTTGGTAATTTTCTAAACGGTCTACAAGATCTTGACGCGCATGATTCGATAATGTGCTGGCTATGGGAAGACATGAAATAGCATCATACGTAGCTTCATCAAGCTCGAGAGAACCTTGATATCTCAATTCGGAATCAATCCGTTTTCGAACTTCTTCTATTGTGCCTTGGGCATTTATAAAATGATAAAAGAAGGTCTCTCTCAATTCCTTTAACGCATCATAGGTCTTCTCTTTAAAGGTTTTATAACGATTTAATGCTGACTTTGGGTCTAAATCTGTGGCTCGAACATGGATGATTTCACCGACACCTGAAGCCTTAACTTCATCATTATGCAAAATGGCTTTTTCACCACGACTAATCTGCCTTTTAACACTTTCATTTTCATCTATAAATAACACGACAATATGAAAATGAGGGCGTTTAAAAAATGTTTGAAATTTTGTATTCTGAAACTGATTTTTTAGAGCTATCAATTTCTCATATAACATCTTAACACACTCTACCTGTACCTTCGTTCTAGGAAAGCCGTCGACAACCGCTCCCGTTTTGTAGACTGGCTCCAAAAGTTTCCTCAACATAATTTCTATAACCTCACGGTCCCCGACCAACATGCCCGAATCCTTTTTTCGTTCGGACTCAGGCGTATTTAATAAACTACTGACGACAATTGGAGGCGCGGTCAGATTTCTATAGCGCATAATGAAATTTGTATTCGTACCCTTACCTGCACCTGGAGCACCATTGAGCCAAAATATTTCCTTAGGGAACCGTAAGTTCTCCTCTCCTAATTCTTCAACAAGACTATTCCATACAGTATTAAAAATTATCAAGGCGTCTTTGACCTCTAAATCATCTACATTTGAATTTTTCATACGATAATAGGAGATTGGGATAAGAATTATGCTCTGTTAAAGCATGTCTGACTTTAAGGGCAAGCAAATGCGTTCTGCCAAGGTCTTAAAATTTTCTTCACCAGATAATATCTTGATTTCTAATCGCAAATAATAAAGGGGAATCCGAACCTTTTTAGAGGGTAATCGAACCGCATCCTTCTCTGTTGTCACAAGAATCTTTGCTCCAGACTCAAAGGCTTCTAGATACACTTGCTCAATTTCAACCTTAGAAAAACGATGGTGGTCTAAAAAGCGTTTATTATAGGTAATGATACCACCGAGTTCTTCAATTGTCTGCTCAAAACTTTCTGGATAGGCAATCCCACTAAAGACTGCTACCTTTAAATTGTTCAACATAGACAACGGCTCTTCCTCAACCTTATCGACCCTTTTAAAATACTTTGGAGCGTGTTGACTGTAAATTATCTTAGCATGTTCATTATATTTTTTTACGGTTTCATATAACTCCGAACACTGAGCAACACTTGATGTCTTTGTGAATAAAATATAATCGGCCTTAGACAATCGATTTAAAGGCTCTCGCAGAATACCACGTGGTAGCAATCGCTCATTTCCAAATGGATTAGTCGTATCAATTAAACAAATATTTAAGCTGCCTCTCAATTTCAAATATTGATAGCCATCGTCTAAAACCAATGTATCACACATATAATCCTTAATCGCATAATAACCTGCTTTTACCCTATCTTTGTCACAGATAACGACAACACCAGGCAAATTACTCGCTAACATGAAGGGCTCATCACCCGCTATTTCAGAGTTTAAGAGCACTTGAGATCCATCGCTGACGATTTTTGGAGGACTTTTCTCTGCATGTGTAAAATATCGAACAAATTTACTAAAGACTGATTCTTTTTTACTTTTATAGCCCCTACTTATTATGGCAACTTTACGACCATGTTGCTGAAGCTGCCTTGATAACATTTCGACAACTGGCGTTTTGCCTGTACCACCAACTGTTAAATTACCAACGACCACTACCAAACAGCCCAAAGGCTTATCTTTTAGCAATTTGTGCTTGTAGAGAAAATATCTAAATTGAACTAATTGTGAAAAAAGAATTGATAAAGTATTTAAAAACAATCCTATAATTTCAGCCGTATTGTTATGAATGCGGTCGTAAACAACATCTACTATAAAATGAACCCCTTTATCTAGCCTCCTAGATAGACTTTCTCTATATAATCGAAATAAAGCTTTTAGTCGCACAATAAAAAATTAGTTAAATGTTATTAAATGGAGAAAGAATATTGACGAAAGAAAAAATCGCAGAATAAGGATGGATAGAAAATTATGTTCTTAAATAAAAGATCACAAATAAAATAAATGAAATATTTGATTATAGCCGAAAAACCCTCTGTCGCTACAGACCTGTCAAAAGCTTTGAAAGAAGAACTAGGTCCCTTCGAAAAAAAAGGTAAGTCTAAAGATAATCAACATTTTGAATCAGGCAAAGCATTCATCACTTCAGCAGTCGGTCACCTTGTTGAACTTAAAATGCCAACTGGTAATAATGGCAAAAAACTACCATGGAATTTTAATGTACTGCCTGCTATTCCTGAAAATTTTGATCTACAACCGATTGAGAAAACACAAGCCCGGCTCAAACACGTGCTAGCTTTGTGCAGAAAAAAAGAATTTGATTGCATTGTTAATGCCTGCGACGCTGGTAGAGAAGGCGAATTAATCTTTAGGTATATAATGGAAATAGGTGGCATTCAAAAACCTATTAAGCGACTATGGATGCAATCTATGACTGCAGATTCGATTAAAGAATCATGGTCAAAGCTAAGAGATGACGAATCGCTCAAATCCCTAAGTGATGCAGCCAAGTGTCGATCCGAGTCTGATTGGCTTGTTGGATTGAACTCAACACGAGCACTCACCTGCTTTCGTTCCAGACACGGCGGCTTTAATATAACTGCCGCTGGAAGAGTCCAGACTCCCACTCTAGCCATTTTAGCTGAAAGAGAGAATGCCATATCAGAATTTCATTCTGAAAAGTTTTATGAAATAGAAGCAGATTTCTCAATTCAATCAGGCAATTATTTAGGAAAATGGTATGATCCTCAGTTTGAAAAATCAGATAACAATAAGCACCTCAAAGCAGATCGATTGTGGGACAAAGAAACGGCAGTTAAAATCGTAGAGAGATGCATAGGAAAAAGTGGCGTGATCGAAGAAGAAAAGAAAGTCGTCAAACAAATCGCTCCTCAACTTTATGATCTGACCACGCTTCAAAGAGAAGCTCCATTTACAGCAAAAAATACATTGAGTATCGCTCAATCACTTTATGAACGACATAAAATGATTACTTATCCACGTACGGATACTCGTTATTTACCTGAGGATTATTTAAATCAAGTGCTCAATTGTTTTACTTCAATCTCAAAATCTAACAGCAGTGTCGCTAGTTTTGCTCAAAAAGCGATCAA
>CAJWEH010000051.1 GCA_913031135.1 uncultured Puniceicoccaceae bacterium | reverse complement strand
AGGCATTACTTAATTGGATATTGGTATTTAAAAATACTAGTACAGTCTTTCTTTAGGCTTATGAAAAAAGCAATTCTTTTTCATGTTTTTTGGAGAAATTTCGCTTTTTTTATGTTTATTGTTTGAGTTCGCTTAAAAAGAAATATTTTAAATTAGATTGCACTATTTATTTAAATGAACTTTTGCCACTATATGCATACCTCTATGTGTCGTAAAGTACTCATGGCTCTGACGGGCCTAATTCTCGTATTATTTGTTATGGGGCATATGCTGGGAAACTTACTCATATTTGCAGGGGCAGATGCAATCAATGCCTATGCCTATAAATTGCATTCAATGCCTAAGGTCTTATTGAATGGGATTCGCTTAATTTTACTGGCTTCCGTAGTTGTTCATATATGGATGGCTGTTCTGCTGACAATTGAGAATAAAAAAGCAAAACCAAAAGCTAATAGTAAAAAAGCTGTTAAAACGACTTATGCTGCTCAAACAATGAGAATGAGTGGGGTTATTTTGTTATCGTTCATCATTTTTCATATCCTCCATTTCACCGTTCGAGTCATTCCAACCATGGAGTATAACGATCCAGTCGTTTTTCTAAATGAAACAAACAGCCCAAATTCTGTTGCCTTGGTGCAAGGAGGGGTGCCCGTTCTTAAAAATGGACAGGCGGTGGATACCTTCAATGTGTATGATATGCTTGTTTCTGGTTTTAAGAATCCGTTGGTTTCATTTTTCTACCTCTTATCAACTGGACTTTTGTGTCTGCATTTAGCCCACGGTATAAGTAGCCTTTTTCAAACGCTTGGTTTGAGAAATCGTTATTGGAAAGGCATGCTTGATAAAATAGCTCTGTTCTACGGGCTCATTGTTTTTATTGGCTTCGCTTCAATACCTGTTGCAACGCTTACAGGTTATTTAGAGCCTTCTAACCCATCATCGGATGATCAAGAAGTGTCTTTTGCGCCTTCTAATTTTACTTTTGAACAGTTGGAGAATTAATTGAACCATGAATCTAGATCCGAAAATACCTGAAGGTCCTCTTTCTGAGAAATGGTCTAAACATAAGTTTAATATGCGTTTAGTAAATCCTGCTAATCGCAGGAAATACCATGTTATTGTAGTAGGATCGGGCTTGGCTGGCAGTTCTGCCGCAGCCAGCTTAGCTGAGCAAGGCTATAATGTCTCTTGTTTTTGCTATCAAGACAGTCCTCGTAGAGCACATAGTATTGCCGCTCAAGGTGGTATTAATGCTTCTAAGAATTATCAAAATGATGGTGATAGCATCCAACGCTTATTCTATGATACCATAAAGGGTGGGGATTATCGTTCGAGAGAGGCGAATGTCTATCGCTTGGCTGAAGTGAGTTCTAATATAATTGATCAATGTGTCGCTCAAGGAGTGCCTTTTGCGCGTGAGTATGGAGGCTTGTTGGCAAATCGCTCTTTTGGTGGTGCTCAAGTCTCTAGAACCTTTTATGCTAGAGGTCAAACAGGACAACAATTATTACTTGGAGCCTATTCTAGTTTAAATAGGCAGATTGGGCTTGGCAAAGTGACTATGCATACGCGTCATGAAATGCTGGATCTCGTCATTATCGATGGGCACGCCAAAGGTATTATAACTCGAAATTTAGTGACTGGAGCAATCACTAGTCACGCGGCAGATTGTGTTGTTCTCACAACAGGTGGTTATGGAAATGTCTTTTATTTATCAACAAATGCCCAAGGTTGTAATGTTACGGCTACTTATCGAGCTTTTAAAAAAGGAGCAGGCTTTGCAAATCCATGCTATACTCAGATTCATCCTACTTGTATTCCAGTTCATGGTGAAGATCAGTCTAAATTGACTTTGATGTCGGAGTCTTTGAGGAATGATGGGCGAGTATGGGTTCCTAAGTCTAAAGATATCGCTGAAAAAATACGGGCGGGTCATTTAGACCCCAATTCTGTCGCGGAGGAAGATCGCGATTATTATTTAGAAAGAAAGTACCCGAGTTTTGGCAATTTAGCTCCTAGAGATATTTCATCCCGTTCCGCTAAAGAAGTTTGTGATGAGGGCAGAGGTGTCGCCTCTACAGGTCTTGGTGTGTTTCTAGATTTTAGGGATGCCATTCAGAGAGAGGGGGAACAAGACATTCGTGAGCGTTACGGAAATCTTTTTGAAATGTACAACCGAATCACCGGGGAGGATCCTTATCAGACCCCAATGATGATATTCCCTGCAGTTCATTACACAATGGGTGGCTTGTGGGTTGATTATAACTTGCAAAGTAGTATCCCGGGACTCTTTGTCGGTGGCGAAGCGAATTTTTCAGACCATGGTGCCAATCGTCTCGGAGCGTCTGCCTTAATGCAGGGACTAGCAGATGGTTACTTTGTACTTCCATATACTATCGGTAATTATCTTGGAGAATTGGGAGTGAGTGCTGCGGGTTCTGTGAGTCTATCAGACCCAGCTTTTGCAAAGACCGAGAAACTGGTTAGAGAGCGGTTAAATCAGCTATTGGCAATCAAGGGTAATCGTTCTCCTAGATCGTTTCATAAAGAACTTGGTCAAATTATTTGGGATTATTGTGGTATGGCTCGTAGTCAATCAGGCCTCCAAGAGGCTATTGCCAAGATTGATGAGCTGAAGCATGAGTTTTGGACAAATCTTCGACTGAACGGCCGCTTGGATAATTTAAACCCTGAGCTTGAGCGTGCGGGTCGGGTCGCTGATTTTATTGAATTTGGGCAATTGATGTGTCGTGATGCCTTAATGCGAGAAGAGTCTTGTGGTGGACATTTTCGGGTTGAGCATCAAACGGATGAAGGGGAGGCGTTGAGGAATGACCAAGAGTACTCATTTGTTGGCGTTTGGGAATATAAAGAGGATGCCAAACCGGTACTTCATAAAGAGGTTCTTAATTTTGAAAATGTTCAACTAGCTACTAGAAGCTACAAATAAGACGATCGCATTATGAAATTGAAATTAAAAATTTGGCGTCAAGATGACAAGGATTCCCAAGGGTTATTTAAAAATTATTCCTTAGAAAATGTTTCTAAAGATGCATCTTTTTTAGAAATGTTAGATTCATTAAATGAGCAATTGATAGCCAAGGATGAAGTTCCGGTTTCATTTGATCATGATTGCAGAGAAGGGATTTGTGGTATGTGTTCAATGACGATTAATGGTGAGCCACATGGGCCTGAAAAGGCAACTACAACTTGCCAATTACACATGCGACATTTTAAAGATGGTGAAACCATCACTATAGAACCTTGGCGAGCCCGTGCTTTTCCTGTTCTCAAAGATTTAGTGACCGATCGTTCGGCATTTGATTCGATTATGCAAGCGGGTGGATTTATAACTGCACGAACTGGTAGTGCGGTGGACGCTAATGAAATACCTATTCCCAAAGAAATTGCTGATGAAGCTATGGATGCCGCTGCTTGCATTGGATGTGGTGCCTGCGTTGCTGCCTGCCCAAATGCATCGGCTATGCTATTTACAGGAGCAAAAGTCAGTCATTTAAATAAGTTACCTCAAGGTAAGGCAGAAAAAGAACGGAGATCCCTTTTGATGGTTGAAGCCATGGAGGATGCGGGGTTCGGTGGCTGTACCAATGTCGGGGCTTGTGAAGCAGTTTGCCCCAAGTCGATTAGCTTAGATGTGATTGCGCATTTAAACAGAGATTTTCATACCTCAAGTATTAAGAAAATATTGAACTTCTAATTTGAGTTCCAGCTCACCCCCTGGCTTTTTTAATTAAGTCAGATTTTGAATTAACTCTCTTAATTCTTTTAACTCGCTTTCAATTGGAGTTTGTGAATCTTGATTTTTAGACCAATTATTTAAAATTAGTGAACCATAAGCAGAAGTTTTCATGTTATGCTGTTTTGCTCGCTCTTCAATTAACTTTAATGTCTCTTCAGATACCCAACAATTAATTTGTTTATTGTTCATATAAGCATTCATTATTGCTACTTTCGGTGTGAACGCTAGTTAAACTAAACGATTTAGAGAAAATTTGCTAGCATTTTTATTTTTTCTAGTATTAGTAAAACTAATATTTTAAAGTACCAATATGGTGATTTAACTATTTTTCCATTACAATTTTATTCCTAGATTTTTGAGAACGGAAGCGATGTATGGCAGTAATTGTTTTTTTCTAGAAACAACCCCTTTAAGGATATAGGTATTATAGGCTGGGTGAATGGGAAAACGAATTTCATCCAAGAGGACAGAATCGCCCTTAACTAACAGTAGTGAATTATGAGAATTAATGTCTGTTATTAATAGCATGCTAAAGAAATGACTATGGTCGTCTCTAAAGTGTTCCAGTTCATTCTTTAAGAGACTGATTTTATCTTTGATATTATTAAACCCTAATTCTTCAATTTGAGAAACTGAGTAGGATAAATCAGCTTCTTGGTATATTTTGCAATCTGAGCTTATAACGGCTCTAGGATCTTCATTTAAAACAATAGACCCCGAAGAAAAGATTTTATCGGCTAAGTCGGAGGCACTAATTTCTGCAATAGGCTCAAGCCAATTTAAAAGATCTTTTTCCAGATTAGTCGTAGTTGGACTGCTCAGGAGCAGGGTATCCGAAATGATACCAGACATTAAAATGCCAGCGATTGATTGGTTGAGTGGGATGTTTTGTGATTTGAATAGATCAGCAATAATTGAGCAGGTCGAGCCGACTGGTCGGTTAATAAATAAGATGGGTTGTTCGGAAGGTATATTGCCTAATTTATGGTGGTCGATCACTTCAAGAATTTCCACTTGATTAGCGCCATCAACCGCCTGTTCCATTTCATTATGGTCAACTAACACAATCTTTTTCTTTGTTGGTCTGAGTATGTCTGTTTTAGAAAACACTCCAATTAATTCCTTATCTCCCTCGATAACCATATAAAGCGGATCGTCTAAGCCGCCGATACGTTTTTTTACGGTAGCAACTTTGTCGTCTTTATGAAAACAATGAATCTTACTTTCAATCAATTCATCGAGTTGGCTTGCTGTTCGAATGATCCAGGATGTGGTTGCAGAGTCATAGGGACTAATAATTAAACTGACTTTTTGTTGTTTTGCTAACTCGATTACAGAGTCTTCGACCGCTAAACCACCTGAAATCACTAAGAGGCGTATCCCTAATTCAATAGAGAGCAGTTGAATGTCTTTTCGGTCACCAACAACGACGATGGATCGGTCTATTGGGGTCGTTTGATTTTTTCGGTGTTCGGCAAAAGATTGAATATCCATCGCACCAATATGGACGAAAAATTCTTCAACTAGTGCCTCTTGTTCTAAATTGATAGTAATAGCACCTAATGAACTGACAATCGAATTTAAGTTCGTATAAACTCTTCGAAGGTTTCTTGATTCACTTGGTTTTGGAATAAAAAATTCACCCAATTGAAAGAACGATAAAAGCCCTTCTACTCGATTATCTTGGTCCACGACTGGTAGTGCTCGGATGTCATGTTTATCTATTTTTTCGAGTGCCTCGTAACAGGTGTTTTTCTTTGTTATAGAGCGAATTTCAGATCGCATGATATCCTGAACCCGAGGCGTCACATCCCCTATAAATTGTGGTAATGGGCAATTGAAATAATCTAAAATAGTATCAATTCGCTGATTGGAATTCCCACATCGGGCAGCTACAAATTCAAGATTTCCAGTAGCGTGTTTGAATGCTTCATATGCTATGGATGAGCAAATAGAATCAGCATCTGGATTTTTGTGTCCAAAGATGTAAACTGGGTTTTTTGACATTATTTTAGATATTAAGGATTTTTTTGCGCTTTTAAAGTGAAATCGTGTCAAAGAAAAAGCCCAATCTAGAGGACTCCAGATTGGGCTTTATTTGAAAGTTATTGTTAGATTTAGAGGGTAAACTCTGGAGCCCTTCGAATCTTAGTTTCATCAATAATATCGAAGATGTTTACAGTAGGCTGTCCTGTCTGTGGATTGACCAAGTAACCATCATCTTCTCCGATTTCATTGAAGAACTCTACGTGACCATCATAAAATAAAATGTGGCCACCGCCGCCCCAAGGAGATGATTTCGGCCATGTGCCCGATTCATTGAGACCTCGTGTCCATGCAAGTGGTGTTTTAGTTGCATTCTTTGGATTCATTCCAATGGCAAAATCATATCCTACTGGTAAATCTGTTGCCCAATTTTCGGATACTTCAAAGATATTATCTTCATTTTTAAATCCTACAATACTTGGAATTTCGCCGTCATATTCAGCTATTGCAGGGTCTGAATCGATGAACCAAACAGAGGCATCGGTTAGCTCGGCATATTTTGCTAAGAATTCAATAAGACCATAAATATTATCGCCACTTTGAGTGCTTTCTAGTTTACTTGGTGTGATCGTTTTAACTCGAGCTCCACCATTTGCATAAAGCATGTAAGCTTGACCAATCGCACGAAGATTTGATTGAGATTTTAATTGCTGTGCTCTAGATTGAACATTCCCAACGACAGGGATTAAGATACTGGCTAGAACGCCAATAATAGCCACTACGGTTAGTAGCTCAATTAGAGTAAAACCACTTTTTTTGCGTTTAATTGTTTTCATAATTTTAGGATAAAATATATAATAGCATTTAATAAGGAAGCGGGTACTTTTCACATAACTCTTTAGCTATGGATTTAGCTTCATTAATTGAATTTTCATCTTCAGGTGCTTGTAGAACAATGTCAATTGCATTTGCTATCAGCAACATGTCATCATCAATAAAGCCTCGGCTCGTAACTGCTGGAGTACCAATCCGAATGCCGCTTGTTTGGAAAGGACTTCGTGTTTCTGCAGGTACGGTGTTTTTGTTGGCTGTGATGTTTGCTTTATCGAGTGAAATTTGAGCTACTTTACCGGTTAATTCTGGATATTTTTTTCTTAGATCAATCATAAACAAGTGATTGTCGGTTCCGCCGCTCACTACAAAATGCCCTTTTTCAATCATGGCATTCGCTAAAGTGTTAGCATTAGAAACAACCTGTTTTTGATAGTCTTTGAAGGAATCTTTTGCCGCTTCTTGAAAACAGATGGCTTTACCTGCAATGACATGCATGAGTGGGCCACCTTGGGTTCCTGGAAAGACCGCACTATCGATTTTCTTCGCATGCGCTTCCTTGCATAAAATTAATCCACCTCGAGGGCCTCTAAGTGTTTTATGAGTCGTCGTTGTAACAAAGTCTGCGTATGGCACAGGCGAAGGGTGTACTCCTGAGACAACTAAGCCTGCGATGTGAGCGATATCAGCTAGTAGATAGGCACCTACGGACTGTGCGATTTCTGACATTTTTTTAAAGTCAATTACACGCGAATAGGCAGAGGCACCTACAGTTATCATTTTGGGTTTTTCTTTTTCTGCAGTGGAGGCGATTTTATCATAATCAATTAAGCCGTCCGTTTCATTGACGCCATAGTGGACCACTTCGTGATAAATTCCACTAAAGTTCATGAAATGACCATGCGTTAGATGACCGCCATCTGACAAACTCATAGTGAGGATTTTATCGCCTGGTTTTAATACAGAGAGGTAGACGGCTGCATTTGCCTGACTACCAGCGTGTGGTTGAACATTGGCATGATCAGCTCCAAATAACGATTTCGCTCGTTCAATCGCAATCGTTTCTATCGTGTCGACAAATTCGCAGCCTCCATAGTAACGTTTGTTTGGGTAGCCTTCCGCATATTTATTCGTTAATATGCTACCTTGGGCTTCCATGATAGCAGGATAGGTGAAGTTCTCAGAAGCGATGAGCTCGATGTGTGATTGCTGTCGGCTTTTTTCCTGCTCAATAATTTTTGAGATTTGAGGGTCTAGCTCAGCTAATGATTGGTCAGTAAGATTTTTTGTTCGATTGATTATGTCCATGTCTTAAATAAGGAAAAATTTTAATACTAAAAAGGCCATTGCCATGAGGAATTCAATTTTCGGTGTCGCTCAACATCCGGCCCAGTCTTTTTAGTTTTTTCATTACTAGAAGCGACGGAAGCTGAATTATTTGTCAAATCCTTATTGTCGATATTTTCTCGGGTTTCACTCCAAATGGGCCACCACCAAGGGTTCACTTGGAACTTATCTGCCTCTTCTTTCTGAAATGTCTTAAAATACTCTTTTTTGCGGTTTTTTGCTTCTGCGAGACCAAGATGTTTCCCTAGTAGGGCGAATGCACTATTTGGTTTTACAGAAAATTGATATAATTTTTCTTTTTCGATAGGGGCTATTTGAAAAATTTGATTTGGATAGCCATCTAATGGACGGCGTGCATCGTAGAGTGACAAGAGAAAACCGGTTCCAATTGTTCCGAGGCGAAGTCGTGACCCATTTTCTAGGTTTATTAATAAGCTATTTCCAGTCAGATACCAATTCCCTTTGGTGTGTTGATTTGCATAATAGTCTACACCGCCAAAGCGTCCGAGTTGAAGTAGGCCTTGGTCATTCATTCGGCTGACAATCCAGTCCCCTCTATAAAATTTGTTCAGTTCTTTGTAATTCAGTCCACTTAAATGAATGCTTTTAAGATTAGAAATTACTTGGGATTGTTGCTTCCAAAACACTTGTGAACGAGTGGAAAGATCTGTGCTCAAGGTTTTATACGGAGCTTCTGCCTCATTGTCTAAAATAATTTGTCCCTCAGTGTGCGGATATAATTTCACAAGGTTTGGTTTAGAATTATCAATGACAGAGTAAGATCCGTTCTCCCAAATAATATGAAGTTGTTTGCCATGCTTAGCCCATCTTCCGATTAATGCATTGATCGTTTGGTTCGGATCGTCTGTTCCACTTACTTTATAAACCATGCGATTCTTTTGAATCATTATGAGTGATTCATTAGGACTGTTTTGAATTTCCCATAATCCAAAAAAGTCGGACGGACGGTCAGTGTTTTTCTGCTCTACGTAATCATAGGGTCTTGCCCAAGCTCCTAGAAGTGAGGCATCTATTTTTTTAGCTGCTACAGTTGGAATTTTTACTGTTTGGCTTGAATCTGAAATCGATTGGAATTGTTTCTCTAAGGGTTTAAAAATAGCAGTTGTTCCATTATCCCATTTCAATTCAATGCTGTCAAACTTAAGGAAAGACCATGGACCTTTATAAACGG
>CAJWEH010000050.1 GCA_913031135.1 uncultured Puniceicoccaceae bacterium | reverse complement strand
AAATTTCTCCAAAAAACATGAAAAAGAATTGCTTTTTTCATAAGCCTAAAGAAAAACTGTACTAGTATTTTTAAATACCAATATCCAATTAAGTAATGCCTAATGTAAAAACAAAATATATTTTCGTTACAGGAGGAGTTGTCTCCTCATTAGGAAAAGGATTAACAGCCGCCGCGATAGGAGCTCTTTTAGAGCAAAGAGGTCTCGAGGTACGTATGCAAAAGTTTGACCCTTACTTAAACGTCGACCCAGGTACGATGAGTCCATTTCAGCACGGAGAAGTCTATGTTTTAAATGACGGTGCAGAAACAGATTTAGATTTAGGTCATTACGAACGCTTCACATCAGGCAAGCTCACAAAACTCAATAATTTAACATCAGGGCAAGTGTATGAGACGGTCCTACAAAAAGAACGCCGTGGAGACTACCTTGGGGCGACGGTTCAAGTGATACCGCATGTAACAAATGAAATAAAAGATCGCATTTATATAGATAATGATGATCAAGTCGATGTCGTTATAACTGAACTAGGAGGAACTATAGGCGATATTGAAGGACTTCCTTTCCTTGAAGCGATGCGTCAATTTGCGTTGGAGCAAGATCCTAATAATGTTTTGTTTTTACACTGTACGCTTCTGCCTTACCTTAAAGCTGCTGGAGAGCTAAAAACAAAGCCGAGCCAACAAAGCGTCGCTAAACTAAGAGAAATCGGCATACAGCCCGATATTTTGGTTTGTAGAACCGAGGTGCCAATGACCTCTGAGATGCGACAAAAGCTTTCCCTTTTCTGTAATGTGCCCGTAAAAGCAGTGATTGAGGAATGTGATGTTGAAACCTCAATTTACGAATTACCACTCTCACTTAGAGCTGAAAAAGTAGACGATCTAATTATCGATAAGTTCAACCTCAGCACTAAGGAAAATACAATGCAAATCTGGGTGGATGTGGTTCGCAGATTAAAAGCCCCAAGTCATAAAGTTGAAATTGGAGTCGTTGGTAAATACATAGAACTTCAAGATGCTTATAAATCGGTCTATGAATCCATCACGCATGCAGGTATTTCGAATGATTGCTCTGTTCGAGTGGTGAGAATAGACGCCGAAGAGCTTGAAAACGAAGGTACTCAATTACTCTCCTCTCTTGACGGCATTTTAATTCCGGGAGGTTTTGGTGATCGTGGCATAGAAGGGAAAATTGCAGCCGCACAATATGCACGTGAAAATGGCATTCCATTCTTTGGACTTTGCTTAGGGATGCAGATAGCCGTCATTGAATTTGCTCGAAATGTTGCTGGCTTAGATAAAGCAAATAGTTCCGAATTCGACCCTGAAACAACACACCCTGTTATCCATATAATGGAAGAGCAGAAAGAATTGACCACCAAAGGAGGCAATATGCGACTAGGTGCTTACGACTGTGCCTTAGCTGATGATAGCTTCAGCTATCACGCATATGGAACATTAGAAGTCATGGAACGACACCGCCACCGATATGAATTTAATAACGCATACAAAGACACGCTTACAGAAAAAGGCTTGAGGATCGCAGGAACGAACCCAGACAAAGACCTAGTAGAAATTGTTGAGATGCCCGAACACCCATGGTTTGTTGCTGTTCAATTTCACCCAGAATTCCAATCAAAGCCTCATGCCGCACATCCACTTTTTGCAAATTTCATTGCGGCAACACTAAAATATAAAAAGTAATCAACCATTAAAAATTCATGGATAAGCTAGAAGAAATAATGGCATCCAAGAGACAGGCGTTAGCCAATCGCTTACGCCCAATTCGCCCACAAGAGTTTGAACAGGTAGCTCAATCAGAAAACCCTAGCCTCTCATTTATAGATGCGTTAGCCAATCCAGACAGGCTATCGGTCATTGCAGAAATTAAAAGAAAGTCTCCATCAGCTGGAAGTATAGCCCCAAAAATAGATGCTGAGGAGCAGGCTAGAACCTATGTCAATTCAAACGCTGATGCACTTTCTGTCTTAACTGATTCCGATTACTTTGGAGGGTCTTTAACCGATCTTTGGAATGTCGTTGATTTTTTACATCAACATAAGCGAAAAACACCCTGCTTACGAAAAGACTTCATGATTCATCCGGTACAAGTCTTAGAGGCGGCAGAAGCGGGAGCTCGTTGTATTTTGATTATAGTCAGAGCTTTAAAAGAAGATGAAATCAAGTCACTCAGAGAATCTGCCCACTACGCAAACATGGATATTCTCTACGAAATTCATGACGAATATGAATTAGAAAAAGCACTCCAATTTGAGCCAAAAATAATTGGCGTTAATAATCGAGATCTCTCCATATTTAAAACAGATCTTTCAATTTCCGAAAAATTGATTCCTATGATTTCTGATTCCATCATTCGAGTTAGTGAAAGTGGCATCTTTAACCTCGAAGATGCCTCTAGGGCAAGAGACTGCGGAGCTGATGCAATCTTAGTTGGAGAAGCGCTCATGCGAAGTGATGACACAGAGGCACTCATTCAAGACTTTCATTCACTCTAAGATAGACTTTGCCACTGAATCCCAACCAGACCTTAGAATTACTAAATTCTCTCAATCATAATCCTAATAAAAAACTAGGGCAGAATTTTTTGATCGATGGTAATATCGTCCGAAAATCAATTGATTTGGCAGAGCTGACACGCGATAGCATAGTCGTTGAAGTTGGGCCTGGCTTAGGCACTTTATCGGAAGCCCTATTAAAAGAAGGTCTCTCATTGTATGCAGTTGAAAAAGATCCCACTCTTTACACACATTTGAAAAATACCATAGCTAAGGTTCACTCAAAGTTTGATTTAGTGGAAGCAGATTGCCTAAAAAAACCACTAGGAAATCTTAACAGTAACACACATAAGGAATTCAAAATTGTTGCAAATCTACCTTATGCGGTATCCACCCCTTGGCTTGAGATCGTATTATTTACTGCATTTCCAAAGTGCATGGTGCTCATGCTACAAAAAGAAGCAGCCGACCGATATTGTGCACAACCGAAAACTAAAGCATTTGGTGCGATATCAATATTTTTGCAATCTGCCTATACCGTTCGAAGTACACATAATGTCTCTGCGAACTGTTTCTTCCCAAAACCAAAGATTGATTCCACACTCATTTGCTTAGACTTAAAAGATGACCCTATTTGTTTTTCCAGGGAGGCTCGAGCTTTCATCCGACGAATTTTTACACAACGCAGAAAACAAATCCAATCCCTCTGTAAGAAAGACTCCTATGAAGGAGCATTGGAATGGTTAGCATTTTTAAAAGATCAGTCATTTTCAGAAAATATACGCGCCGAAGAAATCACCCTTTCCTCCTGGCAAAAATTAGGTTACAAGCTACACCATGAAAATTAACCCCTTAAAATGGCGCCTACATTGGCAAATCATCTTTTCCTTAACCCTCTCCTTTATAAGTGGCGTTTACCTTCTACCTAATTTAGATGCCACCTTTGTCGACACTTGGATTTACCTGTCTAGTTTTGTCGGCGAGCTCTTTATGAACGCATTAAAGATGATGATCATACCACTCATTGTCACTTCGATGATTTCTGGAGTTATGCAACTCGGTTCACATTCAGGGATTGGGTCAATAGGCACAAAAACCCTATTATATTATACCTTTAGTGGGCTCTGTGCTGTCCTAATTGGCTTAATACTAGTCAACGGACTACAACCAGGACAAATTGAAAAAGAAACAGCTTTAGCTATGCTAGGTGAAGCCGCACATACAACATCGGAAAATCAGCTTTTTGAAAAAGTAGACAATCGCGGAACCAATGATCTATTGGATATTTTTAAAAGGATGTTACCAACTAACATCTTTAAAGCGGCAAGCGATAATGGTCAGCTATTAGGCATCATTGTATTTTCTATTTTTTATGGGTTTTTTGCAGGGAGATTACCCGATACCATGAAAACATTCCAATTACAATTTTGGGAAACAAGCCAATCAATCATCTTAAATATTACGGAATTCATCATTCGATTTGCTCCTATTGGGGTCTACGGCTTAGTCCTTCCCATCGTTTTCAATGCTCCCATTGGTGACCTGATTCAGACCCTTTATTGGTTCTTTATTACCGTATTACTCGGACTATTCATCCATATGTTTATTGCCTTGAGTCTCTGCCTTAAGCTTTTCACTAAAGTTAATCCGATCACACATTACAAGACGATGTTCCCAGTTATTCTGACAGCCTTTTCAACTGCAAGCTCATCAGCAACCCTACCTTTAACGATCGATACGGTATCCCTAAAAGCCAATGTTTCAAAAAAGACCTGTGCTTTTACACTACCTCTCGGTGCTACTATAAATATGGATGGTACCGCACTTTATGAATGTATTGTTGTTCTCTTCATAGCCCAGCTCTATGCCTCGATTGGAGGAGTCGATCTAACGCTTGGCCAACAATGTCTCGTTGTATTTTTAGCATTAACAACTAGCATTGGAGTGGCTGGTATACCAGCGGCTAGCCTTGTCGCTATTGCAATCATCCTACCCGCAGTAGGCTTGCCCATTGAAGCAATCGGAGTTGTATGGGTTACGGATCGCATATTAGATATGTGCCGGACTTCGGTAAATGTTTTTAGCGACACCGTTGCAGCTATCGTGATTGCGCACTCAGAAGGAGAAGAGCCTTATGCACAAGTTGCTCAAAAGGATTAAGTTTTAAATAAATCTGCTTTAGGACCGTCGTATCCTTCTATTTGATCTTCAACAATCACATTCGATCGAATACCACCTCTGCCTCGCCAGATGGTCTCAAGTCGTGCCCATTTAGGCTTTGTAACAGAAAATAAATCTTCAAATATTTTATTCGTAGCTGCTTCAAAGAAAATACCTTTATTGCGATACCCATGCAAATAGAGCTTCATCGCTTTTAATTCTACACAGACAGCATCTGGGACATAGGTAAAAACAACTGTCGCATAATCTGGGTGACCCGTCATTGGGCAAGTAGAGGTGAACTCTTCTTGAATATGCTGAATGATATAATTTTGCTTAGGGTTTGGGTTTGGAAATGTCTCAATATCCATAGTCTGATTAATTAGTTGTCATTAAGTGATAAATCATAAATGGCATAAGCGGATAATAGATTACACAAAAAAAGTTGTTTTTTTGACCAATCACCTGCGTAGCAAATTCTCCGATGAATTTTGATACCTTTATTATGACAAAATGATTCAAATTCAGAAATAGAAAATGTATTTGAGGGCATCGACTCATACCATGGATTGGGATATGTCTCATTATTTAATTTAGTGCCTTTAATGAGCATATTGATTCGATTAAACCAAAAAGCATAATTTACAAAACCGACGGTTACTCTTTTGCCAACTTCTAAGCTTTTTTGGATGATCCAACCTGGATCATCCAACTGATCAACCGTGCGACTTAAGATAACTCGGTCAAAAGACTTAGGCTCTAATTGATTGAGAAAATATTTTATATCACTTTGATACGCATTCACTCCACGCTTCAGGCAATTTAAAATTTTATGTTGGTCAATATCTACCCCTAAAGCGTAAATCGCCTTCTTTTGTTTTAAATATTCCAATAAAACGCCCCGAC
This sequence comes from uncultured Puniceicoccaceae bacterium, assembly GCA_913031135.1. GTDB lineage: Bacteria > Verrucomicrobiota > Verrucomicrobiia > Opitutales > Coraliomargaritaceae. The sequence continues at coordinate 3,551 of CAJWEH010000050.1, read as the reverse complement.
CACAACCTAGGTCTAAAACATGATCCCCTTGATGTACCCATTGGGCAATCGCTTGGAAATCCACCTGTCTTTTGTTTTTTGCCGAACTCATTCTATTGTGACGTTAAGTAGGTTTGTATTAATTGAAAGATATCCTGAGATTGAACTAAAAAGGAATCATGCCCATAGTTCATAGACAGTTCTACATAAGAAACCGCTTTTTTGGCCCTCAGTAATTGATCCACAACATCTCTATTCCCTTGAGGTGGGTACAACCAATCTGAATCAAAGCCAACCACTAGTCCAGAGGCTTGAATGGCTTCAAAAGAATTTTTATCCGCCTCCGTTTCAAAAAAATCAAAACGATCTAACGCTTTAGTTAAGTATAAATAGGAATTGGCATCAAATCTTGTCACGAAACTTCTTCCTTGGTAATGCAAATAACTTTCAACTTCGAATTCCACATCAAAATGCTCTCTCGATCGATCTGCCTGCTTTCTCTTCCTCCCAAACTTAACCTCTAAACCAATATCCGAAAGATAGGTTATGTGAGCCATCATTCGAGCTACAGATAAGCCTCCAAAAGGACCGTCTTCGGAATCATACTGACCTTCATTCCATTTAGGGTCACGCATGATAGCTTGCCTTCCGGTTTCATTGAAGGCAATCGTCTGAGCCGAATGCTTTGCACAACAGGCTAATGCTATGTATCGATTCACCCGATCGGGAAAATCTTTCACCCATTGCAAAGCTTGCATACCACCCATACTTCCACCAATAACCGCATGCAATTTCTCAACTCCAAGATGATCGACTAACAAAGATTGCGCTTGAACCATATCTCTTACAGTCAACTTTGGAAAATCTAATCCGTATGGTTTATTAGTTTCAGGGTTTATAGAGTTTGGACCTGTAGATCCTTGGCAACCACCTAAAACATTAGAACAAATCACAAAAAACTTTCGTGTATCTATAGGCTTACCAGGCCCAACCATAAAATTCCACCAACCCCTTTTACGTTCATTAATATCATGAACACCTGCACAATGATGATCCCCCGTTAATGCATGGCAGATTAAAATCGCATTATTTTTTTGAGCATTCAGTTGTCCATAGGTCTCATATCTAATCTTTAATTGAGGAATAACACCACCTGATTCAAAATGGAAGGGAGTATTTGATATAAAATCATGATAGTCAACAAAGCCGACTTCCCCTTGATCTAAATTGGTTTCAAAAGATTCTGAATCATTCATAGCGTTTTAATGCATTTACTACATTCCAGTTGATAGAATGAGAAGTGACAAGAAACAATATTATTAATCTTTTAAGTAAGTTTGAGCACTCAAAAGCTGGCTATAGATATCTAAAATTTTAATCCCTTCTCTCGGCTTAATTAAATCCTCTTTGGTCGCTTGGTCTATCTGACGCTTCATTTTTCGCATTAGTGAACGTTCATCGTACTGAGTAAAGCCCAATACTTCCGTTACTGAAAATCCGCGTATACTATCTTCTATATAAAAACCATCCTCTTCATCATCTTCTAGAAACACATGGACCTCATTCACCCGACCAAAAAGATTATGCAAATCACCCATGATATCCTGATAAGCTCCAACTAAGAAAAAACCTAGGTAGTAGGGCTCACCCTCTTTGAGGGAATGAAGTTTTAAAATGGATCGTTCATCTTCAGAATCGACAAAAGAATCAATCCGTCCTTCACTATCACAAGTAATATCAACTAACACTGCGTCGACTTCAGGCTCAGTTTCCAATCGATGAATGGGAACTACGGGGAATAATTGGTCGCACGCCCAATGATCAATGAGCGATTGGAATACCGAAAAATTACAAACATATTGATCCGCCATAAGGTGTTGTAGCCGATCTAACTCTTCAGGCCTAATCTTTTTATTACGATAATGATTAATCAAGTCTCGACAAATTTTCCAAAAAATAGCGTCGATCGTACCTTTATCTCTTAAACTTAAATAGCCCAAATTAAACAGATTATCCGCCTCCTCTTTTTTCTGAACAGCATTATGATAACGTTCTAATGGAGTCGCATTATATCCATCTTCTAAAAAAAGTTTTAAGCTTTCTAAAATGGGAACATCAGGCTCTTTCGTATCCGATACATTTGGATCAATAGAGTCTTTGCAAATTTTATCACAGACTTCGGTTACTAAAATCGAATGAGACGCAACAACCGCACGACCACTTTCCGTGATAATGTCTGGAACTGAAACCCCAGTTGACTCACAGACTTCTTTCAGACTGCAAACAACATCTCGAGCATATTCTCTAAGGGAATAATTCATTGAGCTCTCGTCATTACTACGGGAACCATCATAATCCACCCCTAAGCCACCGCCAACATCTAAATACTGCATAGGGAAACCCATTTTTGCCAACTCGCAATAAAACCGCGAAGCTTCAACTGTCGCACGCTTGATTGTTTGAATATTAGGAACTTGTGACCCGATATGAAAATGTAACAACTGAAGACACCCTTCTAAACCAGCCTCTTTAATAGATCGTGCGGCATCAACAACCTCAGAACTCGTAAGCCCAAACTTGGCCTCTTCACCAGAGGACCGAGCCCACTTACCTTCTCCAGATGTCGACAGCTTAATTCTAAGTCCAATTTTTGGCTTAATTTTCAACTGCTCACTCAGCTGAATGATGCGCTTAATTTCGCTTAATTGCTCAACCACTAAAAAAATATTTTTACCAAGACGATTTCCATACAGAGCAAGGCGAATAAATTCGTCGTCCTTGTAACCATTACAGATAATCAGTGAATTATTATTTTCATGGTGCGCCAAAACAATCATCAACTCAGGCTTGCTACCGCATTCCAAGCCATAATCAAAAGGATTACCAGCCTCGAGCACTTCCTCAATAACTTCTCGCATTTGATTCACCTTTACAGGGAAAACTCCACGGTATTGACCAGAATAAGACTCCTCTTTAATAACATCCCTAAAGATCGTGTTCAATTCTCGAACCTTAGTCCTGAGTAAATCTTGAATCCTTATCGTAAGTGGCAAATCAAAGCCTTTACTTTTTGCTTCTTCGACAACATCAATCAATCGGATTCCCTTTGAACCAGCAAATGGATATACTTCTAGAAACCCATCTTGATCTATCTTAAAATGATCCTTACCCCAATTGCTTAATCCGTAATACCTATTAGCATCTGCAATCGACCAACTTTGAATGCTTTCCATATCTATACTCATATCGATCAATACTTTATTATTACAAACTAACTAAAGTAGAACAGTAGACCCTCACTTAGTAATCGTTAAAAAAGGATATAATTTGTTCAATGATAATAGCATGTTCTTCCTTCGATATCAAATCGACTTCATACAATCGATCTGCCTTTACAACCAATGTTCCCATGTTGCGAAAGGGAATAATGCCCTTAGTGTCAGGAAGCTCAGACCATTCTAATTCAGCAGTTAATTCACTGGGCACGAGCTCATAGTAATAACCAAGCTCTTTCATCATTCCAAATTCAATATATTTTTCTTTTTTACTTTTTAGAGATGGAATTAAAGAAA
>CAJWEH010000049.1 GCA_913031135.1 uncultured Puniceicoccaceae bacterium | reverse complement strand
AAAATCAATCTTATGGGAGGCTGATTTGGGTGATTTTAATCAAGACTATTATTTTCAAGTCAATCGTCTATTGGAAGCATTTGAATCAGAGCGAGGTATCGCTTTAAAGCCTGGTTCAATTGGTAAGATTGGATTAAAGTTAGACACTAGAGCGGGAGCAGGACTCTCAACACCAAAGGCATTAATTAAGGGAGTCATTCGAGCCCTAGAGCTTAGGGGTTTTTCTAGGGAGCAGATTTTTTTGGTTGATTACTCAAAGCGTCAACTAAAGGAAGCGGGTTTTTATGAGCTGAATGGACTAATTGCACAATTTGAGGGATGTCCAGTGTATGCTTTAGATACATTCGAGTTTTTTGATGACATGTGGTTTTATGATAATCCTGTGCCGCCAATTTTTAAACAAGGACTCACTGAGGAAATCACGGTACAGCCAAAAGTTCTAAAAAATATTAGCCATTTCGCTACTAGAAAGAGTTATTTGCCAATGCCTCTGCTGTTTGGGTGTGATTTTTGGATTAATTTAGCCGTCTGTATGGATGATCCGATTTTGGGATTAGATGGAGCATTGGCTAATGCATCCATTTGGAATGTGAGTAATCAATGGCGGTTTTTATTAGAACCGTCTACTGCTTCAGTTGCGGTCGCAGAAATTTTGGCAATTCCTGAAGTCAATGAACGACTTATGGTAAGTATTTTGTCGCTTGAGTCTTATCAGTTCATTGGGGGGCCTGATTTTAATGCGCTCTATTCTAGAAGCCTTCCTATTTTATGGATGTCAGATGATCCAGTTGCTATCGATCGATATTGCCTTGATTTGATCAATAAGGAGCGCCGTAAAAATGGATTTAATGAGGTTTCAAATCGCAATCCACAGTTACTGTATGCTTCAAATGTGGGACTCGGATTTTTTGATCTTGAGTTGATAGAAAAACGCCAATTGAAGAAGGATTGATGGTTTTTGTAAATTGCGCTTGAAATTTTTCTAGATGAAATTTCTTATACAGACATGTCTTTGGGTGAATATTATCCGATTTTAGTTCAAATCGCACTAGCGCTCGGTATTGGTGTGATCATTTTGGTCGCATCACATATTTTCGGGCAAAGAAGCAAATCTACGGATTTAAAAGATTCTGCCTATGAGTGCGGGATGTTGGCAGAAGGTTCTGGGCATGCTCGTTTTGCTGTGAAATTTTATGTTACGGCTATGCTTTTTATTCTTTTTGATCTTGAGGTGGTATTCCTAATTCCTTGGATTTTAATCTTCCGTGATTTCATGGTTGCAAATATCAGCATTCTTGTGCCGATGCTCTTTTTCCTATTTGTCCTTATCTTTGGACTCGTCTACGAATTGAAAAAGGGTGCTTTGGAGTGGGAAAAATAATCCTGTCGGTTCTTATTGAATAAGAGGGTTGTTTGGATTATCCCCCATCTTTGACTTCATTTCGTTCATTAAGCGTTTGCCTTTGCTTCCTTTCATCATGCGCATCATTTTTTGCATTTGAGAAAATTGTTTTAGCAGGGCATTCACATCTCGCATTTGTGTGCCAGAGCCGTTTGCAATTCTACTGAGACGACTTCCTCGTAAGAGTCTAGGTGTCTTGCGTTCTTGTTTCGTCATTGAAAGTATAATCGCTTCGGTTCGTGCCATCTTCTTTTCTTCCTTATCTCCCACTTCTACGCCACTCATGCCTGGTACCATCTTAACAAGAGAGTTCATAGAGCCCATCTTTTTGATCTGTTGCATTTGTTTGAGGAAGTCTTCCAAATTAAAATCAGCGCGCTCTAATTTTTTGGCGAGTTGTTCCGCTTCCGCTTCATCAATCGTTTCCTGTGCTTTCTCGACGAGAGAGACCACATCTCCCATTCCTAAGATTCTTGATGCGATGCGATCGGGGTGAAAAAATTCAAAATCATCCGTTTTTTCACCAGTACCGATAAATTTAATGGGAATCCCAGTGATCGCTTTCATTGATAGGGCGGCACCACCACGAGCATCACCATCTAGTTTTGTTAGGATAATGCCTGTGCATTGAACTGCTTCGTGAAAGGTTTTCGCTACATTAACCGCTTCTTGACCTAAGGCTGAATCGGCTACAAGAAGAATTTCATCTGGTTGGATTGCTTTTTTTAGTCTTTGTATTTCAGAAATTAGGTTGTCATCAATTTGTAATCGTCCTGCGGTATCAAATAAAATGCAATTCGCTTGATTCTGTTTGGCATGCTTCAATCCAGCCGTTGCAATTTTTGAAACATCGCTTTCGTTGCGATCAGAATGGACAATAAATCCTTCATTTTTTGCCAAAAGCTCTAACTGATCGATCGCTGCTGGCCTGTAAATGTCGCAGGCAATAAGAGCTGGGACATAATTTGATTTGGATTTGAGTAGGCGGGCTAGTTTTGCCGTTGAGGTCGTTTTCCCCGCACCATGTAAACCAATCATCATGATTCGAATTGGTTTTTTCGGTTCAATTGATGCACTATCCGCACCCAAAAGCTCAACTAAGCTGTCATTGATGATCTTAATGACTTGTTCTCGAGCACTAACGGATTCAATGATTGCTTGCCCTACGCATTTTGATTGAACCTCTTGAATGAATTCTTTGGCGACCTTAAAGTGTACATCTGCGGACAAAAGTGCCTGTCGAACTTCTTTAAGAGCATCCGCTATGTTGGATTCGGTTAATTTTTTTGAACCTCTTAAATTGCCCAGGGCATTTGTGATTTTTTGTGTTAAATTCTCAAGCATGATATCTTACTTTATGTTAATAGCTTTGTATATTTATTTGGGTCAATGATTTAAAAGTGATGCTTTACAAATGAGATAAAGGCGTAGTAATTTAAAGGTCGTTACATGGTACTGTAAAATGTATCTTAATATTTTAAACTTATAATGAAACAAAGAAGTATTTTAAGAGACGTTTCAATAAAGGGAAATTCTCTGCATACAGGCGAAGAAGTCAATTTGACTTTAAAGCCAGCACCTGAAAATCATGGCATAGTCTTCAAGAGAGTCGATTTATATGGTAAACCCGAAATTAAGCCTTTGATTGATTTTGTGGATGACTTAGTTCGCAGCACGACAATAGCGGATGGTCATGCAAAAATCCATACGGTGGAACATATATTAAGTGCTTTGAATGGTTGTTCTGTGGATAATGTTTTAATTGAGATGGATGCCAGTGAGCCTCCCATTTTAGATGGATCAGCAAAGCATTTCGTCAATTTAATACAAAAGGCTGAGCCTGTTGAGCAAGCTGCTGAGCGGCAGTATTTTACATTAGAGGAACCCGTATCGGTAACAAAAGGCAATAGTTCCATGATCGCTCTTCCCTATGATGGATTTAAAATCACTTGTACATCATCCGATGATCGAGGCGTACACACCCAACACTTAAGCTTAGATATCGATATCGAATCTTACATCACGCACATTTCATCCGCTAGAACTTTTACGATCTATGAAGATATTGAAGAGTTGATTAATTTAGGAAAGATTAAGGGCGGCACTTTGGATAGTGCAATTGTGATCAAAGGAGATAAAATCCTATCTAAAGAACCTCTGCGTTACAAAGAAGAATTTGTGCGCCATAAGATTCTAGATATTATTGGGGATATTGTTTTACTGGGTATCCCATTAAAAGCACACATCGTAGCGGTTCGACCTGGGCATGCCTTGAATGCTCAGTTAACTCAGAAGCTCAGGGAAAAATTTCTTAATAAAGCCAGTCCCCCAAAGTCAGGGGTGGTCAGTGGCAATGTAGAAAAAAACGTTGTTTTAGAGCCAAAGGAAACCGCTCTTAATATCAATCGCATTTTGGATATACTTCCACATCGTTACCCATTTGTATTGGTCGATCGTGTGATTGAAATCCTCAATGATAAAGAATTAGTTGCTATTAAAAATGTAACGGTCAATGAACCCTACTTTCAAGGGCATTATCCCGGACTACCGGTAATGCCTGGAGTTCTTCAGATAGAGGCTATGTCTCAAGCAGTAGGTGTATTATTATTAAAGTTGTGTCCCATTGATGAGTCGAAAGTCGCATTGTTTATGAGTGCTAATAATGTAAAGTTTAGGAAAGCGGTGATTCCTGGTGATACATTAGAGATTCGTGTGAAAATTATAAAATTTAGGGCGAATAAATTAGCGACAGCGGAATGCCAATGTTTAGTAGCTGGTAAAGCCGTCTCGCAGGCAGAGCTAATGTTTTCAATTGTTGATGCTCATTAAATTTTTTTTCAATTATTATGGAATCAATTGTACACCCAACCGCTGTCATTGAAATAGGTGCTGAGTTAGACGAAGGTGTCACTGTTGGAGCGTATGCCTTCATTGGGCCGTATGCAAAAATTGGCTCTGGGACGCATGTTATGCACCATGCGACGGTTGATGGGAGAACTGAAATGGGAATCGATAATGAGGTTCACCCTTATGCTTATATTGGAGGAAAAACCCATGACTTAAAATACCGAGGAGGGGTGCAAAGTTTGAAGATTGGTGATCGAAATGTATTTCGCGAATACACAACAGTCCACTGTGCGACCTCAGAAGGACTGATCACTCAGCTCGGAAATGATAACGTCATCCTTGCTTACAGCCATATCGCCCATGAGTGTATCGTCGGCAATCATTTGATTATGAGTAGCCATGCTGCGCTTGGGGGACATGTGCAGGTGGGGAATTATGTGAATATAGGCTGGGGCACTGGAATCCATCAACATTGCCGAGTGGGCGACTTTGCTATGGTTGGGGCTTCATCGCTTGCTGTCCAAGATGTACCACCTTATTTAATTGCTAATGGGAATCCTGTAAAATCTCGAATGGTTAATAAAGTGGGGCTCGAACGAAATGGCTTTTCTGAAGAGCAGATTGCTGTGCTGAAAAAAGCCTTTATGCTTTTTTATAAGAAAGATTTAAATCGTTCACAAGCAGTCGCCGCTTTAAAAGAGTCGGATCTTATTAAAAGTGCAGAGGTCTTTGCTTTCTTATCTTTTATTGAAGCTAGTGAACGAGGTATAGCTTAAACTAGGCAAAAAAACGACTGCAAGTGCAGTCGTTTTGAAAGAGGATCTTAATTTTGAATTAGCTTTGAGATTCTTCCGCTATTGATTCGTTTTCTGCTTCGCTGGATTGCTCTAGTGCTGCTTTTCTCGATAGCTTCACTTTTCCTTTATCCAAGCCGATACATTTTACGATCATTTCATCGCCCAATTTGCAGATGTCTTCAGTTTTATTGACTCTGAAGTCAGCTAGTTCTGAAATATGAACTAAGCCTTCTTTACCAGGTAAGCACTCTACGAAAGCACCAAATTCTTTTATGCCTCGTACAATACCACGGTATGTTTTTCCAATTTCAATTTCTGCAGTGCACATATCAATTTCTTGAATAGCACGGTCCATAGACTCTTTGCTCGAAGCAAAAACTAGTACCTTTCCACTATTATCTTCATTGATATCAACTTGAGCCCCTGAGATTTCAGTAATTCTACGAATATTTTTACCGCCAGGACCGATTAAGGCACCAATTTTATCTGGATCAATCTGCATGCTATGTATTCTTGGTGCATGTTCTCTAAGCTCATCTCTTGGGCTGGCTAGGTGCTCTCCCATGATGTCAAGAATGCGAGAACGTGCTTCAGCATTTTGTTTGATTGCTTCAAGAGTAATGTCAAACGGTAAGCCGGGAATCTTTAAGTCCAATTGGAATCCAGTGATTCCATCTTTAGTTCCCGCTATCTTAAAGTCCATATCGCCAAAGTGGTCTTCAGCACCTAAGATGTCCGTTAAAACAACGTGTTTGCTAATGGCACCATTTACATCTTTTTCAGTAACGAGACCACAAGAGATACCGGCACATGGATTTGAGATTGGAACCCCTGCATCCATAAGGGCAAGAGAACCACCGCAAATAGTTGCCATAGAAGTAGAGCCATTTGAACTCATGACTTCTGAAACCAAGCGTATGGCATAAGGGAATTCGTCTTCAGGTGGTAAGATCGGAAGAATTGAGCGTTCAGCTAAGGCGCCATGACCAATTTCTCTTCGACCTGTAAATCCAAAACGACCTGCCTCACCAGTTGAGAATGGAGGGAAGTTGTAGTGTAAAATAAAGGATTTATTGGTTGCTCCTCCAGTGAGACCATCCATTTCTTGAACATCTTTGCTCGTTCCTAACGTAGCTATGACCAGCGCTTGTGTTTCTCCACGATTGAATACTGCAGAACCATGAACCCTTGGGAGAACTCCATTTTCAGCCGAAATTGTTCGCAAGTCTTGTGCCCCACGTCCATCAACTCGTTTACCTGTATCTAGGATATTTTGTCTGTAGAGTTTTTCTTGAAGCTCATCGAAGGCTCTAGCAATGTCATTTGAGTCGACAGAGTCTGCTCCAAGTCGTTCCTCCATTGCTTGGGACGTTTCTGTTACAATGGCTTCAATCGCTAATTTTCTTTCTGTGTAGCTATCAAAGGCGAGTGCTTCAATGACCTTGTCTTTTGCATGAGCTTCACAAAAGTCAGTGACTTCACTCGGAGTGATCACTAATGGAAATGCTTTCTTTTGTTTGCCTGCAATACGGACTAGTTCTTTTTGTGCTTCAATGATTGGTTGAATTGCTTTTTGGGAATATTCAAGGGCTTCATAAAAGCGTTGATCAGAAATAAATTCTGCTGACCCTTCAATCATCAACATTTCATTTTCATTTCCTACATAAATCAAATCGAGATCAGAATCGAGCATTTCGTCGTTTGTTGGATTAACCACAAACTCACCATCAATTTGCCCTAAGCGTACGCAGGCAACAGGGCCATTCCATGGCACATCAGAAATCAGTAGTGCGGCAGATGCACCATTGACCATAAGCACATCTGGCTCATTAGTGCCATCAGTCGAGAGTAAGATACCGATGACCTGGACTTCATTCATGAAGCCTTTAGGGAATAGTGGTCTAAGCGGACGGTCACAGAGTCTAGAAGTTAAAATTTCTTTTTCTGTTGGTTTGCCTTCTCTTTTGAAATAGCCACCTGGGAATTTACCAGCAGCTGAAAATTTCTCTCTGTAATCAACCGTCAAAGGAAAAAAATCTTGTCCGGGTCTTAATGCTGAAGCAGCAGTTGCGGAGACAAACACAGTTGTTTCTCCAGATCGAATGGTCACTGCACCGTTAGCCAAGCCAGCTAATGTGCCTGTTGAGAATTCGATGTCTAAGTTTTCTACACTTACGTTGTGTTTTTGTTTCATAATGTATTCATTTTGTTGCGACCTAGAGGGGTTAGGACCCTTTGATAATTGGAACTAAGTCAATTGCGTTTTATAAAAAAGCCGGATCACTCAGTTTTGGATGATCCGGCGTGAAAAGGGTGATTAGCGACGTAACTTAAGCTTCTCCAAAATGCTGGTGTATCGATTGAAATCGGTACGCTTTAGGTAGTCGAGTAATTTTCTGCGCCTTGCAGTAAGGGCGATTAAACCTCTACGTGAGTGAAAATCTTTTCTGTGATCACGTAAATGCTCGGTGAGGTGCTTAATACGAGCACTCAATAGAGCGATTTGAACTTCAGAGGAACCAGTATCTGATTCATTGGCTCCGAATTCTTTAATAATTGCTGTTTTATCGATGGTTGTTTCTTCTGACATAGTTAATATTTTATTGCACGACTGTGGGATTCGAGTGTTCGGATCCGATGAAAAGCCGAAGCTTTAACAACCGCTAAACCATTTCTGGCAGTCGAGAAGCTGACCCTTTGTCAAAGGTGAACTTTAGCGCTAAGCAACTGAAAATGCTACTTCTTGCCGTTCGTGCAAGTAAAAAATCACTCTTCTTTTTGATTTAATTGCCAAATTGCAAACAAATGTTCTGGCGATTTTTTTTTGGAACGGCGCAGTGTTTCAAATAAAAGTTCCCGATAAGCGGATAGGTTTTTTCTATCTTTCTCAGATTGTGCTAAAAAGTAACTGATACTTGCATCACGAGAAGCTGAAAGGACTTCTTTATAAGATAGTCGCTCGAGCATATACATACGAAACAAACGCACATCGCTGTAGTAGGGGTCAAAAGATAAATCTTTATTTAAACTCGGGTTCAGTAAGAGATTGATTAAAATAGCATTCTTGTTTGGAGGGTTGAAGTCGGCTTCAAAATAAGTTTCGACAGCAGAAAGTGCTGAGGCCTCTTCACCGATTGCTTGGGATAAGCTGCCATATAAAACTAGAAAATAGTCATCACCACTGTAAGCAGTTTCTGCTTTTTTAAAGCGTAGATAGGCGTCCTTAAGTTGCCCCATTTGAAACAAAATCAATCCGTGAATGAATTGTTGGTCTGCTTGCCCTGGCTTCATTCTTTCTGCCGCTTCTATATCAATGAGTGCTTTTTCTAAATCCTCTATTTGTCGGTAAGAATTGGCTCGGAGCATGCGTGTGAAATATTGAGATTGTTCTACATCCAACGATTGAGTGAAGGATTGAATCGCCATATAATGTAGATTGAGTTTTTGGTAGGCACGACCCAATATGGCACTCAATTCGTAGTTTTTATTGAGGAGCGCGTTTGGGTATCGATTAATTACGGCTATGCTATCATTGGGACGATTGAATAAATTAAAAAACTCAGCTAGTTTGATTAATTCAGATAAATTTTCTTCTTTAAAACCATTTTCTAACGCTTGTTCAAAAGAAGTTTTAGAGCGATTAATTTGATTCAACTCTTTTAAGCAGTAGGCCTTGTAAAAATAGATATGCCCTAAAAGTCCCGTAATAGCTTCGGGTCTTTTCCTCAATGCTGATTCAAATTCTTTTCGTGCAGATCCCACTTTATTTTCTGAGAGAAGTAAGCGACCTTTAAAGTAATGCGTTACATCTTTAAAATAGGGAAGTCGTTGCATCTGAATGATTAAGGGGCGCAGAGAGTCCCACGCATTTTGGTTGCTGTAGATAGATGCCAAGGTGAACAGGGCTTTTGGATCCTCTTTAAAATCCTTCGTTTCTAGGTCTCTTATGGTGGCTTGTAGTTGCTCTAGAGACGTTCCCTCTATCGTTGTTTCATTGCCAAATAGACTGATCGTAAGGGTGAGAGCTAGACTTAAAAAGGTTATTTTGAATGCTTCAAAATGGTATCGTCTATTGAGGACTTGTATGAAATACATAAAAATAAGCTATTAAGTTGGTAATTTATAAAAACTATTTTAGATATGTGTTTATGGGACAACAAAAATTTTCTTTAA
>CAJWEH010000048.1 GCA_913031135.1 uncultured Puniceicoccaceae bacterium | reverse complement strand
AGGAAATGCGCCATTTTTGTTTTTAAACTAATTCACTTTAATACTTGCTATATTTATATCAGTATCTACAAGTTCAGATTCTTCTTTGTGGTCGGAGCCACAGTCAATGGGAGAAATTATTAACAATCTAACCGTTTTACTTAGGTAAAACACACATTTATGAGTCACTTAATGGAAGAGCTGTTAAAAGACAGTGTATTAGATAGCCTTAAAGAAGGCACTATTATTAAAGGTATTATTACCGAAATTCGCCCAACAGAAGTTGTTGTTGATATTGGCGGAAAATCTGAGGGGATTATCAATATCCATGAATTTATTGATCCTAGTGATCTTGAGGTCAATTCGGAGCTAGAAGTCTACTTAGAGAAACTTGAAGATAGAGAAGGAAATCCAGTTATTTCTTTCGATAAAGCAGAGCAAAAGAAAAATTGGGAAAAAATTGCTGAAAATTGCGAAGAAGGGTCTATTGTTCAAGGAAGAGTTCGATCAATTGTCAAGGGCGGCTTAATCGTTTCAATTGGTGTGGATTCCTTTTTACCCACTTCTCAGATCGATGTTCAGGCTCCTAAAAACTTAGAGCAGTATGTCGGACAAACGTATGATTTTAAAGTGATCAAAATCAATTCAGAGAGAAAGAATATCGTCGTCTCCAGAAGAGAATTGGTAGAAGAACAGAGAATTGAGAAACGTCGTAATCTACTTGATAAAGTTAAGCCAGGAGATCGTCAGAGAGGACAAGTTAAAAATATCACTGATTATGGTGCCTTTGTTGACCTAGATGGTTTAGACGGATTGCTCCATATTACTGATATGTCATGGGGTCGCATTCAACATCCAAGCGAAATGCTTAAGCAAGGTGAAGAGATTGAAGTCGTTATTATTGAGATTGATCGAGATCGTGAACGTGTCTCTTTAGGATTAAAACAATTACATGAAAATCCATGGGAACAAATAGAGGCGAAATACCCGATGGGAGCACAAGTATCTGGTAAAGTGGTTAATCTCGTTCCGTATGGTGCCTTTATTGAATTAGAAGAAGGTGTAGAAGGGCTTGTTCATGTTACTGAATTATCTTGGACTAAGAGAATTACCAAACCAGGTGAAGTGCTTAAAGTAGGAGAAGAAATCAGTGCAGTTGTTCTTGGAATTCAGAAAGAAGAGCAAAAGATTTCTCTTGGAGTTCGTCAGTTAGAAGAAAATCCTTGGGAGATTGCACGAGTAAAATATCCAATTGGCATGCACATTGAAGGTGAAGTGAGAAACCTTACTACCTATGGTGCTTTCATAGAGCTTGAGGACGGAATTGATGGAATGATTCATGTGTCTGATATTTCATGGACTAGAAAAATCAACCACCCAAGTGAAGTTCTTCAAAAAGGTGATCCAGTAAAAGCGATTGTCTTAGATGTTGATATCGATGCGCAAAGAATTTCATTGGGCGTTAAGCAATTATCCGTTGATCCTTGGGAAGAAATTGAGAATCATTTCAAAATAGGTGATGTGATTGAAGCTAAGGTTTCTAAGGTTACTAGCTACGGTGCTTTCATTGAATTAGATAATGACATTGATGGATTGGTTCATATCTCACAAATCAGTGAAGATCATGTTGAAAACATCAAGGATGTTATTAACGAAGGCGATGTGGTTAACTCTCGTGTCATAAAAATCGATAAAAATGAGCGAAGAATAGGGTTATCTATTAAGGCGGCAAATTACAGCGAGGAAGACCTTGCTAAGGAGCAAGCAACTCTAGATAATATATCGAGTATTGATGATATGACCAGCCTTGGTGATCTTTTAGACGAAGCGACAAAATAGGTCATTCCAAGATCATACTTTTCAAGCCCTTATTGATTGAGGGCTTTTTTTATATCGATTGCTTGAATTTATTAAGAAATTATAGCATTAATTAACTATGCCTGATATATGGGATATTATAAAGCTACTTTCAGATTCTACTCGATCCAGAATACTTGCTATTTTGAAAAATGAGGAATTATCTGTAGCCGAGTTGCAAGATGTATTAGACATGGGGCAATCTAGGATTTCTTCTCATTTAAGTTTGATGAGACAGGTGAACTTATTGATTGATCGAAAAGAAGGGAAAAAGACATTTTATGTTTTGAATGAAGCCTTAAGTGAATCATTGAATGATTTGATCGAATCCATATTGGTTGCCATATCAGATTCTGACAACGTACGACTTGATCGTGAAAATTTAAAACGAGTATTAGAAAAAAGAAAGCAGTATGCCGAAGAGTATTTCAACTCAGTAGCAGGTCGATTAGGAAAAGATTACTGTCCCGGAAGATCTTGGGAAGCCATTGGTCATATGCTACTTTTATTAACCTCTAGGTTAACAATTGCCGATCTTGGTGCAGGTGAAGGCCTAATTTCCCAATTATTAGCTAGAGGCGCTGAAAAAGTGTATTGCGTTGATAACGCACCTAAGATGGTAGAATTCGGGAAAGCACTAGCCGATAAGAATAAATTGACTAACTTAGAGTATGTGCTTGGAGATATTGAATCCATTCCATTAAAAGATAGCTCGGTCGAGGTGGCTCTATTGAGCCAAGCCTTGCATCATGCAAATCACCCTCAAATGGCTCTAAAGGAAGCTTTTCGTATATTAAAGCCTAATGGTCGAGTCATTATTTTAGATTTATTAGAGCATGATTTTGAAAAAACGCGTGAATTATACGCAGATGTTTGGCTAGGATTTTCTGAAAACAAATTATATCAAATGTTAAAAGAGTCAGGATTTAAGAGCATCGAAATGAACGTTGTATCAAAAGAAGAGGAAGAACCGAATTTTCAAACGATATTAGCATCTGCTATAAAGACTTAAATTATCAATGAAGGAGCAGACTGTTTTAGATTATTTTAATTCTGATACTGTAGTATCTCATTACGAAGAGGCTGCACAGATAATAGGTTTATGGGACTCTGAGGAGAAAATTTTTCAAAGATTATTTCAGAAAGAGGACACCATTTTAGAATTAGGCTGCGGCGTTGGACGCATTGCCATTGGCTTATATGAATTAGGATACCGGAATATTTTAGCTACTGACTATGCGAAAAATATGATCAAAAAAGCCAGACACTTAGCTAAGATATTGAACTATTCAATACCATTTAGGCAATGTAATGCTAGAGACTTGGAGTTCGAAGATGGTGTATTTGACGGGCTTATTTTCGGTTTTAACGGACTTATGCAAATTCCTCAAAAAGAAGAGCGAATTAAAGCAATGAAAGAGATGTACAGGGTATTGAAGATTAATGGTTATGCCGTATTTACCTCTCATTTAAGATCATTCAATAGGCATAAAAAATTTTGGGAGAAAGAAAAAATCTTGTGGAGAAAAAATCAGCAATTGCCTGATTTGGATGATTTCGGGGATCGTTTTGAATCAACAAATATGGGCGACTTGTACATTCATGTGCCAGAACGATCTGAAATTGAACAAACCCTTAAACGCATTGGTTTCAAAATAGAAGTAGTTGTTCCTAGATCAGTCATCGCAAACGAAAGTGCTCGTGTGCGCGAATTTTCAGATGATTGTGTCTTTTGGGTAGTCAGAAAACCTTAAACTAAAAGGATTGCTTTAAATACTTTATTATCGAGGGTATCGCTGCTTCAATTGATTGAGCACATCGTTCATAGTCAGAATAATTTCCACCGAATGGATCGCTGACATCTGTTATAGATTCATCCATAAAATATCTAAAAGGATATACCTTATGTTTTGATTTTGGATAGATTTCAACTAGTTGATCTAGATGTGATTGTGTCATAGTTAGGATTAATTTGGCACGATCAATCATTTCTTCTGTGATCAGTTTTGACCTATGATTTGATAAATCCAGCTGTTTTTCCTTAATTACTTTTTGGGCATGTTCAGATGCAGGATGATTGTTGCCTGCAAATGTTCCAGCTGAACAAACTTCATAATCACACATTTGATCATCTGATTCTAGCGCTTTTCGAAGTAATATTTCAGCTATTGGACTTCGGCAAGTGTTGCCAGTGCAGACAATTAGTAGTGTTAACGTATCTGCCATTATTGAGCAATTTTTCGATTTATTTCGCGATATGCTATATCCCGACGGTAAACCTTATTTTGGAATTTTATAGAATCGCATACAGAATAGATGGCATTTGCGGCATCCTCAATTTTTTCACTATTGCAAGTGACATTCAAAACTCTTCCTCCATTTGAAATAATTTCCTTTGATTGGTTCAACTTGGTTCCAGCGTGAATGATGGTAGCATTTCCTGGAATATCTTTAGGTAATTGAATTATGTCTCCTTTAGGGTAGGAGCCAGGATAGCCTTTAGAAGCTACAACGACGGTCATACAGCTATGGTTGCTAAGATTGATGCTTGTAGGGAGTGTATCATTTTTGGCAGAACAATAGAGGAGTGAAACAAAATCATCTTGAAGCAAAGGAAGAAGTACCTGCGTTTCGGGGTCACCAAATCGAACATTGTATTCAAGTATTTTTGGACCACTTTTAGTTAGCATTAAGCCAGCATAGAGTGTTCCTGAATAATTAATCCCATCTTTAAGAAGTCCTTTTATAGTTGTTGTGATAATGGTTTTTTCGATCTCTGATTGAAGTGCTTGGGAAACATTTGAAGTTGGAGCATAGGCACCCATTCCTCCAGTATTGAGTCCTGTATCACCTTCGCCTATTCTTTTGTGATCTTGGCTTGGTGGTAGACATAAGAATGTTCCGTTAGAGACGATCGCATGAATAGAAACTTCCTCACCTTCCAAATATTCTTCAATGACAATTTCATTCCCACTATCTCCGAAGCTTTTTTGAATTAAGATCGCTTCAATCGCTTCAATTGCTTCACCTTTAGTTTGAGCAATAATAACTCCTTTACCTGCCGCCAAACCACTCGCCTTAACGACGATGGGAACCTTATTTTCATTTATATATTGGATAGCAGGCTCAACTTCAGTAAAGGTTTCATAGTTAGCGGTTGGGATCGAATGTCTTTTAAAAAAGTCTTTGCAGAATGATTTACTAGACTCGAGTTGGGCACCTGCTTTATTCGGTCCGTAAGCCAAAATGCCCTCTGATTCTAGTGCATCTACAAGACCAAGGCTTAAGGGTATCTCTGGGCCAATGATAACAAGATCTATCGATTCTTCTTTAGCTATATGAATAATTGCATTCGTGTCCTCTACAGCAATTGGATAGCAGGGAACTTCTTGCTCTATTCCTCCATTACCGGGTGCGGCTATAATCTTATCAGAGAGCGGACTTTCTTGGCATTTTTTAACAATTGCGTGTTCTCTTCCTCCGGAACCGATGACTAAAATATTCAATTTTTTATTCATTTTGATTATAATTTACTAAATACTTATTTAATTATTCATCTTGTAAATCATTTTCCTTTTCCAAGACTACATTCATGTTAATCTACTTTCTTGGTATTGGTGGAACCGCAATGGGTCATGCTGCTATTCTCTTTAAAAAAATGGGACATGAAGTGCTTGGTTCAGACTATGAATTATATCCACCAATGTCTTTAGTTTTGGAAAAAGAAGGCATCACTTATTTTAATGGCTTTGACGATTCTAGGTTATCTACTATCAATCCGGACCTAGTCGTTATTGGCAATGCTTTAAGTCGCGGTAATGTTGAAGTTGAGTGGGTACTGAACCATCCTAAAGTTCAGAAAATCGCGCTCCCAGAATTAATTAGCCGCTACCTACTAAGTGATAAAAAACCAATTGTAGTCACTGGGACTCACGGCAAAACGACAACTTCAAGTATGATTGCCCATTTATTAATGCAAAACGAACTCAATCCAAGTTGGTTTATTGGTGGCGTTCCTAAATCATTGCCCTCAGGAGCGAATTTAGGAAAGGGTGAAGCTTTTGTTATTGAAGGTGATGAATATGATTCTGCGTTCTTTGATAAGCGGTCTAAATTCATCCATTATAAACCCTTTATAGCTACTATTAATAACATCGAGATGGATCATGCTGATATTTTTAGAGATATAATTGCGGTTAAACAGTCATTTGAGCATTTTATTCGATTAATTCCTTCAAATGGGGTTTTAATTGTTAACGGAGACGATTCTAATATTCAATCACTCTTGCCGATTAATTTGTGTCCTGTACTGACAGTAGGAATTGATCCTTCGAATGATTTATATCTGTCAAATTATTCAGAAAATGATGGGGGTAGTTCCTTTAGTTTATACTATAAAGGGTCTCATTGGTCTGATGTGTCTTTAGATTTAATTGGCTTTTTTAATGCTAGAAATGCAGCCATTGCGGCTCTTAGCGCTGGAATGTTTTATGATTCAAAACAACCTACAAAATTAAACATTGAGTGCCTATCTAGTTTTAAAGGAGTCACTCGTAGACAAGAGTGTTTATATAGAGATCCATTAATCGGGATTTTTGAGGACTTTGCGCACCATCCGAGCTCATTAAAAAAAATCATTAGAACGTTCAAAAATAGTCATAGCGACTCTCGGCTTGTCATATGTTTTGAGCCAAGAAGCAATACGGCAAGAAGTTCTCTTTTTCAAAATGAATTTACGGATGCTTTGAAAAAGGCTAACTTTGTGAAAATTGCTCCAGTACCGAAAAGCAAACATGTGGCCACAGAGAGTTATCTTGACACGGATCGAATAGTCCAGGAACTCAAATCATTAACCGTTGAAGCCAAAAATTATGCAGATAACGAGGATTTGAAGCAGTCGCTTATACAGTTAGTAATTGAAGCGCGTACGATGAAGCAAAAGACCACTATCGTCTTCTGCACGAATGGGTCCTTCGATGGGATCATTCAACAATTTGTTAACGAACTAAAAGGCGATTCTAATAGTTAAGCAATTTTGCTAACTAAATCGTTTTTTGAAGCAAGACCAACGACGGTATCGACTAAGCTACCATCTTTAAAAATTTTAATGGTTGGAATAGCACGCACTTCATACTTAGAGGCTAGCTCGCTATTATCATCCACATTCACTTTACCAATTTTCAAAGAATCGGAATGCTCCGAAGCCAATTCTTCTAATATAGGTCCAATAGCTTTACATGGGCCACACCAAGGAGCCCAAAAGTCGACTAAAACGGTGGCGTCTTTAGCGTTAATGAATGATTCAAATGAAGTACTATCGAGATCTGTAATATTTTCGGACATAGGATTGTTTTATATTGGTTTAAGAGTTATTTTTTGGGAACTGAATTTTGGATAATATCTCCCAGTTCACTACTTTCTACTGTATCTAAGGTTTTACCTTTTTTATCTAAAGTTTCAAATGTTTTTATAACGGTTTCAGTGATTGTCTCGTGAGTCTCTTCGGAGCCGCCGACAATCGAAAATCTTTCAGATTGTGTGATTCGCTTATGCCCGTCCTGCGAATCTAATCCGAGCCCAATTAGCTTAGTTGGCTCTTTTTTATTTCTATTCATGATATGTGATGGTCGATTATACTCTTTGACATAAAATGTCATCAAAGGAGCTATTTTGGTCAATCTGAATTTCTCCTAATCGGGTTAATTCTAATATAGCTAAGAAGGTAGCTACAATCATATTAAGAGTCGTTTTATTTTCAAATAGATTAGAAAAGTAAAATTTTGATTCTACATTAAGCTTAGATAGTATATGAGACATTCGTTCAGATACGGTTACAGATTCTTCGTTTATTTCACCTTGTGTGATTTTGTCAGATAATCTGCCTAATACATTATTGAAAACATTCCATATCTCAACACGGTCAATTGGTTTTAATGGTTTTTGTTGAAGAGGATAATGGGTTCTGTCCGAAACATACCTAGGGTGATAATCATTTGTTTTTTCAATGAGTCCCTGAATATCCGTCGCTAAATTTTTAAATTTTTTGTATTCAATTAATTTTTCAACCAATTCCCATCTTGGGTCGTCTTCTTCCTCTACAAAACCTGTGTTATCGCGATCTTTTTTAGGTAGCAAATAACGACTTTTGATATACATGAGCGTAGAGGCCATAACAAAAAATTCACCCGCAACCTCAAGGTTTAATTGCTCCATTTTTTTGATACTCTCGATATATTGATTGGTAACTGCGGTGATGGGAATATTATAGATATCCACTTCATCCTTTTTTATTAAGTATAAAAGCAAATCGAGTGGTCCTTCGAAACTACTTAGTGTTATCAAGTGGTCTTGATTTGGCGATAAGGCATCGTTCATATAGAATCAAAAGGATAGTAGTTGTAGACCTATGTTGAAGCTTAAATCGTCTGATTTACGAAGGTCTTTTCTGTAATTTAGATAATAAGATGTTTTCCAATTACTGCTTGAGAGCTTTTCTAAGCCTATTCTAAATCGAGTGATATCTTTTTCTTTTATATCGCCATACAGTAAAGTGTTTAGTTTAGAATTTTCGTTTAATTTATAATAATAATTCAAGCTAAGTTGATCTATTAAGCTTTTTACATAGTAGGAATTTAAACTGAGTTCCCACCGATCTGCACTTCTTAGAATTAAACGAATTCTATTCTCAGATATGGAAAAATCTTCACTTTTTAATCGAGAGGATAGTTGCAGTTTAATCCAAGGAGCTGGACTTAAATGATAGTCTATCCATAAGGCATTTTTATGGAGTTCAAAAGGGGAATGAGCACTTGGAATTATTTCGTGGTAGAAATCTGCGATGAAGTGAAGTTCCATCAAGTTTCTAGCAGCATAATCATTTGCTTTTGTTTGGAAAAAATTCATTAAACTTAAACGAGTTAAAAATAACTCATTGATTGATTCATAATCTCTAAGTGAACTGAGGTCTGTAAGGGGTTCTGAAATACTATAATTTCGATAAAATTGAGCATCATTAGGGGTGCCTTCCATAAGGCGAATTTTTTGAACGCTTATTTCAGGCGAAAAAATGTGTCTTAATCCCTTAATATTCCACAATGAATTTTCGGTTTTATATCGTGCCTGATACTGTGAGCCTAATTTAATTCCGTATTGAACATAGTGATAGCTACGATCGAGAAAATTCAAATCATCTAATTCGGAACCATTGTTAAATTGAAAGCCTCTGTAGGATAATTCTGGTGTAATATTAAATGATTGATTCGAAAATGTTTTCGAAATCCTGTATTTCATGTCAAAAACGGAGTAATCAAGAGATTCAATAATACTTGAGAAATCGGTTTCATCGGCAGATTCATTTATCTTAGAGTAAGCAATGCTACCCGAATGAAAAATACTAGAATTCCATATATTTGAAGGTAAATATGTTATTAGAATTTCTGGAAGTCGCTCTCTGACTCTAGAAAAGTCATCAATATTAAATTT
>CAJWEH010000047.1 GCA_913031135.1 uncultured Puniceicoccaceae bacterium | reverse complement strand
AATATTATACTTATTAAATTAATATATGAAAAACACCAAAAGTATTGTTGGATTATTTGTGTTAATTGGAATAATTAGCATTTACTTTCTCGCATTTAGAGTCGGACAAGATCAATTGATTGGTGAAAAAACATATCAACTTTCTGCTATTTTTAATAATTTAAGTGGTGTTAGTAAAAATGGACGAGTTGAAGTCGCGGGTGTTCGTGTTGGCTCGGTTCGTTCTATAGAGTTAAGCAATCAGTTTAAAGCAGTGGCAGTTTTGGATATTTATGAGGGGGTTACTTTAGAAGATGATACTATGGCTGTCGTGAAAACCTCTGGATTGATTGGAGATCGTTTTATTGAACTCATTCCAGGCGGTTCTGGTATTTTATTGGAATCAGGAGATTACATAGTCGATACACAATCGGCTTTAGATCTTGAAAGTTTAATTAGTAAATTTGGTTTTGGTAACATTGCCCCTAAAGAGTGAATCGTATGCGTTTCTATAAGATATTAGGATTTATAATAATGAGCTTTTGTTTTTTTGGAGTTTCATGGGGCCATGATGATCCATATGAAAAACTAAAACTTGCAGTTTCAGATGTCTTATCGATTCTGTATAAAAGTGACTCAAATTTGGATATTCTTGCTAAAGAAAGTGCTATTTTAAATAAGCTTAGTGAGCATTATGATTTAGACATTATTATTCGAAGAAGCATTGGTCGGAATTGGGAGAAAATTCAATTAGATCACCGTGAACAGACGATTAGTCTCATTAAACAATTAGTCATACGTGCTTACGTGGATGGTATGATGGCAGTGTCAGAGCCCAAGGTTGTTTTTCATGAAATTGATTATATGTCACCCAAACGTTCTGAAATAGCAACGGTTGTTGAATTAGATAATCAGCCAATTAATATGAATTATCGTTTTGGTAAAATGGTTTCAGGTTGGCAAATATACGATATTATTATCGAAAACATCAGTCTAGTTGCAACCTACAGGAAACAATTTGATTCCTTTTTTACAAAAAGTGACAGCGGTGCATTAATACTCAAATTAAAAGAACTTTTATCTAATGAAAATCTTGGACAATCACTCCCTCTTTAATAAAAGCCTAGCTTTCCTTTCATTGCTCCTTATCAGTTTCACTGCTTTTTCAGATTCTATTTATGAGGATGACTCAATTTTTTATGAAGACATTCTTGTTGAGAATTCAATCAATGACCCATTGGAACCATTGAATCGTTCGATTTTTCATTTTAATGACATATGTTATATTTTTGTCTTAAATCCTATAAACAACCTGTACACAAAGGTGACTACCGAAAGGGTGCGAAAATCATTTGTTCATTTCTTTGATAACTTGAAATTCCCTGTGCGATTATTTGGCAATGTTTTTCAATTTAAGTTTAAGGAAGCATCGTATGAGGCACTAAAGTTTTCTCTTAATTCAACTTATGGCATTTTAGGTTTTAATAAGCCTTCTGATGATATCGGCTTTTTGCGTGATCTTGAAGAAGAAGGTTTGAGTGATGTTTTGAGCGCATGGGGAGTTCCCCAAGGCCCTTATTTAGTTATTCCTCTTCTTGGCCCTTCGACGCTTAGAGATTTCCCCAGTAAATTAATAGAGCCCATATTGAATCCATTTGAAGATATGGATAACCTTTACGGAGATGCTTCGGATGAATGGGTTATTTCTTTTTATTCTATGGAATTTTTAGCAGTGAGTTCAGAAATGCTTCCAAAATATAAACTGTTGAAGAAAAGCTCTTTAGATCCTTATGTTTCTATGAGAACGAGTTATTATCAATTTTCTGAAGAATAGAATTAGATTGTCGTTGATTAAATACGTTCATCTTCATCAAATAATAAATCATCAGATGTTTCTGGCCGATTTTCAAATAACTCATTTGGAAGGCATAGATAGTAGATCATAAGCCAAAGACTCCAAGAAGTCACATAAAATAGAATTGGGAAGAGGAAAGAAGCGATGAAGCTTAACGCTATTGAAATATTTAAGGATATGATTCCACTAAAGCCTAAAACCAGTAAAGGGCAGATTAAAAAGAAAGCAGTGAATCCGTAGTTAATGCATATTGGTCCGATGTAAAATCCATTAGTGCGTATAATTGGCATTCCGCATTTAGAGCATTTTTCGAGTATTACAATTAGGGAATTCGCTATTTTTGCTTTTCCACAATTGGGGCACATTGAATGAATGCATCGTTTCAGTATTGTTTTTCTAGAGATTTTAAAATTCAAAATAAGTGTATATTCGATAAGGTAATTAGTACAATCCTTATGAAAAAACAAATTAGGTTTTCAGAATTTTAATTTTTTCTCCAACGCCTATTAAGATCGTAATCTTTTACTAGCAATGTTTCTGCTCTCGTTCCTAATAGGGCAGGGTCTTTTATCAATTGGTTGTATGTCTCAAGGTTGAGGTTGATGGCTAATGATTGTGCAGTCTTGGATTCAACAAGATTATTTTTGATCAGAAAATCAATGCCAATTCTTGTATTCCCAGATTGCTCATCCGCTAATTTACGAAGATGTTGGATGAAATTCTTTGATTCTTTTTTTGGGGTTAGTATGAAATTGATTTTTTGTATAATTCTAGAAATTGATGAATTTAGATCATAGACATCATAAACATAAAACTGCGTTTCATTATCTCTTTTTTGAATCATTCCTTGAACTATGACGGTTTGACCTTCTTCTAGCAGAGTATCAAATTTTGCGAAGGCATCTGAAAAAGCAATCATTTCAAAATTATTCGATTTTTTATTTAGAGTAAAAGTAGCCATTTTTTTATTGTCCTTTCGGGTATAGCGAATGTTGACTGCATTAACGACGCCAGCTAGTCGGAATGGAGTCTTTTCGTCTAGCGTTTCAATAGGAGCGTCACTTTTGAAAGAATCAATTGCTTGTATGAGCCCTTTAAGTTGATCTAGCGGATGTCCAGAAAGATAAATGCCGAGTAATTCTTTTTCATACTGAAGTTTGTCAGATTTCTTCATCGGAATTATAGAAGAATCAATCTGAATGGTGCTCACTCCATAGTTATCATCTTGCCCATCAAATATGCCAAGTTGACCATCATCATCATTTTTTTTCTGAGTTAGAGCCTCAGACAGAGCCGTAGTGAAATTTTGCAATAATTGATTACGATCTATTTCAAATGAATCAAAGGCTCCTGTTTTAATGAGTGCTTCTATGACTCGTTTATTGATATTTTTATCAATGACTCTATAAACAAAATTATAAAAATTTTCGTAGGGACCATTTTTATCGCGTTCTTCTAAGATAATCAAAGCGGCACTTTCTCCAACACTTTTAATTGCTGATAGACCAAAGCGAATAGATCCCTCGCCATCTTTCTGAATGATGGGCGTGAAATGATTGCCTGATTGATTGATGTCAGGACTTAAAACCGGCAAACGCATGGCATGGCATTCTTCTAAGAAATGAGCTAGCTTAGTGGCATTTCCTTGCTCTGATGTGAGCACGGCTGACATGAATTCTATTGGATAGTTCGCTTTTAAGTAAGCCGTCCGATAACTCAACATTGCGTAAGCGGCAGAGTGTGATTTATTAAATCCATACTGTGCAAATTTTTCTAAGAGTTGGAAGATCGATTCGGCTGTTAAAGTGCTTATATCGTTTGTTTCCTTAGCCCCTTGAATGAAAACTTCTTTTTGGGCATCCATGACGGATTTTATCTTTTTACCCATTGCACGCCTAAGAATATCAGCATCTCCCAAGGTATATCCGGCTATAATTTGAGCCGCCTGCATCACTTGTTCTTGGTAAACTAAAACACCATAAGTTTCTTGGACTAAGTCCTTAAGTAAAGGATGAGGTACATCTATGGTTGTGGGGTCTTTTTTCCCTTTAATGAATTGAGGGATGAATTGCATCGGCCCGGGGCGATATAATGCAATCAACGCAATGATTTCTTCGAATGAACTCAATTCAATTTGACGACATAATTTCTGCATTCCAGAGGACTCTAGTTGAAAGACACCAGTTGTTTTTCCACTATTCAATAGTTGGAATGTTTTCTCATCTTCTAAGTGAATTGTTTCGATGTTAAATTGAACCGTTGGGTTTGTGAGGGCGACATTTGATTCAGTGTCGCTTATAATGGTTAGTGTTTTTAATCCCAAGAAATCCATTTTTAATAGTCCAAGTTCTTCGGCGGGTCCTTTTGGATACTGAGTCGTTAAATCCCCTTCCTGCACCGTGATGGGTACGAGGTCCGTGATTTTTTGGTCAGCTATAATAATGCCACAGGCGTGCTTCCCAGTATTTCGAATCATACCTTCTATCACCTTTCCTTCATCAATGATTTTTTTTGCAACTGGATTGGTTTTTATTTCAGATTTCAGTTCATCTGACTTTTTAACGGCATCTTCTAAAGTTATATTTAATTCATCTGGTATCATTTTAGCTAACTTGTCAGCAATTGAATACTCTATGCTATTTACACGGGCTAAGTCTCTAATGATCATTTTAGCACCGAATGTTCCAAATGTTATGATGTTTGCGACTCGATCTTCGCCATATTTTCTGCGAACGTATTCCACCACTTCGTCTCTTCTGCGCATACAAAAATCAACATCAAAGTCGGGTGGGGATATTCTTTCTAAGTTTAACATTCGTTCAAATAGTAGACCGAATTTTAGGGGGTCGATGTCAGTTATCTTTAAAAGATAAGATACAAGACAGCCCGCCCCTGAACCTCTCCCAGGACCTACGGGTATTTTTTGATCTCTCGCCCATCTAATAAAGTCCCAAACAATTAAGAAGTAATCGACAAAGCCAGTCCCTGATATGATGGCTAGTTCATATTCTAATCGATGACAAATTGCCATGGATTGGTCCGTGTCGTTTGCTTTTGATGCGAGCACTGCATCGTAGTCGATTTTATAGCGTTCTAATAATCCTTTTTTACATAAGTCAAAAAGATAAAGTCCATTTGCTTTCAGTTCTTTAATTTCTATATCGCTTAGTTTGATCGAGCTTTTTTTGTCTCTTTTCAGAACCTCATTTTTTTTCGCTTCATATATGGAGATAATTTTATCAAAGTTGAAATCATCTTTCGAATAATTGAGTTCTAGAGGCTTTTCAAATACTGGATAATGGTTTTCTCCAAATGGAAGAACGACATCGCACATTTCCGCAACCGCCGAGGTGTTTGTTATCGATTCAGGACATTCTTTAAAAAGTAATTCCATTTCTTCACGAGATTTTAAATAGAATTGTTGAGCATCATAGCGCATGCGTTTTTGGTCATTTAATTTTGCCCCAGTTTGAATACAAAGGAGCGAATCGTGAGGCATCCAGTCCGGTTCATTCACATAGTGAACGTCATTAGTGGCTACGATTTTTAATTTAAACTCTGACGCAATTTTTATTAAATCAGGAATGATTTTCTTTTGTTCTTCAAGTCCATGGTCCATCAATTCTATAACAAAATTTTCTCGACCAAATATTTCTACAAATTGACCTGCAGCCTTTTGTGCTTGTTCGTAATCACCTTGAAGCAAGTTTTGAGGTATAACAGCAGCAAGACAGCCTGAAAAGCCAATTAGCCCATCGCTATATTTCGATAATGTACTTAGATCTGTTCTAGGTCGTTTATAAAACCCTTCTGTATGTGCTTTAGAGATGATTTTGCATAGGTTTTGGTAACCTTTAAAGTTTTTTGCGAGCAAACCCATATGATAAGCTTTTTGTTTCGATCGGCTTTCATTATCTTTCCCTAATAGATCTTCAAAAACTAGGTATATTTCGCATCCTAGTAGGGGCTTGATTCCATATTTCTTAGCTTGTTTAAAAAATGAGGTTAAACCGTATAATACTCCGTGGTCTGTGATCGATAATGCTTTCATACCAAGCTCTTCAGCTCTTTGGCATAAGCTATCGACTCTCGCACAACCATCTAAGAGACTATGGTCTGTGTGAACATGTAAATGGACGAACTCTGTATCTTTGTGCGACATGAATTTGAGTAAAATTCCTAATGATTAATCGACATAGAGAGGTTCGATATAATTGAAATCATCAAATAACTCTGGAATGCTTAGGGCTTTAGTTTTAACTTTTTCTCTTAGTGGGCTTAATTCTATTGAGAAATTTTGTTTTTCCTCGGATAACATCTCAATTCTGTCTTCAGGATTACGGATCTTGGCATTGCTTAAAATCATTTTTACGAAACTGTATTCGTCAATGACCTCTCTTCCAGCCCAATGAAAAATTCCATGAAGATCACGACGTTCGGATAATTCTAAGAGCAGATCAGCCACATTACTGGCGCTAGTCGGTTGAATGTAGCGTTGTTTTTGTAACTTTATTTTTTCAGTTGATTGTGCGATCGTAACGAGTCGATCATTGTAGGATTGATTTTCAGTATGCTTTTCGGTGCTATTCCCAAGTATTTCAGGAATTCTTAATATTAAAGGATCTAGCGTGTTATTATTTAATACGGCTTTTTCTCCAAGTAGCAGAGTTTGACCTATAAAGTCTGTTGGGTTGGGCTTATCGGTAGAGCGATAGGGGGAATCGTTGAAACCGTCAAAAATTTGAGTGCTGGAAAGCTGAATGTATCGTGCGCTTAAGTGATGGCTTATTTGGGCTAAGTATTTTGGTAGGTTCACATTTATTGTTACCATCTCCTTTTCATCTGCTGTATTCGTCGATTTTAAACCATTGACTATAACATCGGGCCATTCTGAAAAAATTAATTTCTGAATGGCGCTAGGATCGCTGAAATCAATGGTGACCGATTCAGGATCCTCCGTTGCTAGAGAGCTTTCTAGTATGTTGTGAATCGAATATACTGTATAATTACGTCTTTTTGCAGCCTTTTTGTAGGCTATTCCTAATGAGCTAGACGGTCCGAATAAAAAGATTTTCATATTTATTAAAATCTAAGTTTGTAATAAATATTTTTGAATTCAAATATAATCCTATATGAATTATGCATCACTCGCAAACCCTGGTGTTTTCAACCAGCCAATTTATGTTCCCGGTAAACCGATTTCTCAAGTTGCTTTGGAGTATGATTTAGATGCTAAAAGTATTGATAAGCTTGCTTCAAATGAAAATCCATTTGGGCCTTCACCGATGGCAGTTCAAGCAGTTATGGATGCTACTCGTGAGATGCATTTATACCCTGACGGCTCTTGTACTGATTTAAAATTAGCAGTTTCTGACCGTTTCGGCCTTGAACCGGATAATTTTATTTTCGGGAATGGCTCGAATGAGATTATTGAATTACTTGGGCATGCCTTTTTAAGACCAGGCTTGAATGCTGTCGTAGGCTCACATTCTTTCATTGTGTATCGTTTGGTCGCTAAGCTTTTCGGTGCGGATGTTATTGATGTTCCCATGAAAGGTTTTGCTCATGATTTAGATGCTATGCTTGATGCGATCAATAAAGAGACTCGGATTGTTTTTGTTGCGAGTCCCAACAATCCAACAGGCATGGCAAATTCTGAGGATGCACTTTTGCAATTCATTGATCGTATCCCTGAACATGTCATCTTTTGTTTTGACGAAGCTTATGCTGAATATCTTGAGAAAGCTCCAAATCTAGTACCATCTCTAAAACAGGGTAAGAAAATTATCTGCATGAGAACCTTTTCAAAAATTTATGGCTTGGGAGGTCTTCGTGTTGGGTATGGATACGCCGACAAGGAATTAATTGCCCTTCTGAATCGAGTCAGACAGCCATTTAATGTGAATCTATTAGCTCAGAAAGCTGCTCTTTCGGCTTTCTCCGACATAGGTTTTGTGAATGATTGTAGGCATAAAAATGAATCAGGAAGAACAGTCTTATTGGAACAATTATCTGACCTCGGAATAAAATGTTATGGCGGTTCTGCAAATTTTGTTTTAGCCTGCGTCGGTGATGGTCGATACTTCTTTGAAGAACTTCAGAAATTAGAGACGATTGTTCGTCCTCTTGATAATTACAACTTGCCTGATTATATTCGAATTACGATCGGAACTGAATCTGAAAATATACGCTTGGTGGAGCGTTTGAAATCAATTCAAACTAAACGGTAGTTAGAAAGTGCTCAAAGGTTTTATCTTAGTATAGAACCTAATTCCACTAGTATAGCTCTTCGGTTTTCAGTGAATAAAAATAAATCACTACCAAGCCTATTGTAAGCCTCGGCTAAAAGTGCTTTGTTAGGTCGCCTCTTCGTCATTAGTTTTCTTAGTTGGATACTAATATCTTTTGTATCACCAAGGATTAGATTTGTTTGAATTAAGTTATTCAGAACTCTTTGATTTGTTGGGTCTATCTTGTAGGCCTTTTGTAATACTCTTTTCGCTTGCGAGTGCATTTCGTTGCTTGAGAAACGCCCAGCAACTGCAACAAATATATTTGTGTTAATATTGGTTTTATTGATAAATTCACTTAAATAAATATCTCCTAAATCAGGACGATTTAGACCGTATGCCGCTAATGCGCGAAGGCTATTGAGTAGGGGTTTTTGCTCATCTAACCATGTAGGATTTTCTTCAAGTAATTCTTCTGAGAAGTCATAGGCACCTTTGTAATCTTTATCAACTAAATAGGCTTCTATCAAACTAAGTGCCAATTTGTTTAGTTCATATTCTTGTTCTAATACTAGTTCGTAGCAACGTTGGGCTAATCGAATATTTCCTGTCAGAGATGCGAAATTGGCAAGCTTGTAGATAGCCTCTTTGTCATGACTAAAATCTTCAAGAATTCTATTGCTTAATTTTTCAACAGAATCTTGATCCTCGAAATCATTATGAAGGTACATCAAGTCAATTATAGGGGTAGGGTCGGAAGGTTTTCTAACATTCCGTAACTGAGTGTATCTACGTGCCGCATCAAAATTCTTTGTTTGACGATAAAACTTGCCTAACTGAGCAAAAATGGCATCGGAATTGGGAAATGTAGCTAAGGTTCTTTCTAATTTGTTAATCGCTGTTAGCTGGTTTCCTCGATCCCAACTAATTTTAGCTGAAAGGATAATGCCATCTATCGTACTATTCAGCGAAAACAAGTTTATGTAGTCTTCGGCTCGATCAAAATTACCTCTAAGGAATGATGATGAAGCAGCAACAAATGCTAGCGTTTGAAAAATTTCATTGTCCCCAATTTTATATTCAGTTGGCAAGTATTTTTGAGCTATGGCTTCTATTTCTTTATCCATTTGGTTATTGAGCAAGCTTTGTAAAGCAGACACTAAAAATGTTTTGTTGTTGATCCCATCATATTTAAAGCCTTCTAGGTACATATCGATGGCAATATCCTTTCGCTTAATGCCAAATTCATATATTTGTGCTAAGGTAGTTCGGCCTTCTAAGTTGGAAGGCGAACGAACCAATCCTAATCTAAGTAAATGAATTCCTTTTGAAAATTGCTCATTTTCAATTTCCGTAAGTCCTTTCTTTATATGGTAATCCCCCATAGCTTTTCGGTGATCTTTAATAATAAATGGAAATACCATCATTTTAGTAAACTTCACATCGTCATACTCTTGGTAATATTTAAAAAAAGCATAGAGTCCTGCGCTCAATAATAACCAGCTGACCAAAAAAATTCCTGATAGGAACAAGCCTATTTTAAACCATTGAAATTCAATGTACGATTTTCCAAATGAATTTTTCTTTTTTACTAGAAGACCCAAAAGTAGTTTTTGGCCACTTTGTGAAGTTTTTTTATTCATAGTAATGGTTTTTAAGCTCTAATAAATGTGGAGTCAATTATGCATT
>CAJWEH010000046.1 GCA_913031135.1 uncultured Puniceicoccaceae bacterium | reverse complement strand
ATCCGAATCTGATCAATAAACTAACTACTATTTTTTAAACTTAAATTTTATGAGCCAAGAAGATAAACGTTTAATCATAAACTGTGGTTCTAGCCATATTTTAGCGGCGGAAATTACATACAACAATGATCAACTAAAAGTTGAAAAGACTGTATCGGTTGATTTAGACTATGACTTCCAAGAGGAAGGTGCTTGGTTAGAAGCGATAACATTTAGCTTAAAGGAGATCGTTCGAGATGGAAAATTGTCAGGTAAAGCTAGCTTTATCATACCAGGCAATCAGGTTTTAACAAAATCTATTCGCATTCCTCATGTCGAAAAAGCAAAGCAAAATCAGGTATTAGCTTACGAGGCACAGCAAAACTTACCATACGATTTGGATGAAATTGTATGGGATAGCCAAATATTAAACGATGATGGAATTGAAACAGAGGTCTTAATTGGTGCTTGTAAGGAGGAAACAATCGAAGGCTTCTGTGAAGCGATTAAACGCACTGGATTAATTGTTGAGTCCATAAATGCTTCAACGGTTTTAGATCAAATTTCACTGGAGTATTCAAATCCAGAATTAGATGAAGAAGTGCTTTTAATTAATGTTGGAGCGCGCTCTTCAAATTTACTTTTTAAAAATGATAACGGCTTCTTTGTTCGAACCATCAATCTAGGCGGTAACACTCTAAGCCAATATATATCGGATACACTTGGAAAAGATTTTCAAGAATCAGAGGAAATTAAGCATCGCTTCTTCCTGGAAGAAGAAAGTTTAGACAGTGAGAATTCTGCTGTTAAACTGATGCATACCTGCATCTCAAACTTTTCTAGGCGTTTTGCACAAGAAGTGAGTCGATCAATTGTTATGTATCGCAGGCAAAAAGGTGGGGAATCGGTTAAAAAGATTTTGATCACCGGTAAAGGGGCTTTTTCTAAGACGATTCGTGACCATCTTTCCCAGGCTCTAGATCAAGAGGTTGAGCTCTTTGATGTAATGGGTCGAGTTGAGGTATCACCACAGGTCAGCGCCGATTCATCGGACTTAAATTTCCAGTTAAGTGAAGTGATTGGAGAAGCGATTCGTGGATTTAATTTAGTTACAAAATCAACTGGCTTTAACTTGTTGCCTCTGCGTATTCAGCAAGAACTTAAGTTTATCAGACAAAAGCCACTTTTAATTGCCGCAAGTCTGTTGTTCGCAATCGTACCTTGGTTATTCTACTTAGGAATCAGTAAATCAATAGATAACGCTAATGATAAAAAGCAAGAAATTGCCCAGATAGCTTCGCCTTTTGAATACAATTCAGATCAGATTGCATCCAACCGAGCACAAGCTGAAGCGCTCAGTTTATCAATTAGCCAGGTAGAAGGTTTGATGATAACGAAAACGAACTGGATTCAATTTTTTGCAGATTTACAGGAAAGCATTTATAATGCTAAAGATGTATGGATTGATGATCTTACAGTCAGTCGCCCTGAGGTTTTTGTCGATGAATTCGCAGATGAGTACGACTACGAAGATGAATATGCAGATGAATATTCGAATGAGGAGGAAGAACCTGAATACGAGGTCGTCGTAAAAGGTAAAATGCTTGTTAGGGAATCAGCTGATAACATCAATCAAGATGTATTGGCAAATAGGATTAAACAACTTCAGTCTAGTTTCGAGAATTCTGATTTTGTTGTTGCCTCAAAGCCACCAAAAATTATCTGGAAATACCTCAGTGATGGGTTGAGAGTTCTCCCATTTGAGATCAATCTAATCATTAATTCTGAAAAGCCACTTTAATTATTTACTTACTAAAATTATGGAATTTTCTAAAAATCATCCTTTATTTTTAACTGCTGTATCGGTCAGTGGGTTGGCGCTAATCGCAGGTTTAATTTTTACAATTATTGCAATTTTAGACTTAGGGAAAGCTTCAAAAGCAGCCGAAAAGTCAGAAATAAATTTCACTAAACTGATTAACGCTACTCCGACTCCCTCCGACTCAAATGTAGCGATTTCTAATACAAATGTTTTAGAACTCTCTGATAAGTTAGCAACAATGCGAGAGGAGTTAGAGCGTGGAACTAAAGTAAACCCATCATTGGACGGTGTTCAGGTGACAGCTGGTATTCAGCAATTCATTTCAAAATTTAAATCACTAGCAGCGAATCATGAAAATGAAAACGGACCTGCTGAAATCAATATTCCTGAAGGTTTTGCATTTGGATTTGATCGATTTAAGCTCGAGTCAACAGTACCTGAAGATCCTAGCGAAATCGCACTATTGGACAAACAGCGTGATATTTTGGATTTTTTACTATCAGAGTTATTTATAACTAACCCTCAAGGTATTACAGCCGTTAAACGAGAAGTGGCTCGTACGATTGTCGGAGAAGAGGACTTTTCAATTTCGGACGATCCTTCCATTTTTAAGATCAGTTCATCTGTCAGCTCAAGTGTAGAAGGTGCAATTGATACTATCGCATTCGAAATTTCTTTTACGGGTAAAACACAGTCACTTAGGGAGTATTTAAATCGTTTAGCACAATTTGAGCGTCCAATCGTCGTTAGAAGTATCAATGTTTCTCGTCCTAACGAATCTGTAAAAGTTAAGAAAAATGAAAAGCCTAAGAAATCTCGTTTGCTTGCATCATTTGGTAAAGAGATAGAAAGTTTAGAGGATGATTTAAGGAAAGACCCAGTTGTTACGGATAATGTATCTGAATTTTCTTTGACACTTGAATATATCGAGGTCGTCTTACCAGAAGAGACAAATCAATCTGAATCCTAAAGCGTACTATAATTTACAAGATGAAAGATATTAACGATAAATTAATTTTAGCCATAAGCGTTGGACTCTTCGTAGTTGGACTGGCATTTTTCGTGCTATT
Source organism: uncultured Puniceicoccaceae bacterium (assembly GCA_913031135.1). Lineage (GTDB taxonomy): Bacteria > Verrucomicrobiota > Verrucomicrobiia > Opitutales > Coraliomargaritaceae. Next base: position 7,830 of record CAJWEH010000046.1, on the reverse strand, counting down.
CCCCAATAATAAGGGTGTATCCAGCACAAGTCCGAAATTGGAAAAAACTTTTTCTTCTGTAGATTTGCCAACCTTTGGAACGACTCAAGCAGATTGGCCAGAAGCTACTGAACAAGCAAAGGGTGAAATGTATGACTTGTTCACACCACCTGAAATTTATATAAATGCACGTGGAGAATTTGTATTTAGACCTCCCTATTTTGTTTCATCAGATGATCCTTTTGGCGTAAGCTTGCTTGAGGTTAATCGTAATCCATATCGCTTTCAATTAGAAGGGTATGTTGAGGAGGATAGAGATAATCAAGGCAAAACGTTAATTCTGTTACATAGTATAGAGGATGGATATAGTTTAAGACTGCCTCCAGATTCAAAAAGTGATGAATACGGATTCGAGTTCTTAGATTGGCAAGTAAATCGAGAGGTCGATGATGAAGGTAATTTTGGAATCGTTGCTAATTTAAAAATTAAAGATACTCGCAGTGGTGAGGTCATAAATTTGACTCATGATCGTGATTATTTTGAAGATAAAATTTCAGTTGTTTTATCGCTTGATGAAACAAATGAGCAGTATTTACTTGATGGAGTAGGTGCGAACTTTTTTGTTGGGGATATTGAATACCGTCTCGATGCAATCAGTACAGAAAATCAAACTGTAATCGTGACTAAATTCATTCCTGATAATGACCCAATCACAGAACTACTTTTAATTGCTGATGCTCCAAGTGCCAGTGATGCCGTCGAAGACGAATCCGATACATTTGAATCTGAAGATGTCTTTGACTCATTTTTTTAAACCCTTAATTCAATAGACTTTTGCTCTTAAAACTTGGAAAAACTAATATGAAAAACACTCCTGCTAAATCAATCCAGCGTATAGCATTTTTCTTTGCTATGATTCTGGGATTAAACTCACTAACGACTCATGTGTTTGCACAAGAGGATACATCTTCAGATGAAGTTCAGCTTTTGACTGAAGCGATTGCCGCTCGCAATGCAGGCGATTTGCTTCTAGCTAAAGAAAAAGCGGAAGCTCTGATTGCAATTGATCCAGATAATAAGGATATTCAAGAACTCTTATTATCTCTAAATGCTTCAATTGAAGAAGAAGGAATCGCGGTTTCTTCTGAATCCAGTGCAGCGCCCGTTAAAACTAAATCGAATAAAACACGCGATGCGCTACTCTCAGTTGAAGAAGTCAGTCCAGAATTTGCTACTCAAGACGAAATCATTGAAAATTTGCTGATTATCGCACGCTCACAGATCAAAGTGGGTGATTTTCAAGGTGCTCGCACGACTCTAAGAGAAATTGAAGCACGTAATCCTAATAATGTGGAAGCAAAATCGTTAAGTTTGTCACTTTCAAAGAAATTGTCAGAAGTTCACAGTTCAAATATTTATAAGACAAGATCTGAAATGTTAAATGAAGTCGATGAGAGTTGGGAACGACCTAAGGTATTTGAGATTGAAAGTGATACGGTTCAAGTAGAATCGTCTGAATCGCTTCTTGAGAAAAAGCTACAAGCCATGAGATTGCAGAAAAATATTAATTTTCGCAGTATGGAGCTTTCAAGAATTATTGAAACACTTTCTGACTTATCATCAGAGTATGACCCAGATGGTAATGGAATCACAATCGTACCAGGTTACTCACCAGAAGATGAAGATCCAAAAGTCACTATGATGTTAAGAAAAGGGCAAAGCTTATCTAATATACTTCAACTAGTGACATCCCAAGTGGGTTATGCGCATAGAGTAAAAGAGGAGTATGTGATCGTACAACCAAGTGATGCAGTAGGAGGTAATTCAAATACGGTGACAGAATTCTTTGATATTTCATCAGCGACAGTGACTCGTTTAACTGGCTTGAGTGATATTGCAGGTGCCAGCGTTAATGACGATCCCTTCGGTGATTCAAGTGGTTCCTCATCCGCTCCAAGTCAATCGGATAAAAAAGACCTACTTCAAAAGTTCTTCCAAAATGCAGGGGTGAATTTTGAAGTTCCAGGAGCTAGTTTAGCATTTGATGGCGTTCAGTTGATCGTTACACAAACACAGGATAACATCGAGCGTTTACGAACCATCTTAAGAAAATACAGTGGTATTAAACAAGTTGAGATTGAGGCGAAATTCCTAGAAGTGGCTCAAAACGATTTAGATGAAATCGGGTTTGAGTGGGGTATCATTAATAGCCAAGAAGGTTATATGATCAACACAGCCCATAGAAGTTTAGCAAATATCCAACCAGGTGGTGATAATGCATCAAAAGAAGTTTTTGTTGATCCAGTTATTTTACAGCCTGTTACTAATGATGCAGGTATTGTGGAATTAGATGATGAAGGCAATGCACAGGTTAGGCCCGTTGATATTGTTAGTGCAGCACCAACCATTGCATCCGCACTTGATTACGCGGGTGATGTTACAACTTCCTTTTTCACCGATGAATGGAGTCGTGGAAAGATTGACTTAGATTTAAATATCCGTGCTTTAGCTCGTAAATCAGGTACTGATTTAATGAGTGCTCCTAAAGTGACCGTAATCTCAGGTAAAAGAGCCACGATTACCGTAGCTCAGGAGTTGATCTACCCAGAAGCCTATGGTGATATGGAGTCTACGGTTTCATCCTCCGCTGCTGCTGGTGATGGTGGTTCGGCTTCTAGTTCCGCAGTCTCAATTACTTCAGGTACACCTGAAGACTTTGTGACTAGAAATGTGGGTGTTGAAATGAGTGTGACACCAACTGTTGAAAGTGATGATCGAATCACGCTAACACTACAGCCTACAGTAACAGAGTTTGAAGGATTCGTTGAATATGGTGGACCTAGTATTGCGTTAACAAGTGGACAGTCTGCAGTCATTCCTTCTGGATTCTATCAGCCTATTTTCTCTACACGTCAAATTGAGACCGAGGTCACTGTTTATGATGGGGCAACGGTTGTTATGGGTGGTTTAACTCGTGATGAAGTTCGTTCTATTAACGACAAAGTGCCATTTCTTGGAGATATCCCTGGATTAGGTCGATTCTTCAGATCTGAGGGTGAAACGCGTCAAAAACGTAATCTATTGATTTTTGTTACAGCAAATCTAGTAAGTCCAGGCGGCACGCTTGCAAATCAAGCTTACAATAATATTAAGCAAGACGCTGTTTATCAGTCACCAGCTATCAATACACCATCCGGAAATGTTTACAGAAACGTATCAGTTTCTGAATAATTCTAGCATATCAGGTGAATTATTTTCAAAGCCCGCTTTTATAGCGGGCTTTTTTTGTAATGACTTTTATTGTATAAGTTATACACCCTTAACATATGGAATGGATCGATAGTCATTGTCATCTCGATGGATATTTAAGGCAGGGAAAACTTGAAGCTGTGCTCGATCGAGCAGCAAAAGCGAACGTCACACAGATGATTGCGATAGGGACGGAATTGGATGATTGGACGATCAACCACGATCTTTCCCTTCAATATTCTCAGCGAATTAGTTATACCGTGGGCTTGCATCCATGCCATGTGACCGAGTCATGGGATCAACAAGTGAATGCATTAGAAGCGTATTTTGATCGGAAACATAAGCCTGTGGCTTTAGGGGAGATCGGTTTAGATTATTTTCATTTACCAAAAAATCCCGAAGATGCTGAAGGGATTAAAAGGTTTCAGCAATCTGCCTTTGAGCGACAATTAGCGATTGCGAAGCGGTTGGGCTGCCCAGTTGTTATTCACAGTCGGGATGCTTATGATGACACAATAGAAACCATTGATGCTTCAGGGGTCGATTGGAACAAAATTGTGGTGCACTGTTTTAGTTATTCATCTGAACAGATAAAGGTGATCAATAAGCGAGGGGGTCGTGCGTCATTTACTGGCATAGTGACTTATAAAAATGCTCCAAAAGTTCAGAAAGCAGTAATCGAGCAAGGGTCTGATGTACTTATGATTGAAACAGATAGCCCTTACTTATCCCCTGAACCGCATCGTGGTAAAACGAATGAGCCAGCATACGTTGCAGAAATTGGAAAGAAGTGTGCCTTACTTTTAGATGAGCCTCCGATGGAGTTGTCCCAAAAGCTTGCGGAGAACACACGGAAATTTTTTAGTCTTAGTGTGCCCCACGAATAAGCTAAGAATTCCGGTTTAAAAGAATGGAATTGGGCTTACTCTTACCCGATGACCCAATTCGTTTTTGAACCGTCCAAGCATGGCATTTTATCGCTAAGTGACTTGGGCACTCTAAAATTAGAATAGAATCTTTGTGGGCGAATTGAAGGCTGAGACTTTCTAAAAAATACGATAGGTGTGCATCCAATAATGCGTAAGGTGGATCTAAGAAGATACAATCGGCCTTTTTAAAGATTTTTTGAGTCCAATCATACTCGGTGTTCATTAAATTAACTTTGAAGATCTTTGATTGTTCGTCTTGTAAGTCAGCGCTCTTTGATACGTTTTTTTTATTCTTTTTTAAGCATTGAATGGCTTCCGGCTTACAGTCATAAAAGAGGCATGATTGTGCACCTCGGCTGAGTGCTTCAAATCCATAGCTTCCTGTTCCTGCAAAAAGATCGACACAGACAGAGCCTTCAATCTGTGTGCCTAGACTTGAGAAGACGGCTTCTCGTGTACGATCCGTAGCGGGTCGAGTGGAGTCGCCTTTAGGTGTTTGTAACAATATGCCTCTAGCTTTTCCGCCAGTTATGCGCATGGTCTATTAAATGTTAACAGTGCTAGAAGGCTCGTCCCGTAGTGCGAGTTTGATTTTTAACACTTGTTCAATAAGAGTGGGTAAGTCTGAAAGGGGAAGCTGAGTTGCTGAGTCGGAAAGTGCATTTTCTGGGCTTGGGTGGGTTTCGACAAATAGTCCATCGGCACCAGCTGCAATGGCTGAGCGTGCTAATAAAGAGACGAATTCTCTCTGACCGCCACTCGTTCCATGACTAGCACCTGGTAATTGAACGCTGTGTGTTGCATCCATTATGGTAGGATGTTCATTGCGTTTCATGATTTCGAAACTACGCATATCAACGATTAAATTTTGGTACCCAAAGCTAGTGCCTCGTTCGGTTTGCCAAATTTCCTGAGCATTAAAGGCTTCGAGTTTTTTAACGACAAATGCCATTTCTTGAGGGGATAAAAATTGTCCTTTTTTCACATTCACTACGCTCTTTGTTTCGGCGGCTGCTTGGAGGAGGTCGGTTTGCCGACAGAGGAATGCAGGGATTTGTAAAACATCAACTACCTCGGAGACGACTTGAGCTTGTTCAGGCAAATGGATGTCGGTTAGTGTTTTAAAGCCGTACTCTTCTTTTATGCTTTGAAAAATTTTTAAGCCTTCATCGATTCCAGTACCTCGCTGGCTTGATATGGAAGTGCGATTTGCTTTATCAAATGAGCCTTTGAAAATTATGTTTAGTGATGGGTGGGCCTGCTGAAGCTTCGCAAGGCTGTCTGCAACCGTGCGACAGAGACTGACATTTTCAAGGGAACAAGGTCCTGCAATGAGCAATAATTGATCAGGTTGATAGAGCATAATTTTAAGGGCTAGGGGGCTAATCGATTAGTTATCCAATCGTTATCTTTAAGGAGGTATTCAAATCGATCGTGCAAGCGATTATCTCGACCTTGCCAAAATTCAAAGCGTGATGGAACGATTCGAATTCCTCCCCAATTCTCAGGTAATGGAATTTCAGTGTCTTGGTAACGGGATTCTAAGGCTTCCCATTTTTCTTCAAGGATTGAACGAGATGCAATGATGGTGCTTTGGGGAGAAACCAAGGCACTGAGTTGGCTGCCTTTAGGACGACTATGAAAATAGAGTTCAGAGACTTTTCGGTCTACTTTCTCAGTTGTGCCTTGTATGTTGATTTGTCGCTGCAGGGGGTGCCAAATAAAATTGACTGAAACGTTTGAATTATGATCCATGCCTTGGGCTTTCACGCTGTCATAATTCGTATAAAAAATGAGCCCATCTTGAGAAAAGTCTTTTAGCAGAACGATACGGGTTCTCGGTTTCCCATCTGGCGAAAGGGTCGCTAAACACATTGCATTAGGTTCATCTAATTTAGATTCTAAAGCCTCAGAAAACCATTTTTCAAATTGTGCAAACGGCGAACTGAGCAGATCAGCTTCACTGAAGCTGTCTTTTGTGTAGCGTATCCGTAAGTCTGATAAGTCCATGATTGAATTATTCTTTTTCTGCAAGCCAGCGCTCTGCCTCGATGGCGGATTGACAACCCATACCTGCTGCGGTGATTGCTTGTCTGTAAACATGATCGACACAGTCACCAGCGGCAAATAAACCATCAATGGATGTGCGTACTTGGCTACCTACGCTAGGAATAATGTAGCCATTGCTGTCACGCTCTAATAAACCATCTACAAAATCTGTATTAGGGATGTGACCAATTGCAATGAAGACCCCTTTACAAGGGATTTCTTTGCTTTCGCCGCTATCTGAAATCGTCACTTGTAAGGCTCGTGTGTTACCTGATTCATCCGCAAGGACGGCTTCGGGTGTGGCATTCCAGCAGACCTCAATTTTATCGTGAGCAAGGGTTCGCTCAGCCATGATCTTTGAGGCTCGAAAGGTGTCTCGTCTATGTACGAGTGTCACTTTTGAGCAAAAGCGTGTGAGGAATAATGCTTCTTCGCAAGCGGAATCACCGCCACCGATTACAGTTACGTCCATATCCCGATAGAAAGCGCCGTCGCAGGTTGCACAAGTCGTTACGCCTTTCCCTCCATACATCTCCTGTTCGCCAGGAATTCCAAGTAAACGAGGGCGTGCTCCTGTTGCTACAATAACGCTGTGTGCTTCGTAGGTCTTATCGCCTGCTTTTAAAATTTTTATATCCCCATTTAGTTCGATGGAGTCTACTTTCGCATGTTCATAACGTGCACCAAAGCGGGCGGCTTGTTTGCGTAGATTATCCATCATCATAAATCCATCGATTCCTTCAGGGAAGCCTGGAAAGTTTTCTACTTCTGAGGTGGTTGTCAGTTGGCCGCCAGGTTGTGAGCCTTCCAAAACAAGTGGATTCAATTGTGCTCGCCCCGTGTAAATGGCAGCCGTCAACCCTGCACATCCTGTTCCTAAAATTATAATGTTTTCAATAGCCATAGTATCTATCTTACAGAATCGAAATTTGAGACAAGCTCAATCCTAATTCGATTAATTTAATCCTTTGAACTTACGGAAGCTTGTAGCTTTTCTAAATATTTTGCCACCAAATCGTACTCGATATTTATGAGGTCTTCGACTTGTTTTGTATGCAGATTTGTCACTTCTAAAGTGTGCGGTATGAGCCAAACTGTGAAGCTGGTTTCTGTTACCTCATAAACGGTCAAGGATATGCCATCTAGAGTGATGCATCCCTTAGGCACAAGGTATTTTAGGTTGGTCAAGTCTTTGGGTGTAATTGTGATGAGAGTGTCTTTGCCTTTTTGCTGTATTTTCGTGATTGAGCCTAAGCCGTCGACATGACCTGAAACAAAGTGGCCACCCATTCGGGTCGTCGGCAGTAGGGCACATTCAAGGTTGACTAAGTTGCCTTTCGCAACCGATCGAATCGATGTCTTTTCGATCGATTCCGCTAATAAATCAAAGGATAGGCAATCGCCGTCAATTATGACGACCGTCAGACAACAACCATTCACGGAAATGCTATCACCGAGCTGAATTCCTTCCAAGATCCGCTTTGCTTGGATGACTAAACGCCACGCTTCCGCCTGTTCTTCAAAAGAACGCACAACGCCCGTTTCCTCGACAATTCCCGTAAACATAAAAAAATGGTGCCAAGGGGGAGATTTGAACTCCCGACCAAAGGCTTATGAGTCCTCT
>CAJWEH010000045.1 GCA_913031135.1 uncultured Puniceicoccaceae bacterium | reverse complement strand
CCTTACGGCACCAGAACCTAAATCTGGCGTGTCTGCCAATTTCACCACCCGAGCAGTTTTATGAGACCACTATAGCAATCGAGGAATCTAAGATTTGTCAATTTGTATTTGTGAGCTGGAAATAATTTTTACTCAAGCGGTAGGTCTGCTTGGTGTGCATCGGCTTTTGGAGGATCTAGCTTTTCCTTAGGTTGATAAACAATGAGTGTGTCGCCAACTTTGGGCGATTGTTCACTGTCCTCCAAAGAGTCTAGCGGTCGCATTTGTTTATTGCTAATAATCAGAAGGGGCGTCGCATTTAGCTCAGATAGATCAGTGGATTCTTCAATTTCTAATAATGCGATTTTATAATTTCCTTTTATGAGTTCGCTACTGATGACGGCAGGAGGTTCCAGTTTTGCAAAGGTGGGTTGTCCGATGATGTTATTGATGTTATTGGGATTATCATTGGGAATCCATCCGAAGACTGAGTCTTGATTGAGTTGTTCGGACCAGCGTTGCATGAGTAGTTGATTGAGCTCACTGTTGTCGGTCAGGGCTAGAATGTAGCCTGCACCAAAGAGCATTTGCTCTTCTTCGTAGAGTTCTTCGGCTTCCATCCCGTCACAGAGAATGGCATTTAATCCATATTTTTTAGCGAGTTTGATATGGCTTGGATTTGTGTCTAGTAAGATAACTGAGCGCTCGTCTTTTTGATGGATTGCATTTGCAAGTTCACGTCCAAACCGATGTGCTCCTATGATGACCCAATCGTTGGGTGCGGGTCTTTGCAGTTTTAATAAACGAGCAACGATGCCAGAAGATAACCCTTGGATTAAAACCGTTGAACAAATGACGGAATAGACAAAGGCTTCCATCAATAAAGGATCGCCGACGGGTTCCGCTTTATTTTGAAGGGAGATTGCAAATAGTGATGCCATCGATGCAGCGACGACTCCCCGGGGAGCAATCCAGCTCAAAAGTAGCTTCTCCCTTAGGTTAATTTGAGTTTTATAGGCAGATACAAAAACGCTTAGGGGGCGAATGACCAACAGAACTCCAAGGAGTACCCATAAACCGCCATTGTTAAAGAAGTGAGCAAATTGTGCTAATTCGAGTCGGGCGACTAAAATAATAAAGAGGAGTCCGATTAGAAGGTCTACGATCTCTGCTTTGAAGGCTTTTATCTCTTTGAGGCGGTGAGGCTTTTTGATGCCGACGATCGCACCGGCAACTGTGACGGATAGCAGACCTGCTTCGGGTTTAATTAATTCCGTGATACCAAATATAAACATGGCACTCGCTAGTGCAAAGGCATTGATCAGCGTGTCGGGTATGAATTTTCGATTCATACAAAAATAGATTAAATAGCCGCCGATACTGCCAATTAAGAGACCGCTTAAGATTCGAATGGCAAAGTTTGGCAGGGCAACAATTCCTCCGCTTTCTACTACCCATTCGAAACAGAGGATAGCGATAAATACTCCAATCGAATCGATCAGCACTCCTTCCCAGTGTAGGATATTTGCTATTCTGGATTGAATACGAATTCTTCGGAGTAATGGCACGATAACCGTTGGGCCCGTAACGATTACCAAACTACTCATTAACAATGCAAAGGATATATTGGTTTTAAAAACAAACCAGACGGTGATTGCGACTCCAATCCATGTGATTAAAACGCCGATACTCAGTAATCTTTGTATGACGGTTGAGGTGTGCGTAAATTCTCTGAGGTCTAAGGTGAGTCCACCTTCAAAGAGAATGATCGCTACCGCTAATGAGATAAAAATGGGTAAAAATTCACCGAGTGCTTTTGGGTCAAACAAGCCTAAGCCTTCAGGTCCAAGAATGAAACCACCTAAAAGAAGGGATACCAGTGTTGGGAGGTGCAATTTTCTCGAGAGCGCGGTTAAAAAACAACCGGCACCTATTGCGAAGCAGAGGGTCCACAGTGCAGAGTTGCTTTCAGCTAGTGCAATGTGAATGTAATCAATCATCGAGCATTTGACTCATGCCTAGAGCAGGACTCGTTTCGCTTGTCTGTCCAATGATTTCAGCAGGTACGCCTGCGACACTAGTCCTTGGCGGGACATCATGTAAGACAACGCTACCAGCTCCAACTTTAGCACCTTCCCCAATAGTGACATTTCCAAGTATTTTAGCTCCTGCTCCAAGTAGCACTCCTGATTGGATTTTTGGGTGACGGTCGCCTCGATCCTTACCCGTTCCTCCTAAAGTGACTTCGTGTAGGATGGATACATTGTCTGCGATGACCGCTGTTTCTCCTGCAACAAAGCTCGTTGCATGATCCAAGAGGATCCCGCTACCTATTTTAGCGGCTGGGTGAATATCGACCGAAAATTTCTCAGAAATGAGGCTTTGTAAATACAGGGCAAAGTCTTTGCGGTCTTCATTCCATAATTGGTGGCTGAGTCTATAGCATACGAGTGCTTGAAAGCCTTTAAAATATAAGAGAGGGTTTAAAATATCGGGGCATGCTGGATCTCGTTCTTTCACGGCGATCATGTCATGAGCAATGGACTTTAGGATGTCGGGATCTTTTTCAAATGCATTTTCAAAAGCGTCTTTGAGGACGTTAATTGAATTCGTCTGATTGACTAATTTACGGGTGATTCTGTAAATGAGGCATTCAGAAAAGGAACTGCGTTCTAAAATCGTTTCGTTGAGCAGAGTGGTTAGAGCAGGCTCTTTTTCTTTAAGGGATTGTGCCAAGGTTTGTAGGTCATTCCAGAGGGCTGATAAATCGATTGCTTTCATAAGTGATTCGCTATTTTGAAACGCTAAGGATCAATTTTAATAGGTAAAGCATACTTTCTAATTTTTCATTGCGTGTGCTTTCTTGTTGATTCGTCAATATCTCCTATCATATAAGTAAAAATACTATGGCAAAAGGTCTTTTATTTTCAGGTCAAGGTGCTCAATTCGTAGGAATGGGGCAATCGTTATATGAACACTCAGAAATGGTTCAGTCTATTTATGAGTCTGCCAATCAGTCGCTTGGTTGGGACTTAAGAGAAATTTCATTTAAGGGTCCCGATGAGGCATTGACAGAAACTCGAGTCTGTCAACCAGCCTTATATGTGCACGGTTATTCTCTTTTTAAACTTTTGGAGGAGCGTGGCATTACGAATGATTTAGAGCTAGTATTTGGCTTGAGCCTTGGGGAGTTAACGGCGCTTGCAGTTGCAGAAGTTTATGATTTTGAGACCGGGTTAAAGTTGGTTGCCGAGCGTGGTCGATTAATGCAAGAAGCTTGTGATGCGACGGAGGGTGGCATGGCAAGCGTTATTGGTGGCGATGTCTCTGCGGTTGAGGAATTATGTGAGGCTTTTGGAATTGAAATTGCGAATTATAATTGCCCTGGACAGATCGTCATTTCAGGGGAAAAAGACAAGGTGATGCAAGCGGTGGAGGCTTCTAATGGTCGTGGATTTAAATTGGTCAAGCCATTGAATGTAGCGGGAGCTTACCATAGTAAACTCATGCAGAGTGCGAGTGATGCATTTGCCTCTTTTATTGAAGCGTTTGACTTTCAGAAACCTAAATATGCGGTCTATACCAATGTCACCGGTGAAGCTATCTCTGATCCTGAGGCGATCAAACAGGCTTTAGTTCAGCAAATCGTATCTTCGGTTCGCTTTCAGGATTGCTTAATGAATGCTAAGGAGCAGATGGCTATCGAGTCCTTTATTGAATGTGGTCCGGCTCGAGTGTTAGCAGGATTAGCTCGAAGAACCGACAAAATGTTATCGGTGGGTTCGATTTCTGAGTACGGCGATATTGAGGCTCTTTCAGAGGCTTAGATTTGGTAATCATTAGCACCCGTTGAGATGTGTAAGCCACATTCTCTTTTGAGTCCATTAAATCGAGTTTCTTCTGGAGTCATATTCGGCTTTAGGGGACTCGTACTGTGCCAATCGCCAACGGAAACATAGCCTTTTTCCCATAAAGGATGGTAGGGTAAGTTGTTTTCGCTCAGGTAGTGGTAAATGGTTTGATCATCCCAATCAATAATTGGGTAAATTTTAGTGATTTTATTTTGTTTTGAGATCACAGGAAGGTCGTTTCGGCTTTTGGCTTGAGAGCGTCTGAGTCCAGATATCCAAGCTGTGGCATTGAGTTCCGTAATGGCACGATTCATTGGCTCAACTTTATTGATTTTATTATAGCGTTCCAAACCTTCCAAGCCTTGTTCCCATAATTTTCCATAGTTCGCTTCTTGTTCTTGTGGGCTCATGGATGCTTTGTATACTTGGATATTTAAGCTTAAGCGTTCGGTTAATTCCTCAGCAAATCGATAGGTTTCTGGAAATAAATAGCCTGTGTCTATAAAAATGACGGGGATCGTTGGAAGCTGTTGAGTGACTAGGTGAAGCATGACGGCACTTTGAACCCCAAAGCTAGTGCTCATGACTAAGCCATTGGAAAACTGTTCATTTGCCCATTGAATTCGAGCAGATGCCGATTGTTCTTCCAACGATTCTGATGCGTCTTGTTGCATGCGTTCCTTTAACACAATCTTCTATTTATGAGTTTTTTACTCAAGAAGTCAACTTTAGGATTGTGCTTTTTTTAATTGAGTGGTAAATCAATGATTTTCCAAGGTAAGCCATACTGGTTTAACGCCGCCATAAAGGGATCAGGGTCCATTTGTTCCATATTCCAAACGCCTGGGGTCTTCCATTGGTCGCTTACAATCATCTCGGCTCCAATACGAGCAGGAACGCCTGTTGTATAGCTGATTGCCTGACTCAATACTTCTTTGTAACAGGATTGATGATCGCACACATTATAAATGAAACTGCGTTTTTTTTGACCGTCTTTTATGCCTGTTATATCGCATCCAATGCAGGTTTTTCCTTTTGTGCGTTCTCCTAGGCTAGCTGGGTCAGGGAGCACTTTTTTTAAGAATTCAATTGGTTGAATACTTTGTCCGTGAATTTCAATTGGTTGAATCGATGTCATTCCTACATTTTCTAAGACTCTCAAATGCGTTAAGTATTTTTCTGAGAAGGTCATCCAGAAACGAATGCGTTTTAGATTAGGTATGTTTTTTGAGAGGGATTCTAATTCTTCGTGATAAAGTAGGTATGCGTCCTGTTTTCCAACTACGGGAAAATCATATTTTTGGTGTACGCTCATTGGCTCGACTTCAATCCATTGGTCGTTTTCCCAATAGCGTCCGTTCTGAGTGATTTCCCGAATATTGATTTCAGGATTAAAATTGGTTGCAAACGGGTATCCGTGGTCTCCAGCATTAGCATCTAAAATATCAATTGTTTCAATGTGATCAAATAAGTGTTTTTGAGCGTATGCACAGAATACATTAGTCACCCCTGGATCAAAGCCAGAGCCGAGTAGTGCCGTGAGTCCTGCCTGTTCAAAGCGTTCTTGATAAGCCCACTGCCACTTGTATTCAAATTTTGCTTCTTCGGGTGGCTCGTAGTTTGCTGTGTCTAGGTAATGGACCCCAGCATTTAAGCAAGCGTCCATCAAAGTTAAATCTTGATAGGGCAGAGCAACGTTGATGAGTAATTCAGGCTTTTCTTTTTTCAACAGATCAGTGGTCGCCTGGACATCATCGGCATCGATTTGAGTGGTGCGTATCACTTGCCCTGTTTTTTCTTTAACGGTTTGGGCGATCGCTTCGCATTTTTTTAGTGTGCGAGAAGCGAGAACGATCTCATTAAAAATTGTGGGTGATTGTGCACACTTATGAGCCACAACATTTCCAACACCGCCTGCACCAATAATGATTACTTTTGACATAGATTTAGTTATTTATGTATTCCTATTGTTATAGTTATCTTTTTAAAAGTAAAAACCATTCGTCAATATGAATTTAGGAGATCAAATAACACTCGTTCGTGATACCAAGGCTACCATCATTCCTGCAGGTGAGGAGCACGTCATACCTTCAGGTACCGTCGTTACTATTTCGCAAGCGTTGGGAGGTGCTGTTACTATAAGAACGGCGGAGGGCCTGTACCGAATTCCGAGTAAAGATTGGGATGCCCTTGGTGATGCTATAAATGCTCAATTAAAAGAAAAAGCCTCCGAATCGGATGTTGTGCCAGAAGCGGATGTGTTTTCTGAAGAGCTGGTATGGAATGCTTTGAAACAGTGTTTTGATCCAGAAATCCCTCTCAATATAGTTGATTTGGGTTTGATCTATGATTTGAAGCTTTTGGACGGTAGTGCAACGGGTAAGCATAGGGTTCAAGTACAAATGACCTTAACCGCGCAAGGCTGTGGGATGGGACCGGTTATTGCAGAGGACGCGAAAACACAGATAGAAAAAATTCCTCAAGTGGAAAGTGCGGAGGTTTCTATTGTGTGGGAGCCACCTTGGACACCGCACATGATCTCTGAAGAAGGTCGCCAGGTCTTGGGCTTAGAGTAAGACCGCTAAGCGAATTATCGAAAACGACCTCTATGCCAGTGTTTTTTCTGGGTCGGTCTTTTTATTGGCTTTGAGATAGTCGTTCCTTTGTATATGCCATCAGTCAGAATCGCATTAAAGCTTCCAACCCGGACTTTACTTTGAAGTTTTATTAAAATAGCGGGTGTGTCTTTACTCATATATAAATAGAGTTCTGAGTTTGGACTTTTGTTGAAAACACCTCTTAATTCTTTGGTGGCTACAGTTATTTTATTGGATTCAAAGGTGCCTACTTTTGTCTGTAGCTCTTGCTCTTTTAAGTAGTTCGCATCAATGGAAACAATGGATCCTCCATCGGTCACTTTTTGGGTGAATGCGGAAGGAGCCTCTTTAAAGTTATGATTAGAAATGGAGAGCAGTAAACTGAGCGGGTCAAGTGTATTGGGTTCAAGGGGCAAGGAGTTTCTCGGGTTGTCCTGCTCCTTAGTGATGCTTTCTTGTTTTAACCAATCAAATTGAATCTCCATCGTTCTATGTTTGTCACCTTCTTGTTGGTTTTTTCTATAATAGAGTGGTTTCATTTCATCGATTAAGAGGGTGCTTTGAATCTCGCTTTTAACAGGATATATTTTTTCGATCAATGAGTTTGAATGAACAGTAAAGGTTATGGTAAGGGTATCACTTTGAGCGTCTTGATCCTTTGGTTTAGAAAACTCGAGGCGTGCTTGTCCTACTTTAAGAAAGCTCCAATAGATATCGTAATTAAAATAGTCGCCGCTTTTAAAATTCTCATGAGCGCAAAGGCTCTCAGTGGTTTGAATGAATAGAGAGCCACAAAAAATGGGTAAATAAAATAAAAATCGTGTAAAGATACATTGATTCATAAACAAAGTAATACTATAAGCCTTACTATCTTATGGAGAAAATACAAACAGTTTACGAGAAAGCCTTAGAAATTAATCTAGATCCAAGTATTTATGGAGTCTTTGCCGAGATTGGCGCGGGGCAAGAAACGGCTAATTGTTTTTTTCGAGTGTCAGCGACGGCAGGAACCGTTGCTAAGACCATATCTGCCTATGATATGGTCATGAGTGATGCACTTTATGGGAAGACGGAGCGCTATGTCTCTCAAGAGCGTTTGCAATCCATGCTACGATATGAATTTGATTTATTGGTGGAACGATTAGCGAAATCAAAAGGAGACTCCTCGACTTTTTTTGCTTTTTGCAATACCGTTCGGGCTAAGGGTTATCAGGATGATGGCGAATGTCATGGATGGCTTGGTGTTCGTTTTCAAATAAAGCCCAATGATAAGCCTTGTGAAATTCGAATTCACATCCGTCTGCTCGATCAAAATAATCCAGATCAGATGGAGGCTTTGGGAAAGGTTGGAGTCAATTTAATCTATGCGGCTTTTCACTATCGTGACGATCTTAAATTATTTGCTGAATCGCTAGTTGATGATATCTCTCCAAATCGTGTTGAGGTGGATTTGCTTCGTTTTGAAGAAGAGCATTTTCGCTTTATTGATAATCGATTGTGTGCCTTGCAATTGGTCGAAAGTAATTTGACCGAAGCGAGTTTGTTTAATACCGAAGGCGAGGTGGTGCAGCCATTTGATATTCTATATAAAAAGCCAATTTTGCTTTTGAGAGGGAGTTTTAATCCTATTTTAAAGTTGCATTTAGATATGCTAGCTCAGTCTAAGCGGGTATTTGCAAAGGAATTGGATGCAGATGAGCAAGAGCGTGCGATTGAGATTTGTGAAATTAGCACTAATAATTTGTTGCGTGATGGGCTATTAGACCATGGCGATTTTATTGATCGAGCAGACGCCATCCAGGCGGTAGGAAAGTCAGTTTTGGTTTCAAGGAGTGCAGAGTTTCATCGCATTGCTACCTATTTGAATCGTTGTTCCAATCAGTCTATTGGGATTGTATTGAGTATTGGCATCTTAAATGAGCTCTTCAAAGAAAAGTGGTCGGAGGATTTAGCGGGTGGTATGCTAGAATCATTCGGTCGCCTCTTCAAAAATAAGGTGAATTTGTATGTCTATCCTTGGCATAATAGTAAAAGTGGGGAGTTGGTTACGGCAGATAATTTTAAGGCACCTAAAGATTGGGAATTGTTTTACCGCCATCTGAAAGATAATCAGAGGATTTGTTCGGTCGGAACGGGTAATCCCTCACTTTTAGCTAAAACGAGTCGTTCGGTACTCAAACAAATTCAGGCTGGAAACGATGACTGGAGGAATTGGGTGCCTGAGCAAGCGCATGATATCGTGGAACGGCACAGTCGTTCCCTGCTTTAGTAAACGTCTCTTAAATAGCGTTTGTCTGTTTTCATTTGTTGGACGTACTCAGCACTTGCGTCTTTAGAAATGCCGGCTTGCTCTTCAATGATGCTGTGTAGGGCTTCATCCACATCATGTGCCATTCGGCTGGCATCTCCACAGACATAAAAATAAGCACCAGAATCAATCCATTCGTACAGCTCTTTTGCATTTTGCTGCATTTTATGCTGTACGTATACCTTTTCTGCTTGGTCTCGAGAAAATGCTAAATCAATTTTATTGAGCAGTCCTTCTTTTTGATAATTTTGCCATTCGGTCTGATAGAGGAAGTCAGTTAAAAAATGTTGGTCTCCGAAGAAGAGCCAGTTTTTCCCTTTAGCTCCTGTCGCTTTCCGCTCTTGCATAAAGGCTCTAAAGGGGGCGATTCCAGTCCCAGGTCCTACCATAATAATGGGTATTGAATTATCTTTCGGTAGTTTGAAATTTTTATTGGCAGTTACAAAGACATCGGCAGTGGAATCCATTGTTAATCGGTCCGCCAAATAGGTGGAACATACGCCTTCCCGATCTCTCTTATGGGCATGATAGCGTACCGTAGCAACCGTCAAGTGAACGGAATTAGGGTCGGCTTTTTGGCTCGAAGCAATTGAGTATAATCTAGGGGGAAGTTTTCGAAGCAGACTGACCAATGCTTGCGGGTCTTTTTCTTTTAGGGGGAAATCAGAGAGTAGATCGATTAAATCTCTCCCTGAAATGTAATTTTGAATGTCCTTTTTATCTTCTTGATCGAGCAGTGTTTGTAAGCGGGCATCTTGTGCCAGTTCGTTATAACGATTTAAAAAGGGAATCGAGAGCGTTGTTATGTCGAGCTTGTTTTTAAAGGCGTCACCGAGGCTTGCGGCTTCTCCCTTTATGCTGACTTCTGAGTCCGCTTTAAACGAGCTCGCTTGTAATAATGACTCAACTAATGCATCTGAGTTTTTAGGTTGGACGGCTAAGGAGTCACCCGCTTCATAATGCAAACCAGAATCCGTAAGGTCGAATTCTAAGTGCATAGTCTGCTTTGAGGAGCCTGTACCATTTAAATTGATGCGCTCTGATAGTTTGGAAGGATAGGGGTTCTTTCGATTGTACTGTATGGATTCAACCGCTTTGGCTTGAGGGGCAGTAGCGGTGAGCGTTTCAGTCTCTTGGAAAATTTTTGCAAAAGCGTTCAATGCTCCGTCCGACCATTCTGCAAAATCATCATCAAAATCGACATCGCAGTCTTTGCGTTCATAAAGACGATTGGCGCCTAAGCTTTCTAAACGAGTATCAAAGTCCTTACCTATTTTACAAAAGTGCTCGTA
The DNA here is from genome assembly GCA_913031135.1 of uncultured Puniceicoccaceae bacterium. Lineage (GTDB taxonomy): Bacteria > Verrucomicrobiota > Verrucomicrobiia > Opitutales > Coraliomargaritaceae. The sequence goes on along the minus strand of CAJWEH010000045.1, from coordinate 1,249 downwards.
ACTGGTATCACCTAAAGCGAGTACCGAAAAGCGGGTCTTTTTTAAGCTTGGAGCAGAGTCACCCATAAATGCATCATAAAAAGTGGTGGCAGTTTCTGGCGGGTCGCCTTCTCCCCAAGTGCTGACGATCACAATAAGGTTTTCTGTTTGGCTTAGAGCATCGACAGAAATGTCTGCCATATTAGAAATTTTTGAGCGTATACCGAGTTGGTTGGCTTTATTTTGAGTTTCTTGAGCCAGATTTTCGGCATTACCTGATTCGGTGCCGTAAAGGATAAGTAATTCCGAGGCACTTTTTGAAGAGCTTGAGTGTGAATTATGTAGATAAGCCGTGAGCCAACTAAGCTCCGAGCTTTCTAATTCGGACAATGTTGACTCAAGCGCCTTCTTAATGGTTGCTTCAAAAGGTGCATTTTCTGGAAATTTAAATGAATCTATGGCCATCTTATGAGTTGAAAAATAGGTGAAATTTCAGAAACTTATTCGATTATTACTTGATAAATTTTCTTGTTTGTTTTGCTTATTGTTTACTTTTTAAGTGACAAACTAATAAATAGAGTCAAGTCATCCTCTTAATTAAGTGATTTAAACTACTTCTTTTTCAAACTATTTTTTATGATTTCTGATAGCCAGTCACCAAGCAAGCTTCACAAAAATGAGTCCATCAAATCGTCGAGTGATTTTTTGAGGGGTACTATTTTGGAAGGTTTATCCGATTCGTTAGATGGGTCTCTTTCAGCTGATGATCAGCAGTTGACGAAGTTTCACGGTATTTATCAGCAGGATAATCGAGATATTCGGGCGGAGCGTAGAAGAAAAAAACTCGATAAAGCCTACACATTCATGGCTCGTATCTGTCTTCCTGGGGGGATTTGCTCACCGAAGCAGTGGATGGCGGTGGATGATTTATCGAATTATTGTGAATTTAAAACACTGAAAATCACGACTCGTCAGGCGTTTCAGTTGCATGGAATTTTAAAAAGTAATCTTAAAAATACCATACGAACCGTCAATGACGCACTTTTGACAACACTTGCGGCTTGTGGTGATGTGAACCGGAATGTTATGTGTAATCCGAATCCTCTGCAAACCAAGGTTCATGGTGAGGTTCAAAAAATTGCAGAAGCGGTCGATACGCATCTAAAGCCACGGACAGCAGCCTACAGTGAAATTTGGCTCGATGGGGAAAAGGTCGTTTCACATGGAGAAGAGGCGGTAGAGCCCTTGTACGGAACCACGTATCTGCCTA
>CAJWEH010000044.1 GCA_913031135.1 uncultured Puniceicoccaceae bacterium | reverse complement strand
ATTTCGCGAATTTTAAGTTGTATTTAATTTATGAGTATTGAAAAAAGTAATTGGAATTTAATTTCAAATCATGGTCTAGTTCTTATATGTTTAAGTAATTATGAAGGGTGTTCAATGCGATTAATTGGACAAATGATTGGGATCACTGAGCGAGCGGTACAAAGGATAGTATCAGACCTTGAGAGCAGTGGTATTATAAAGAGGGAGCGAGTTGGGCGAAAAAACAGTTATAAAATCAATGGGTCAGTCAGTTTAAGAAATGCTGTGAGTGGTTATTGTACAATAGAAGCTTTTACGGAGCTATTTAAGGCAAGAATGGAAGAGACGGAGTCGGAGATGAACGCACTCAACCACTGGAGGATTGGGGAGCATGGGTCTGAGATAAAGTTTCAAATCAAAGAATCATGATAAGTTGATATAAGCTTGATTTTTTCTATTTTTACAAATTATTGTAGAGTTATGAGTAATAGTTTTGTTTTTTCGTCGGAATCTGTGGGTGAAGGTCATCCAGATAAGGTTGCGGATTATATTTCAGATAGTGTTTTAGATGCATGTTTAGAGCAAGATGCAAGCAGTCGGGTGGCTTGTGAATGTTTAGTGAAAAGTAATTCAGTTGTATTAGCGGGAGAAATTACGACACAAGCAAAATTGAATTTTGAGCAGATTGTACGGGAAGCGATTCGATCTATTGGTTATGTGAATGACGATGATATTTTTCATGCGGATACGGTCTTTGTGAGTAATTTGATCACCAAGCAGTCAGCTGATATTGCTCAGGGAGTGGATGCTGAGGCTGCTGAAGGCAAAAAAACGAGTCAGCAAGGAGCTGGGGATCAAGGAATCATGTTTGGTTATGCGTGTCGTCAGACAGCAGAGCTAATGCCGGCTCCTGTTATGTATGCCCATCGCATTCTTAGGGAGATGGCTCGACAAAGAAAAGATGTGGGAGTCTCTTGGATGCGCCCAGATGTGAAAAGTCAAGTGGCGTTGGCTTATGAGAATAATGAAATCGTGGGCATTAAAAATGTGGTGGTATCGACGCAACACGCAGAGGCTGTTACATTGGGAGAAATTGAGGATTTTTGTATTAATGAAGTGATTAAAAAAGTGCTTCCTAGCGAACTCATTCTTAAGGATACGGAGTTTTTGATTAATCCGACTGGTAAATTTGTGATTGGAGGACCTCAAGGGGATGCTGGTTTAACAGGCAGAAAAATTATCGTTGATACTTACGGAGGATGGGCCCGACATGGAGGGGGTGCTTTCTCTGGCAAAGACCCCTCTAAAGTCGATCGTTCAGCGGCCTATTTCACTCGTTGGGTAGCAAAAAATGTTGTTGCAGCAGGCTTAGCGGATAGCTGTGAGTTAGAAGTAGCCTATGCTATTGGACATCCCTATCCTACGAGTATTCACATTGATACATTTGAGAGCAATCAAGTGGACGAAAGAAAAATAGAATCTGCACTTAAAGAAGTTTTTGACTTTAGACCAGCAGCGATTATCGAGCAGCTCAATTTATTAAGACCGATTTATAGAGAATCGACTCACTATGGGCATTTTGCAAAAGATTCGCTTCCTTGGGAAGATACATCGAAGGCTGATGTCTTACGATCCCTTTTATCCTAACATAATTTATAAACGCATGACAAATAAAACAGAGACACAAGTAACAGAATCCGTAGCTTATAAAGTAAAAGATATTAATTTAGCGGATTTCGGTAAAAAAGAGGTTGAGATTGCTCAACACGAAATGCCTGGATTGATGGCGACTAGAGAGAAATATGCGAATGAAAAACCACTCAAGGGCGTTCGCATTATGGGTAGTTTACACATGACAATTCAGACAGCAGTCCTCATTGAAACTCTTTTGGAGTTAGGTGCCGATGTGCGTTGGTGTTCTTGTAATATATTTTCTACACAAGATCATGCTGCGGCTTATGTTGCTAAGTACTTGGATGTTCCGGTTTTTGCCTGGAAAGGTGAAACCTTAGAGGAGTATTGGTGGTGTACTGAGCAGGCACTGACATGGCCTGATGGATCGGGGCCAGAATTAATTGTCGATGATGGGGGTGACGCTACCTTACTAATCCATAAAGGCTATCAGTTAGAAGATGGGGATGATTGGGTCCATTCTGAGTCAAGTAATATGGAAGAAATGGTGATTAAGAATTTGCTAAAAAAAATCCATCAAGATAAACCAGAACATTGGCATGAAGTTGTTCGTAGTTGGAAGGGAGTTTCTGAAGAAACAACAACAGGGGTTCATCGCTTATATGAAATGCATAACAAGGGTCAGTTATTAGTGCCAGCGATCAATGTTAATGATTCGGTTACGAAATCTAAATTTGATAACTTGTATGGCTGCCGAGAATCTTTGCTTGATGGAATTAAGCGCGCTACGGATGTAATGATTTCAGGTAAAGTTGGAGTTGTATGCGGTTATGGAGATGTTGGAAAAGGCTGTGCTGCGGCACTTAAAGGGATGGGTGCTCAAGTGGTGGTTACCGAAATTGACCCAATTTGTGCATTACAGGCAGCAATGGAAGGGTATCGCGTTTTAACCGTCGAAGATACGTTAGGGTGGGGTGATATTTACGTCACAACTACCGGAAATTTTGGCATTATTACCGCTGACCACATGAGCCGAATGAAAGATCAAGCAATTGTCTGTAATATCGGTCATTTTGATAATGAAATTGAAGTGGATCAGCTCAATGATATGCCAGGGGTTGAAATTACGGAAATTAAATCAGATGCCGAAGGGGCAGTGGATAAATATACATTCCCTGCTGGAAATTCAATTTACATGTTAGCAAAAGGTCGATTGGTGAATTTAGGTTGTGCAACGGGGCACCCATCATTTGTGATGTCGAATAGTTTTACGAATCAAGCTTTAGCTCAAATAGAATTATGGAAGCAGGTTGAGAAATACACGCCAGGTGTTTACTTACTCCCTAAAAGTATTGATGAGGAAGTGGCTCGCTTGCATCTAGAAAAAATCGGCTGTAAGCTAACGGAATTATCTTCTGAGCAAGCAAGTTATATCGGAGTCAACTCAAAGGGACCTTTTAAGCCCGAGCATTACCGTTATTAAAATGCTGCTTTAAGTCCTCAATTATAAAATAAAAAGCTGGCACTAATACGAGAGTAATAAAGGTTGCAAATAAGACACCAAAGCTCAGTGAAGTCGCCATCGGGATGAGGAATTGTGCCTGTAAACTTGTTTCGAATAATACGGGAAGTAGTCCGGCAAAAGTCGTTAGAGAGGTGAGCAAGATTGGTCTGAAACGAGCAACCCCTGAATGCTCTATGGCGTCTTTCAATGTGGTTCCCTTGAGTCTTTCTTTATTGATGTAGTCAATCATAACTAAACTATCATTAACGACTACGCCAGTCAGTGCGACGAATCCCAGAATGGAGAGAATGCTCATGGGTTGTCCTAGAATAAAATGTCCGCCGATCGCACCTATTAGTCCGAATGGAATGACAGACATGACGATGGTTGGTTGAATATATGATTTTAAAGGAATGGCTAATAATGCATAAATAATAAAGAGTGCAATGAGCGTCATTTTTGCTAGGCTTGAGTAAATATTAGACTGCTCACGAGCTTCGCCTTCAAATGACCATGCGATTCCTGGGTAAATTTCTAAAATTTGGTCAATTTTCCCTTTATTGGATTCAGACCCTGAAAGTTCCGCTTTAATCAGTTCTAGGTTAGCAATTGCCTTATTAGCATCGGCGGTTATGTTGATCACCCGCCTTTGATTGATACGATTAATCGTTGAAAAGCCCTCTTTTATTGTGTAGTCTGCAATTGATTTTAATGGGACACGAGCGCCGGATGGAGTTTTAATAAGCAGTGTATCGAGGTTATGAATGGATAAGCGCTCATCATTTGGATAACGAACTATGACTTTAATATCATCCGTTCCTCGTTGTATTCGCTGAGCTTCAATCCCATAAAAAGCGGCTCGTATTTGGGACCCCACAGAGGTATGACTGAGTCCTAGTGAGTCGGCACTTTTTTTCAATTGTAGCTGAATCTCATTCTTACCATCGCTGAAATTATCTTTGATATCATAAAGTCCATCGAAGCTTCTAAGGATGGTTTTGATTTTCTGAGAAACTATTTTGAGAGAGTTTATATCTTTACCTGACAATTGAATGTCAATAGGAGCTCCTGCATCACCTGCGGCATTAGAACTAAAAGAGACTTCTTCAGCTCCGATGACAGGTCCGATAAGTTCTCTCCATTGGTTGGCAATATTGGGTGCGGATAGGGCTTCAATGTCACCATTTTTTGCTAAGTCTTCTCTTTTGAATAATTCAACCGCAATTTCTCCAAGGTTTGAACTGACTTGTCCATTGCCTTCTCCGGTAGGGCCACCTCCTTCAAAATTTTGAGCACCAACGGAAAAAAATATATTGTCAAATGCTTCACCATAGCCTTGTTCTCTGATTTCATGTGCTAAATCTTCTAGCGAATCTTGCATTTTTAGCAGTGCTTTTTCGGTTTCTTCAAATGAAGTTCCTTCGGGCATGACTAATTTAGCAACTATGTAATCAGATGGAACGGGAGGAAAGAAAACAAATTTCAAGTGGTTTCCAAAAAGAAGAGAAAGCATTAGAATCAAAACACTTGAGAAGAAGGCTAGTACTGTGTAGCGGTATTGAATAGCTATCTTTAAAAAAGGTCTATAATAGACATCTATAAAATGTTCCAATGAGTCAGCTATGGTTCGTTGTTGTCTTTGAAACCAATTTAATTGTTCTCGCTTGCTTGAACCCACTTTGCATAACGTTAAGTGGTATGGTAAAATGAGTTTGGATTCAATTAAAGAGCCAATCAAGGTAGCAATCACTACGATGGGTATTGGAAAAAAGAATTTTCCTAGAAATCCAGGAATTGATAATATGGGGATAAAGGCAACGATTGTTGTGAGAACTGCAAATGTGACTGGAATCGAAACACGCCTTGTTCCATGAACGGATGCATCAATTCCCGGCCCGCCTCGCTTTTGAAATTCTGTAAATACGCTTTCCCCGACAATTATTGCATCATCAACGACAATTCCTAAGACGAGAATAAAGCCAAATAAGGAGGCTAAATTAATGCTAACATCAAAGACTGGTAAGGTTATGAAGGCCGCTAAAAACGAAATGGGAATTCCCAGCATAACGAAAAATGCCAATGAGGGTCTGAGAAATAGGGTTAATATTATGAATACTAGGATTAGTCCATAGATGCCATTCTCAATGAGCATTTTAAGTCTACCTTTTAAGTAAAATGTGAAGTCACGAAAGGGTTCAATTTCAACTCCATTGGGAAGGGTGCTACGGATAGATTCTGCAAAGGCTCGAACATCTTTAGAGACTTTAAGAGCGCTTTGATTTTCAGTTGCAAAAATCCTTAAAACTACTGCATCTTTTCCATTAAATTTAGATATAATTTTATTTTCATTGAATCCATCGCTTACGGTACCTAGGTCACTTATTTCTAAGACACTACCATCTGAATTTTTTACGACGGGTATGGATTCAAAGTCCTTGGCATTGTATGCCTTTGCTTTTGTTCGAAGAAGAATTTCTCCTTCTCTGGCTCGAATGGTTCCTCCAGGAATATCGACTGCTTCGCTTTGTATTGCCCGGGAAATATCATTTAAATCTAGTTTATGTTTTACTAGAGTAGCTTCTGAAATATGGATCGCTATTTCTGGTGCAGTCAGTCCTTTTATTTTAACCTGAGAGATTCCTTTTTGAAAATTGAGTTCACTCTTTAGATAGTCTGCAATTGTTTTAAGCGTTTTTGTATCTGTGTCGCCATAGATGGCTAACGATATGACTTCATTTTGAATTAAGATTTCCTCAACCTGTGGTTCTTCTGCTTCAATCGGGAAGTTTGTGATCGTATCGACTCGAGATTTTATTTTATCGCTAATCGCCTTGATGTCGTAAGAACGCTCTATCTCAGCATTTACGAAAGCAAACCCCTCAGATGCTTGAGAATTGATTTTTTTAATTCCTTCGATGTCTTGTATTCGATCTTCGATTAATTCAACGACCCCAGATTCCACTTCGCTAGGAGCAGCTCCAGGATAGGGAACCGATATGCTCACAAAATCTAATGTGATCTTGGGGAATAACTCTAATTTAATCGTGGACGCTATGAATAATCCCGTGATTACTATGACGCCTGCTAGTAAATTTGCAGCGACTCCATTTTCTGTAAACCAGCGAATCATGGTTTTAAGATGGGTTTAACCGACATGCCGTTAATGTAGAATGGGACTGGACTAACGACCACACGATCACCGTCATCCAAGCCTGTGCTAACGATCACTTGATTCGAATTACTGCTGATCACCGTAATGTTTTTTTCTACGAGCTGATTTTGATTTGTGATGGTGTAGATGGTTGAGGATTCTCGAATCGCTTCATTCGGCAAAGTAAATGCTTTATCAATAAGGATCCCATCGATCATAGCATCTAAATATTGCCCCCTAAACATTTCAGAGGTGTGAATTTGATTATCTTCAAGGAATGCATTCTCAATTAAAGCAACGGCATAAAAGAGTCTATTATTAGGATTTAAAGAGGCTTCAATGCGTTGAATCTTACCTTGAGCGACTAGTTTGCCTGAATCGTAAAGCCGTACAGTATTTTCGTTAAGATTTTTGGTGTCGATTAAAAGCCTTTCACTTTCAGTTAGAGGCAATCGTATTTCGGCATCGCCACTTGAGTATGCTGAGGCGATGGGTCCTGACATCCCCCCCGTTATTTCAGTGCCAAGATCAATGGTTCTGCTGAGTAGATATCCTGAATAAGGAGCGCGGAAAACAGTATCTTCTAATTGTTCTTGCGCAAATGTTAGACTGACTTGCGCACTTTCTAAATTTTTCTTTGCTTGCTTGAGTTGTGGTTTTCTTAGAACTAGATCATTGGCTTCACCTAAGTTCAATTTCTCCCAATCTTTTTTTGCTTGAACGGATAGTGCTTTTTCTAGTTTGAATGCCAATTCAGCCTGAGCTAAATTCGTTTCAGCACTCTTTACCTGAAATTGATAATCCGAATCGTCTAATTTAAAAAGGACTTCTCCCTTCTGGAAAAAACGCCCTGGATAAAAATTTTCTCCAATCTCAATCACTTGACCTGCCACTGGGCTGATGAATTGCGTTTCAATTCTAGGTTGTAAAATTCCTTCAGATTCAATGCGGATCGTAGTTGGTTTTGCTTTTGCTACTAGATATTCAACAGGTGTTATTAAAGAGGGTGGCTCAATTTTTTTTGCCTTAGGTTGAATAGAAATTAGCAAGTAGGAAATCCCTAGAGCGACAGCTAATAAAATGAGTGGTAAAATTTTTTTCATGATTCGACAAAAGATTCTCCTAATGCGTGATATATTTGAATCCTATTTTCTAGTTGTGAGCGTTTGATTTGTAAATGCATCCTTTCTGCATTGAGGACATTTATAAAAGCATTCATAAGAGTTAAAAAATCTCCGTGTCCGTTAATGTAAGATTCTTTATTGATTCGAGCAATTTCACGGGCTTGTTTGAGTTGTTGATCATTGGAATGGCGCTCTCTGGATAAATAGGATTCATTCGAAAGCGCATTTTCAACTTCAGAGAATGCGTTAAGCACGGTTTGATTGTAATATGCTTCAGCTTCGGAGAAGCGTGCTTTTGTCTGCTCTATTCCTGCTTTAATTGTACCATGATTGATCAAAGGTTGTGTGATTCCAGTACCTACAGACCATAAAGTAAGATCTGAATCCAATAGGTTTTTTAATGCATCAGAGGCATTACCATAAGTTCCTGTCAATTGTATCCGTGGGAAACGTTGTTTTTGGGCACTTTTAACCAAAGCTTTCGCTGATTGAATGCGTTTTTCAGCAGAAACGATATCAGGCCTATTGAGCAATAAATCGGAGGGTAGATTCGAAGGGATATGTGTTTTGAAATCAGGTAGTGGGGTATATGTTATGGACTGGCCGCTTGGGTAGTCTCCCAGAAGGATTTCAAGAGAACGCGTCAATACTTCGGATTGCTTTTTAAGTGTTAATTGCTCTTCTTGCAGAGCCTCTTTGGACGATTGAACATTGAGATAATCCTCTGCTGAGACTAGGCCGCTTATATAGCGTTCTTTCATAGATTGTTCAATATGCGTATAGGCTTCTAAAATTTGTTCTGATAGTTGTACCTGACCTTTGGCGTGCATAATATTCAGCCATAGTTTTGCTATTTGTGACGCTAATGAAATTTGAGCGAACTTAAAGTCAGCTTTAGCTGCTTGGTAATTAAAGAAACGAGATTGCTTTTCGTTATGCAACTTGCCCCAAAGATCAAGTTCCCAATTCAATGCAAAACTTAGTGAGTAATCATTAGAGATTTCAGGCTCTGTGTTCACCACGGGTAATGGTGAAATAGACTTTGCTCGAATTCCTTGTAGTTGCCCGTTAATGGAAGGTAATCGATTAGGTTTAATGGCTTTAAGTTCAGCACCTGCAAGTCGCATTCTTGATTGAGCAATCGATAGATTGTAGTTAGACTCTAAGCCTTTTTTGATTAGTGCCTGCAGTGGTTCGTTTTCTGAGAGGTAGTCAATCCAAGTACTGTCTCCTAAAGATGGTCGTTGATCATTTTTTCCAATCCAACCCTCTGGAATGGTGTATCCGCTATGAGCGTAAGCATCATCAATGCTGGAACAGCCTACGAGACAAACAATTGATGAAACGCCTAAGATATAGAATAATTGTCTAGAAAATTGCATGTGTTGAAGTAGATCGTATAGTCTTTAAAGATCGCTCACTTCAGATTTTTCTTACTTTAATTTAAGTATTTTTTAAATTTCCTCGAACATATTTTTGAACAAGCTTTCTAATTGTTCAGAAATAGTGACGGCTTCTTTTGGGGGTCCTTCTAATGAAAAACGCAACTTAGATCCACTGCCTGCAGCAAGCATCATTAAGCCCATGATGCTTTTGCCATTCACTTGTTCGCCATCTTTTTCAACCCAAACATCTCCTGGGTATGTACTTGTGATTCTTACAATCATGGCAGCAGGTCGTGCGTGAACTCCCAATTTATTCTCTACGGTCAGTTCTTTAACTAAATTTGCTTTGGAGTTATTTGATGGATCATCATTCATAAGTGATACCTTGCGGTCATATGATTAGACTTTTTTTTATTTTTTAGGTCAAGTGGGAAAAATATTTCCAGTAAATACAAAGTTTTATAATTTGAATTTTTCAGGGATCCAATCACTTTGATATTTCCACAACTGTGCATAAGTACCATTTTCATCTAATAGGCTTTTATGCGTTCCCTTCTCTGCGATTTCCCCGTTATGGATCACGACAATTTGATCCGCCTTTTTAACCGTTGATAAGCGGTGAGCAATGACCAAAACAGTGCGTTCTTGAGCCAAATTTTCTAATGCTTCTTGGATCTTTTTTTCTGTTAGAGTATCAACACTCGCCGTCGCTTCATCTAAAACAACAAAAGGAGGGTTTTTCAAAAGAACTCTAGCGATTGTAATGCGTTGCTTTTCTCCTTGGCTGAGACGAATGCCCTTTTCTCCGATTAAAGTGTCGAGTCCATTTGGTAAGCCTGAGACAAATTCAAAAGCGGATGCTTTTTTCAGTGCTGACTCAATCGCTTCATCGCTCGCATCGATCTTGCCCAATATCAAATTGTCTCGGATCGTTCCATCAAACAAAAATGGGTCTTGAGCGACAAAGCCGATATGGTCATGCAGGGATTGCAAAGCAATCTGACGAATGTCTACACCAGAAAAATAAATAGCACCATCGCTCACATCGTAGGTTCGCATGGCAAGATTTGCAATCGTCGACTTCCCAGCGCCCGTATGACCAACAAGCGCCGTCACCTTATTTTTTTCAATCGAAAGGTTTAGTTTATTGAGCAGAATATCCCGATCATCGTATTTGAAACAGACGTCATTAAATTCAATGGAGACGGCGCTTTCTTTGAGGGCGACACAATCATCCGATTCAGGGACTTCGATAGGGGCATCTAAAATTTCAAAGACTCGCTCGCCTGAGGCACGTCCTGCTGCTAATAAATGGTTCAGACCATGTAGTTGTGCAATCGGTTGGTAAAGCATATTTGCGAGCAGGAAAAAAGCAATCAGTGTGCCAATCGTAAAGTCGGTCTCTGCACTAAAGACCATGAACCCACCAATTCCCACAATACTTAAAAAACCCAATTTAGTAACAAGGGTAGTCGAGGGGCTGTAATAAGCCCAGCGAAACATCGCCCGTATGTTTTTTTCTTTTAAATCGCTAGCCTTTTTTTCAAAACGCTCTTGTTCACGATCCTGAAGGCCAAAGCTTTGAATTAAGCGATTTGCCTGTATGTCTTCAACAATTAAGCTATTGAGATCACTCGCACTCTCACGCACTTTCTTCCAAACTTGCCTAGAACGCTTGGCATAGAGAACCCCAATAATAAAGAGTATTGGTACGGGCAGAAATACACAAAATGCGAGCGTTGGCTGCATCAGGAATAGGGCAGTGCTAATACCAAGAATTTTAAGGATCGAGCCGAGTCCCTGCTCAGTTCCATCTAAAAGTGCCCGCTCGACGGCCGCTACATCTTCAATCACTCGAGATGCCAATTCACCACTTTTTCGTTGGTCATAAAATGAAACAGAAAGATGCAGTAATTTGCTATGTAAATCTTGTCGCATATTAAAAAGAACTTTTTGCTCCAAGATATTATTAACCCGAATCCTTAAACAATTAAACACCTCACTGCCCACATATAGACCACCAATCAATGCAATCCCAAACCAAAGGGTATCCAAAGAGCCGCTCGTTTCAATTTGATCAAATATCGATTGGATGGCTAAGGGCACACTGATCTCTAATAGAGTCATCATGGCAGCAAATAGCATAGTCAGAGCAAATAAGCCTTTATAGCGAAATAAATAGCTTGAAACACGCAGTATGGTTTTTCTTTCAGGATTTTTTTTCATTCGATTAAGTGTAATTAAGTAAAAATTTTCTGAATGAAAAGCGAGAAGCGTTTTTAGTTGCTTTATTTGTTTTCATTTAATTTCCTGTACGTTTATTTATTTATATCATTATGTCAGTACGATTATATATTGGAAATTTACCATTCGAAGTAACCGGTGAGGATTTAAATACAATTTTTTCAACAATTGGAACCGTTGAAGATGCAATCATCGTAACTCAGCCAGGTGGCGGCCGTCCCCGAGGATTTGGTTTTGTGGAAATGCAGGATGAGCAAGAAGCTCATTTAGCAATCCAACAACTAGATGGGTATTCACTTGCCGGACGTTCGCTAAAAGTGAATGTCGCAAATTCAAGAAATGATGAGTCCTAGCAGACGCATTTGAGTTTTTAAATATTTCGAATTTTAAATACCTTTTAGTTTTCATTTCACAAAGTGTTCAGCCAAGTGCTGAACACTTGATAGCCAAAGGCACTCAATGCTTGTTAAGCTTATTTTGAGTGCCTTTGGCTATCTTTAGGGCCAAG